>CAWEUD010000014.1:0-14181 GCA_963812115.1 uncultured Chloroflexia bacterium
CAGCAGGCCGGTGTCGATCATGAGCCGATGCTACCGAACCGGTAGCGCAGGAACAGCTCGCTGCCGTACCGATGGACGCTCGCGAGCTCGGCCTCGAGCGGCTCGGCGAGGCCACCCGCCGCCACCGGGGCCACCATGGGCAGCGCCTCGTTGGCCAGCACATGCGGGCCGATGGTCCAGCAGAGCTCGTCCACGCATCCCGCCGCCAGGAAGGCGGCGTTGACGGTCGGGCCACCCTCGAGCAGCAGCGAGCCGTGACCAGCCTCGCCGAGACGATGCAGCAGCCAGTCCGGCTGGGGCTCCTCGGTCGGCGCGACCCACAGCTCCACACCGGGAAGCGGCTCGCCCTCCGCGTGCGGGCTGCCGCTGCCGACCGCCACCCTTCGCGGTTGGTCGACGTACGAGAACCAGCGACGGTCGGTGGGGAGCGGCCGGCGGCCGGCGATCACCAGCGCCACCGGCTGCGGCGGCCATCCGGCCGCGGCGCGGCTTGCGGCGAGGTCATCGGGCAGGTGCGAGTAGAAGTCGTCGGCCAGCAGCGTGCCGGCCCCACTGCCGACGACGTCGAATGCGGCCCGGTAGAGCTGCATCAGGCGCCGATCGGCCCGGCTGCCAAGGCCCTCCGCCTTGCCCGCCAGCTGCGCCCGGCCGTCGATGCTGGTGACCATGTTGAGCGAGACCCAGGGGCGGTCGCGGGCGAGCGGCCGTTGCACCCTGAGCGATGCAAATTCCGCGTCCAGGTCCAGGCCGGCCGCACGATCGGGCCAGAGGCGGTCGACCCTGAAGGCGTCGGACATGCCGCCATGATGGCAGGCCCGGCCGACATCGGGGTCAGTCCTTGTCCGGTTCGTAGACCTGCAGGTCGTCCACCTGGTCGGTGGCGATCTGCACCTGCACGCGCGACGTGGTCAGGCTCGTGACGGCATCTGCGAAGACCAGGCGCGTGTCGCCGCCATCGGCCGGATCGAGTGCGATGCCGTGGAAGATGCCCTCCGCCTTGGTGCCCAGCATCTCCTTGACGGTACCGATCTTCACTCCCTCGCGCCCGATCACCTCCGTCCCCGGTTCGATGTAGCTCCACGCCACGGGGTCGTTGGGGCCGGGCAGGTCCAGCTCTGCCGGCTCCGGCTCCCCGGGTCCCCCGGTGTTGCCCGCGGTGTCCCCCGGCGGCAGCCGCTCTTCCTCCGGATCGATCCCCCCGGTGCGTCCCGGGTCGTCGATTGCGCCAGGGTTTCGGTTGAAGTCAGTCATGGGGCACCACCGGCATGCACGAGAGGTGCCACCCCGCGCCGTAGGATGGGCCGGTGATGCTCCTGTTCGCCGCTGCCGCGCTGGTGGCCCTGGTGGCGGGCGGCGTGGCTGCGGTGGCAGGCTTCGGGATCGGCAGCCTGCTCACCCCGCTGCTGGCGCTCGCCTACGGCACCAAGGTGGCCGTGGTTCTCGTGTCGATCCCGCACTTCGCCGCCACCGCACTGCGTGCCTGGATGCTGCGTGCCGAAGTCGACCGCGGCGTCCTCTTGACGTTCGGAGCAGCCAGTGCCGTGGGCGGCCTGACGGGGGCCGTTCTGCATGCCACGCTTGCCAGCCGGATCCTTGGGCTGGTGCTGGGCATCCTGCTGGTGTTCTCCGGCGTCTCCGGGCTGACCGGGCTGGCGAAGCGGCTGCGGGTCGATGGCACGGGTTGGGCGATGCTCACCGGCATCCTCTCCGGCGGGTTCGGCGGGCTGGTCGGCAACCAGGGTGGCATCCGGACGGCGGCGCTGCTGTACTTCCGGCTCGACCGGTTGCAGCTGGTCGCGACCGCCACGGCCATCGGCCTGGTTGTCGACCTGGCCCGCATCCCGGTCTACCTCTCCGACGGTGCCGACCAGGTCGTCGAGCATTGGCCGCTGATCGCGTTGATGATCGTTGCGGTGCTGGCCGGTACGATCCTGGGCACGCCGGTCCTGCGACGTCTGCCGGAGGCTGCCTTCCGCCGCGTGGTCTTCGGCCTGGTGATCCTGCTTGGGCTCGGATTCCTGGCGGGAATCGCCGGCTAGTCGTAGATGCGCTCCAGGTGCCAGGTCCCGCGCAGCTCGTCCAGGTAGACGATGCACAGCAGCCCGTCGCGCGTCACGACCTTGAAGTAGGCACGAGCGACGGGGGTACGCCACCAGTCGTCATCCACGCGCCAGCGGTTGCAGATCCCTACCTCTCCGTGGCTGACACCCTCCATCCGGAGGTGGATCGGGGTGCCATCCGGGCCGGTCTCGACCTGGACCAGGGGATGGCCGGCAACCAGGCGCGTCATGACGTGGATGGCCCGACGTCGACAAGCCGCGACCGCCGCTCGGCCAGTGACGCGTTCGGCCGATCCTGCGCGGCCCGCCACAGGCGGCCCTCCCCGAAGCGAGCCGCCAGCCGCTCAAGCGACCAGCGCAGCTCCTCCCAGCGTCCGGCCTGCACCTCGAACGCGGCCAGCTGCCGGCTGGCAGGATCGGTCAGCCGATCGAGGGTGAGGCGAAGCCCGCTCACCCGCGGTTCTTCCTCCATCCGCCGGTCGCGGCTGACCGATTCCAGGCGACCGATGAGCAGGCGCGCGATCCAGTCCGGCTCCAGCGCCGGCGCCGGGAAGGCGAGCTCCACCGCCAGCTCCGGGGCGTCCTCCAGCTCCAGGACCAGGGCCGCTCGGCCGGGGGCCAGGTGACGGGTCCGGAGCTCGTTGCACAGCTCGGCGGTCGCTCGCCGGAGCGCCAGCGCCACGCCGCCGATCCCATCGAGCGAGGACTCGAAGGCGACCCGGGTGCGCAGCCGCTCCGGGCGGCGACGGGGCCGAAGCGGACGCGAGTCCTCGCCACGGGCCAGGGCCTGGAGGCGCTCCCCGGCCGGCCCGAACTGGGCGCCCACCGCGGAACGCGGGAGGGCGGCGAGCTGCCCCATGCCGGTCAGCCCGAACAGCACGAAGCGCTGGCGCGTCGCCGGGTCGGCGGGCAGCAGGTCGAGCGGCAGTGCGGCCAGCTCCTCCCGTTCCAGGGCGCGGAAGGCGGCCGGCGCATCCGGGCGCTCCGGGCGCGCCAATCGCGCGGCCAGCGCCGCCAGCCAGCGGTTCCCCCCCACCCCGCAGCGCACGGTGAGCGGCGCCACTTCCCGGACCAGCGCCACGGCGCGTGCCGCGATCCTCCGCTCGCTGCCGTGCAGCGCCCCGAGGCCCGTGATGTCGACCATGGCCACGCCCGCGTCCACCGCCTCGATCCTCGGGGAGAGATCGTCCAGACGGTCCAGCATCGGCTCGAAGGCGGCCAGCTGCATCGGATCCGCCTCCGGCGCGCGCAGCTCCGGCCAGACCATGGCGAGCAGTACATTCACGGCGTCATGCGCTCACCACCCGGAGGGCAGGCTGCTCGTCGGCTCGCTGCTCGACGAGCGGACGAGCCTCGGCGCGCAGCAGCCCGTCAACGCGGCGCCCCTCGGCGAAGAAGAGGTCGAGCTCCGCGCGGCCCCCGGCCAGCGCCCAACGGTGCCGCTCCACGGTCGCCTCGACCCGCTGCCCCACCAGGTCGCGCCCCACTGCCAGCCAGGCGCGGCGCCGCAGCGCGACCCGTACGCCGGCGGCCCCCCGTCCCGCACCGGCCATGCCGGTGAGCAGCAGCGTCACGCCGTCGGAGCGCACGAGCAGATTGGCAAGGCGCTCCAGGGCACGTGACGCCACGCCGCCGGCGAGGTCCAGGACCATGGCATCGATCCGTCGCTCACGCGCGAGCCAGCCGGCCAGTTCCACCGCCTCGGCCGCGTCTGCCGGACGCACGACCAGCAGCCAGTCCAAGTTGATGCCCAGCTGGACAGCGGTGGAGGGATCCAGGCTGCCGGCGGTGTCCAGGTAGGCCACCACGCCACCCGCCGCCTGGCAGGCGGCCAGCGAGCCCAGCGCCAGGGTGGTGGCGCCGCTGCCCGCGGGCGCATCGAGCAGCGCCAGGGAGCCACGCGGCCAGCCATCGGTCCGAAGCGCGGCATCCAGCGACGGGTGCCCGGTGGGGATGGCGGGCTGGACCGGAACGCCCCGGCGCAGGCCCCGCTCACGGAGCGAGTCGAGCAGTTCGGGAAGGGGCTGGACCACGGTCATGGTCCGACCCATGTTAGAACAAACGTTCTAGTCTGGGAAGTCCCTCTCCCCTAATGCCATCCGCTCAATTTCCGCCCGGCTGGTACAGCTCGGCACTGGCCAGCGTCGCGCCAGCGCCCCGGCCGCCAGCCACCAGCACGCGGCCATCGTCGAGCAGCGTGGCTGTGTGATCGGTGCGTTCTTGGAGCAGGCTCGTGGTGTCGGTCCAGGATCCGGTGCCCGGGTCGTACAGCTCTGCGCCGCCGATGCCGCCAGCAGCCACCAGCACGCTGCCATCATCAAGCAGGGTCGCGGTGCCTCCCAGGTGTTCGCCGTTCAGGTCCGCCGTGGCGGTCCAGGACCCGGTGCCCGGGTCGTACAGCTCCGCGCTCCTTACGGGACCACTGCTTGTACTCCCGCCCCTAACCAGCACCCGCCCATCAGGCAGCAGGGTGGCGGTGTGATCGGCCAGGTCCCTGGCCATCTCAGCGGTCGCGGTCCACGAGCCCGTGCCCGTGTCGTACAGCTCGGCCGAGGCGAGCTGCGGCCCGCTGCTCCCGTTGCCGCCGGCCACCAGGATCCGACCATTCGGCAGCAGCGTGGCGGTCTGCTCGCTGCGGGCTTCGGTCATGTCGTCGGTGGCGCTCCAGGAGCCAGTGGCAGGATCATAGAGCTCGGCAGAGGCCAGGGAGTCGGAGCCCACGCCACTGCCACTTCCGCCTGTCACCAGCACCCTGCCGTCATCCAGCAGGGTCGCGGTATGGCGAGCACGCGCCTCGGTCATCGAACCGGTGGCGGTCCAGGATCCCGTCGCGGGGTCGTACAGCTCGGCGGTGGCGACTGCATCGACGCTCATCACGCCGATCCCGTCGGCTCCCCCCGTCACCAGCACCCTGCCATCCGCGAGAAGCGTGGCGGTGTGGAGGACGCGTGCCACGTTCATCGAACCGGTGGTGGCCCAGGATCCCGTCGTGGGGTCGAAGAGCTCCGCGCTGGCCAGGATGGTCGCGTCGCTTCCGACACCGCCGATGAGTAGCACCCGACCATCGGCCAGCAGGACGGCCGCCTGGCCGGTGCGGGCCTCGTTCATCGGTCCGGTGGCGTCCCAGGCCGCCACGGCTGGCGCCGATGGACTGGCCGAAGCCGTGCTCGACGCCGACGCCGAGGCACTTGCGGATGGATTCGCCGATGACGGACTGGCCGACGCCGTCGCCGACGGGTCGACGCTCACCGGCAGCTTGACGATGCCGGCGCCGACCAGCGCCGCGCCGCCGATGGCCAACGCCAGCACCAATGTGACGGCAATCAGGACCCAGGCGCCGCTGCGACGGGGTGTCGGCTGTGCAGCCATGGCTCGCTCCTCGATCTCGTACCACAGGTCAGGCGTCGACAGCGCGTCGAGCGTCTTGAATCGGTCGTGCAGGTCGCTCATTGCTCGTCACCCAGCAGGACGCGGAGATGCTTCCGACCGCGGCTCAGGTGAGCGCGGACGGCAAGCGCATTCATGCCCGTGCGGTGCGCGATCTCGCGCACCGGGCAGTCGGCGTAGTAGTGCAGCACGATCACCGCGCGCTGCTGCGGGGTCAGCTCCGCGATGGCGTGGAGGAGCTGCTCGTCGGGGTGGACGTCGTGCATGGAGCCTTCCGGCATCGGCCCATGGGAGATTCTGGATCGCCGCTTCAGGTCTCCGGCGGCGAGGCGGAAGGCCGAACGCCAGACCCAGCCGCGCACGTCCCGGATGGCCGCGCCGCGGCGGAGGGCCTGCGCAAATGCCTCGGCGACGGCGTCAGAGGCAACCTCCTCGTCACCGGCGAAGGCGTACAGCGAGCGCCACAATCGGTCTCCGTCCTGGCGGTAGACCGCCTCGACCTCGCCTGCCGCCGAAATGCGAGCCATGGTTGTCGTCACTATGCCCGTACAGGAGAGGATTGGCGCCGAAAGGTGACAGCGTCCGGTAGAACGCATGTTCCAGCCCGGGAACCCCCCATCGGCCCCCTGCTATACTCGCCGCCGGCCCGCGCGGCCCGACCCCGTGGGGATGTAGCTCAGCTGGGAGAGCACCGCGTTCGCATCGCGGGGGTCAGGGGTTCGAGTCCCCTCATCTCCACCACCCCATCCACGCTTCCGCGCCCTTCCGCCTCAGTGCAGGATCTGCGAGAGGAACTGCTTCGTCCGCTCGTGCTGCGGTGCCTCGAAGATCTGCGACGGCGGACCCTCCTCCACGATCTCGCCGTGATCGAAGAAGACCATCCGGTTGGCAACGGCCCGTGCGAAGCCCATCTCGTGCGTGACGCACAGCATCGTCATGCCGGATTCAGCGAGCTCGCGCATCACATCGAGCACCTCGCTGATCATCTCCGGATCGAGCGCCGAGGTGGGCTCGTCGAAGAGCATGATCTTGGGCTGCATCGCCAGGGCGCGGGCGATGGCCACGCGCTGCTGCTGGCCACCCGACAGCTGTGCCGGATGCTTGTGTGCCTGCTCGGGGATGCCGACCCGGGTGAGCAGCTCCATGGCCACTTCTTCGGCCCGCGGGCGCGACCACTTCCGGACGCGCACCGGCGCCAGCGCCACGTTCTGCAGCACGGTCAGGTGCGGGAAGAGGTTGAACGACTGGAAGACCATCCCGATCTCGCTGCGGATGGCGGCGATGTTGCGGACGTCATTGGTGAGCTCGATCCCGTCGACGAAGATCTCGCCGCGCTGGTGCTCCTCGAGCCGGTTGATGGTCCGGATGAAGGTGGACTTGCCCGAGCCGGAGGCGCCGAAGATGACCACGACCTCGCCGGTCTGCACCTCGAGGTTGATCCCGCGCAGCACGTGCAGCTGACCGAACCACTTGTGGACGTCGCGGCAGACGATGATCGCCTCCGCGCCGTTCTCCGTTTGCCCCGCGTGGTCCCTCGCGATGGAATCGGTCTCAGCCGTCACTCCTGCACCTCGCTTCAACGTGAGCCGACGCCCAAGGCCCGCTCAAGACGGTAGCTCGCCTGCGACATCGCGTAGCACAGCGCGAAGAAGACGGCGGCCACGAAGACGTACACCTCCAGGTTTGCCCCCAACGACTCAGGCTGGGCAAGGATCGCCCGGCCGATGCCCAGGATCTCGAGCAACCCGACGATGGTGACCAGCGTCGTGTCCTTCAACAGGCTGATGAAGAGACCGACGTTGGCCGGGATGACGCTCCGCAGCGCCTGCGGCAGCACGATGAACAGGTTCGTCTGGAACGCGTTCAGCCCTAGCGCGTGGGCGGCCTCGTACTGGCCCGACGGGATCGCCTGCAACCCGCCCCGCACGTTCTCGGCGACGTACGCCGCCGAGAACAGGGTGATCCCGCCCATGGCCCTCGCCACGCGGTCGATGCGCCACTCCCCCGGGAGCAGGAGCGGCAGCATGATGTCGGCCATGAACAGGAGCGTGACCAGCGGCACGCCGCGGATGAGTTCGATGTACGCGGTGCTGAGGGCACGCGCCGCCGGGAGGGAGCTGCGCCGGCCGAGGGCCAGCAGCACGCCCAACGGGAACGAGAGCAGGATGCCGATGACCGCCAGCAGCACGGTGAGGAGCAGGCCGCCCCAGAGCGTCGATCCGACGGCCGGCAGCGGGCCGGCGCCGATCCCGTTGATCAGCAGGTAGCTCACGGGGATCGAGAGGACCCAGCCGGCGATCACCAGCCGTCGTGGGACGGGCAGCACGCGTCCGATCGCAAACCCGACCCACACGGCCGCCGCATTGGCGGCCATGCCGACGGTGATCATCCAGCCAAGGGGGGAGACCGCCATCAGCACGGCCAGGAGCAGCTGCATGGCGGAGAGGGCAACCGCCAGCGTCCGCGTCGTCTGGCCGTAGAGCCCTCCGGAGACACCAGCCAGCACCGAGAGCACGGCGAGGTCGAGCCACAGCCGCCACGCCTCCTCGACCGGGTACTGGCCGACCAGGAAGAGGCGCAGGTTGTTCGTCACGACGCTCCATCGCGCCTCGGTCAGGGTCCAGCCACCGATAGTGACGACCACCACGATGAGCAGGCCGAGGATCAGGCCCGTGGCGATGGAGCTCGGGATGCTCGAGAAGAGGTTTCGCCGGAGCCAGGTCATGGGCCCGACGGCGGTGGAAGGGGGCGGCAGCGTGTCGGTCGTCATCGGTCCATCACCGTTCCAGCACCTGCACGCGCCGGTTGTAGACGTTCATCAGGAGGGAGGTGACCAGGCTGATCGCCAGGTAGGTCCCCATGATCAGGACGATCACCGGGACCGGCTGTCCTGTCTGGTTCGACATCGTCACGCCCACCTTGAACAGGTCGGGGTAGCCCACCGCGATCGCCAGGCTGGAGTTCTTGATGAGGTTCAGGTACTGGCTCGTCAGCGGCGGGACGATGATGCGCAGCGCCTGCGGGAAGACGACCAGCCGAAGCGTGTCGCCCTCCGAGAGGCCGAGTGCCAGTGCCGCCTCTACCTGGCCGCGTCGGACGGCCTGGATGCCGCCGCGGACCACCTCGCCGATGAAGGCAGCCGTGTAGATCACGAGCCCCAGCAGGATGGCCGTGAACGAGGTGGACATCGACATCCCGCCGGTGAAGTTGAAGCGGCCGAGCTCCGGCAGGTCGAACGACAGGGGCGCGGGTCCGAGCACGAACCAGCCAACGACGGCTGCCGCGATCAGCACCACCAGGCCGATGAGGCCCAGCCGGTAGCCATCGCGCCCCGCGGCCTCCCGACGCGCGCTCACCACGCGTCCGGCGACGGCCACGCCGACGCCGATCGCCAGGAGCACCAGCCAGGCTCCAAACGAGGATGACGGCTGCGGTGCCGGCAGGAAGAGGCCGCGCTGGTTGAGGAAGGACGATCCCGGCAGGGCGATGCTGTCGCCGACCGGCGGCAGCTGCAGCAGCAGCGCGAAGTACAGGAAGAAGAGCTGGACGAGCAGCGGGGTGTTGCGCATCACCTCCACGTACCCGCCGGTCACGGTCCGGATCAGCCAGTTGTTCGAGAGGCGTGCCACGCCCACCAGGATGCCGAGGATCGTCGCCAGCACGATCCCCAGGATGCCAACGAAGAGGGTGTTGGCCAGGCCGACGAGGAACGCCTGTCCATAGGTGTCGTCGGCCTGGTACGGGACCGGGCTGTCCGGGATCTCGAACCCGGCTCGCTGGTCCAGGAAGCCCAGCCCGAACGACATCCCGCGCTCGGACATCACGGAGGTCAGATTCCCGGCGAGCCAAAGGATGACCGCCGCGACGACGGCGACCACCACGACCTGGGACACGATCCGCAGCACGCGTACATCGCGCCACGGCGGTACGCGGGCATGTCGGTGATCTCGCTTGGGGACGGCCGTCATCTCGCCGTCAGGTATCGAGCTGTGGCGGCTTCGGAACGCTCAGCGGCGTTCCGAAGCCGCATTCCCTTGATCAGCGATAGGGTGGGGCGTAGAGCAGTCCACCATCGGTCCACAGGCTGTTCGGGCCACGTTCGAGCTCGAAGGCCGTCCCCGGACCGAGGTTCCGATCGTAGATCTCGCCGTAGTTGCCGACTGCGGAGATCACGTTGACGACCCAGTCGGGATCCAGTCCCAGACCCTTGTCGCCGTCCCCGCCGAGCAGGCGGCTGATGACCGGGTTGTCGGAGCCGGTCATCTCCTGCACGTTGTCGGAGGTGATCCCCGACTCCTCTGCCTGGATCGTGGCGAAGACGACCCACTTCACGACGTTGAACCACGCGTCGTCGCCGAGCGGAGCGACGGGGCCAAGGGGCTCCTTGGACATCACCTCATCGAGGATGACGTGGTCGTCGGGATTGCTCAGCGTGGTGCGCTGGGCCAGCAGCTGGGACCGGTCGCTCGTCACGGCGTCGCAGCTGCCCTCGTCGTACGCGGCGTAGGTCTGCTCAATCTCGCCGAAGGTCGCGGGGGTGAAGTTGATGCCACGTGCGTTGAAGACGTCGCTCAGGTTGAGCTCCGTCGTCGTGCCGGTCTGCACGCAGATCGTCGCACCCTCGAGATCCTCGAGCGTGCTCACGTTATCGGCCTTGCGGACCATGATGCCCTGGCCGTCGTAGAAGGTGGTCGGCGCGAAGAGTCCCCACGACGTGTCCCGGCTCACCGTCCAGGTCGTGTTGCGGATCAGGACGTCGATCTCACCGGTCTGCAGGGCAGGTCCTCGAGCATCGGCGCTCAGCGGCCGGAACTCGACGGCCTCGGCGTCGCCCAGCACGGCGGCCGCCACGGCACGGCAGAAGTCGGCGTCGAAGCCGGTCATGTCACCGCTGGCCTGGTCCAGGAAGCTGAATCCGGGGAGTCCGCCATTGACGCCGCAGATCAGCTGTCCGCGTTCCTGCACAAGGGCAAGGCGCCCGGATGCGGGGGGCGGGGCCTGGGTCGGCGCTTCTGACGCCGCGGCCGAGGCACTGGCCTCGACAGAGGAGCCCGCCGGCTGTGATGGCGCTGTCTCACCGCATGCGGCCAGCACGATGGCGAGGACCGCAAACGCGGCCAGGGGCGCGAATCGTCGGGTCATAGGGGCGCAACCTCCGTCTCTATCGCGACGACAGCAGAGGGGCGGGCGTGCCCAGCCAGCCTCCCATTCCTCCCTACCTCCGCGCCTTGGGCACGGATCAGTCGCTCCGCCATCCTACCCGGTCAGGTAAAGCCCGCCTCGGGATGGATCGGCGCGGTACGGCCGCTACAGCCCGAAGAGGGAGCCGCCGCCCTCGGTCACCTCGTCAGGCGACGGCACCTCGACCGACACGTCCTCGTTGAAGGCCGAGAGCGTCAGGCGCAGCGTCAGCGATCCCACCGACTGGGAGTCGAGCTCGGTGCTCGCCCCGGCCAGCCACAGATCGCCGCGGTCGAAGAGCAGGTCGAGCACGAGGGCATTCCCGATCAGGTCGCCGGGATCGACGCCGGCCACGTTTCCCGCGCCGCCCATCGCCGAAGCGGGGATGGTCAGCCGCACCGCGTAGCATCGCCCGTCGCCGCAGTCGGTGTCGCTCAGCTTCTCGACGTCGACGCTCTCGTCGTCGAGGAAGTCGCGCACGCCCTGCAGCATGGCGCTCGGGTCGGTGACATCCGAGACCGGGTCGCCGGCCGAGGCGGTCGACTTCACCCACTGCGGACCTGTCAACGGAGTCTTCAGGTAGGAATCCTGTCCCGCCTGGATCAGCTCGCCCGTGAAGCCCATGGCGGTGAACGAAAGGTGCGCCTCGGAATCGGCGAGATCCACGTCGCCTTCGACCGTGGTCCCGTCCAACGTGAGCTCGCTCCCGCCGAGCTGGGGCAGGCTCGTGCTGCCGTCGACCGCCAGCACGATGTGTGCGCTGGTCAGCCCGGCCGTCGCCTCGAGGCCCTGCGCCACGATCTCCTTCGGATCGTCGATGGCGGGGCCGGACCCACCGCACGCGGCAAGGAGCAGCGCGGCCGCGGCCAGGGCGGGGATGATGCTACGTCGCACTCGGGAAACCTCCAGAAGTCGTGTCTCGGTGCGCAGCGCGGGATGCCAGCAGCAGGCCGACCCGATGCGCCGCGACAGCATAGGCGATGGCCGAGTCCGTGCCGAATGGCGCGGCTGATGGCGCGGCTGATGGCGCGGCTGATGGCCGGTCCGCCGGTGTATCGGACCCTGCGCAGATCGGCTAGGGTTGGGCGCGTGAGACGCGTGAGCGCCTCGGCCGTCATTCCCGAACCCGCCCCGACGAGCTGTTCGCCTTCCTCTCCGATCCGGCGAACCTGCCGGCGTGGCAGACGGGGATCGTCAGCGCCGAGCAGACGACACCCGGACCGGTGCGCATCGGCTCGAGGGCGCACGTCGTGCGCGAGCTGCTCGGACAGCGGCTCGCGGTCGACCTGGTGGTGACCGGCTACGAGCCGAGTCGGCGCCTCGTGCTGAAGAGCGGGGCAAGCGGGATCGACGTGGAGGCGACCCTCACCCTCTCGCCTGCCGACGGAACGACGCGGCTCGTCTTCGAGATGGCGGTCAAGGCCCAGAGCATCTTCATGGCGCCGATGGAGGGGATGGTCGCCGGCGCGGCCAGGAGCGCGACCTCGCTGACAGCCTCTCACGCCTGAAAGCCCGTTTCGCCGAAGGGTAGGGGCCGCTGCCAGCCGGAAACGTGCCTGGCCCACGGCCGCCTCCGCCCGACCCTCAGCGGGAGCGGGCGGCGTTGGCCTTGATCGCGTCGTGGACGATACTGCGCCAGCCCCGGCGCGACCTTCTCGTAGGTGGCGGTGAAGCGCGGATCGGCCAGGTACATCTCGGCCAAGCCCAGCGTGCATCTTCGTACGAGACGGGGTAGAAGTCGCGGTCGATCTGGAGCCGATGCGCCTCGGCGCCCTCCATCGCCTCGCGGAGTCGGCCGGCTGCCGGCCTGCATGGCCGCGACGAGCTTGTCGGTCGCCGCCTGGCCCTCGGCCTTGATGCGCTGCCAGTCGGCCTTGGAGTAGCCGCGCGTCCGCCGGCGCGACTCGCGGTAGGCGTCGGTGTCGCCCCAGCGCTCCTCGACCTCGGCCGCGTACTGGTCGGGGTCGTGATCGCCGAAGACCTCGAAGCGCTCCTCCGGCGTCAGGTTGATTCCCATGGTTCGTGCCTCCAGTGCCTTCTCCACGGCCGATGCCATGCGCTGCAGCCGCCCGATCCGGTCCAGCAGCATCGCGTGCTGCTGGCGGAGGTGGGCCGATGCATCGGCTTCGCCATCGGTCATGGCTGTCTCGATCTGGTCCAGGCCGAACCCGAGCTCGCGGTAGAAGAGGATGCGCTGCAGCCGGTCGAGATCGGCCTCGGCGTACCGGCGGTAGCCGGCTTCCGAGCGGCCGCCGGGGCGCAGCAGCCCGATCTCGTCGTAGTGGTGCAGCGTCCGCACCGTGATGCCCGCCAGGCGGGCCACGGCGCCGACGGTGAGGCTGCGGGGTTCGGTCAAGGTGTCCATCGACAGGGAGGCTAGACCCTAACGTAACGTGAGGGTCAAGCGTGGCCGGCGTGCGATCAGGAGAACGGCATCGATGTCGTATTCGAGGATGGACGGGAACTCATTGTCCCTCCCGATGCGGAAGACCTGTCGGGGCTCGCGGACACCGGGGCATTGCTCATCGTTGGGAGGTTCAGCGCTGACGCGGACAGGTCTGGATTCTGGTACGCAGCACTCGGTGAGACCCTCCCTGGTTGTTATGTCCTGATCGCCAATGGTGAGGTCCGCGACGGACGGATGGCCACCTCACTCGGATTCAGCCTACGCTCGCGGAGACCTGGACTGAGGAAGCAGTCGACTTCCACCGGAACATCCCCGGCGGAGGGTTCTGTGTCAACGCATCCGGCGCCATCGCCCGCATGTTCCCAGGCACGCTTCCCGGTCCCTGACCAAAGCATGACGACTCACGGGCCGGCGTGGTTGGAAGCGAAAGCGGCGAGGCCGAAGCCCCGCCGCCGTTCGCGCTGCGCGTGTGGGAGTGCCGGGTCAGCCGCCGAGGCACTGCTCCAGGTAGGTCCCGATGTTGGTGATGCCCCGGCAATCAGGCCCGCGGGCCTGCGCCTGCCACGGGATCTCGTCCTCGGGCCCGACGATGTAGGTGGCGATGTCGGCTGCACCGTCACCGTCCATGTCGAAGCCGATCAAGCCGTGGAACCCCTCCCCCGTGTCGAAATCGATGACGCCGTGCTCGATGCGCGCCTGCACGCCCTGGCTGACCCACACCACGCTGCCGTCCATGCCGATGACGACCTGCACGCCGGCATCCTGGTTGACCTTGCTTGCGTTCACGCACTCGTGCGCCATCGCCGAAGAGGCGATGAGAAGGCTCGCCACGACCCCGCCAAGGATCGCGCCGATCCGCCGGATTCCGATCATTCGCTTCACGGTAACTCTCCTGCCTGTCTGCGTTGGGGTTGAATGGGGGGCTGCGGCTATGGCACCACCTCCCCGGCCAGCTCGACGTCGCCGGTGCTGCCGTCGACGGTGACCTGCATCCCGTTGCGAAGGCGGGCAGTTGCCTCGCCCGTGCCCACCACGGCGGGGATGCCGTACTCGCGCGCGACGATGGAGGCGTGGGCAGCGGCGCTCCCCACGTCGGTCACCACGGCAGCGGCGCGCGTGAAGAGCGGCGTCCAGGCCGGTGCCGTG
>CAWEUD010000015.1:0-7679 GCA_963812115.1 uncultured Chloroflexia bacterium
CTCGCTGGCCGATGGGATTCTCGCCGCGCGCGCGCAACGCCAGGAGGCGGACGCCGCTCTGGCGCGGCCGGAACCGGGTGAGCTCGACGGTTCTCCGCAAAGCGCCCTTCCCGAGCCGCTTTCGACCGCCTTCGTGGCGCAGCTGCGACAGCGGATGCGCGAGTACGGCCCGCGCGTCTCCGGCCTCGCTCTCGCGGTGGAGCAAGCCCTGGCCGCGCGGGCGACGACGCCCGAGGACGCCGTCCGTCAGGAGAGCCAGCGCCAGGCCACCGATCAGGTCTCCACCGCCAATACGGTGACCAGCCTGCGGTTCTGTGCCGCGTTCGATTGGAGCCGCTTCGTGGAGCGGGTGAGCCGGGTGGAAGAGATCCTGCGCCGTGACCCGGCCGGCGTCTATCCGCGCATGGACTTCGCCAGCCGCGACCGCTACCGCCACGCCGTGGAGGACCTCGCCGAGCCGACCGGCGAGGCGCAGGTCCGCGTCGCCCTGCGCGCCGTCGAGAGCGCCCGGCTGGCCGCTGCCGAGCAGGGAGCGGACGAGCGGGTGGCGCATGTCGGGCATCACCTGATCGGCGCGGGGCGGCGCGGCCTCGAGATCGACGTGGCGTACCGCCCGGACCTCGGTGAGCGGCTCCACCGTGGGGTCTTCGCGCATCCGACCGCCGCATACCTCGGCGCCATCGTCCTGCTGAGCGGTTTCGGCGTGTTCGCGGCCTCCGCGTATGCCGCCGCCGCCGGCGGCGGTCTGGGGATGGCGGCGCTCGCGGCCCTCCTCGCGCTCGTCCCCGCCAGCGAGCTCGCGGTGCTCGTGGTGCAGCGCATCGTGGCCGCGCTCGTGCCGCCGCGCCGGTTGCCGCGCCTCGAATGGAGCGGCGGCATCCCCGAGGCCGCCCAGACCCTGGTGGTGGTGCCCGTGCTGCTCGGCAGCGTGGAGGAGGTCGAGCGGCTCCTGGCGCACCTGGAGGTGCAGGCGCTCGGCAACCTCGACCCGCGGATCCACTTCGCGGTGCTCAGCGACTTCAAGGACGCGCCGACGCCGTCGGTCGCCGGTGACGACGAGATCCTGAGCGCGGCGGTGGCGGGCATCGAGCAGCTCAACCGCCGCCGCGTACGCCTCAAAGCGGCCATTTCTTCCTCTTTCACCGAGATCGCCGATGGAACCCGAAGCAGGGCGTTTTCATGGGATGGGAGCGCAAGCGGGGCAAGCTCGAGCAGCTCAACCGCCGCTTGCGGTCTGCCACGGACAGCGGCTTCTCGGTGGAGATCGGGGACCTCTCGATCCTGCCGGCGGTGCGTTACGTGCTCACCCTCGACGCCGATACCCGGCTGCCGCGGGACGCTGCAAGGACCCTCATCGGCATCCTCGAGCACCCGCTCAACCGGCCGGTGGTCGACGCCGAGCTGGGCAGGGTGACGCAGGGGTACGGCCTCCTCCAGCCGCGCGTCAGCGTCGACCTGGCGAGCGCCGCCGGGTCTCTCTTTGCGCGGGTGTACGCCGGGCACACCGGGGTCGATCCCTACACCACGGCGGTCTCGGACACCTACCAGGACCTGTTCGGCGAGGGCAGCTTCACCGGCAAAGGGTTGTACGACGTCGACGCCTTCCAGGCGACGGTCGGCTGGCGGGTGCCGGAGAACGCGCTGCTGTCCCACGATCTCTTCGAGGGCCTGCACGCCCGCACCGCGTTGGTCTCCGACGTGGAGGTGGTGGACGACTACCCCGCCAACGCCCTGGCGCACGCGCGGCGGCAACACCGCTGGGTGCGCGGCGACTGGCAGATCCTCGCCTGGCTCTTCCCGTGGGTGCCGACGCCCCAGGGCCTGGTCAGGAACCGCCTGCCGCTGATCAGTCAGTGGAAGATCCTCGACAATCTCCGGCGCAGCCTGGTGGCGCCCGCGCTCCTCACCCTGTTCGCTGCCGCCTGGACCGTGCTGCCGGGAAGGCCCCTGGTGTGGACCCTCGGCGCTCTCGCGGTGGTCGCGTTTCCGCTCGTCGCCTCCCTCCTGCAGACCCTGCGGCCCCCGTCGGCACACGAGCCGGTGCGCGTCCACCTGCGCGGCCTGGTGGAGGATCTCGGCACCGCCGCGGCGCAGGCCCTGTTGACCCTCGTGTTTCTGCCCTTTCACGCCTGGGAGATGGCGCACGCCATCGCCCTGACCCTGGTCCGCGTCGTCTTCACCCAGCGGCGCATGCTCGAATGGGAGACGGCGGCGAACCAGACCGTGCGGGCCGCGGGTCAGATGCGCGGCGGGGTCCGTCCGTTCTTCGTCGAGATGGCCGCCAGCCCGATCGCGGCGCTGGTGATCTTCGCCCTGGTCCGCGTCGTTCGTCCCGGTGCCCTGCCCCTGGCTCTCCTGCCGCTCGCCATGTGGTTGGCGGCGCCCGCCTGCGCCTACTGGCTCAGCCGCTCGACCGTGCCCCACCGGCGGCAGCCGTCGGCGCAGGACCAGGACCTGCTGCGGGGGGTGGCGCGCAAGACCTGGGCGTACTTCGAGGCCTTCGCCGGCCCGGAGGATCACTGGCTGCCACCCGACAACGTCCAGGAGAATCGAGAGCCCAAGGTGGCCCACCGGACCTCGCCGACCAACCTCGGGCTGGGTCTGCTGTCGACGCTCGCGGCCCACGACCTGGGTCTCGTGGAGGCGGAGGCGATGGTCGAGAGACTCGACCGGACGCTGACCACGATCGAGAGTCTGGAGCGTCACCAGGGGCACCTGTTGAACTGGTACGACACGCAGACCCTGGCGCCGCTGCTGCCCCGCTACGTGTCGACGGTGGACAGCGGCAACCTCGCGGGGGCGCTGGTGGCGTTGGCCGCCGGGTGCCGGCAGCTGGGTGCCTCGCGACCGGACCTCGAGCCACGCCTGTCCGACGTCGCCGAGCGCGCGCTGGCCCTGGCCAACGGCATGAGCTTCGCCTTTCTCTACGACCGTCAGCGCCAGCTCTTCGTCATCGGCTACCGGCTGGCCGACGCCGGAGGGCCGGGACGGCCGGACCTCGCCTACTACGACCTCTTGGCCTCGGAGTCGCGCTTGGCCAGTTTCTTCGCGATCGCCAAGGGAGACGTGCCCCAGCGCCATTGGTTCCGCCTCGGACGGCTGGTGGTCAGCGTCAAGGGCGTGCCGACGCTGGTCTCCTGGAGCGCGACGATGTTCGAGTACCTGATGCCGCTGCTGCTGATGCGGACCTATCCGGGGACCCTGCTCGACCAGAGCTGCCGCATGGTGATCGGCAGGCAGATCCGCTACGGCCGCGAGCGGCACGTGCCGTGGGGAATCTCGGAGTCCGCCTACGATCTCGTCGACCGGCTCGGCAACTACCAGTACAAGGAGTTCGGCGTCCCGGGCCTGGGGCTCAAGCGGGGCCTGGCCGACGAGCTCGTGGTGGCTCCCTACGCCACCGCCCTGGCGGCTCTCCTGGCGCCGGCCGACGCGGCGGCGAACCTGCGCCGGCTGGCGGAAGCGGGGGCGGAGGGACCCTACGGGTACTACGACGCCATCGACTACACGCCGCGCAAGCCGGACGACAGCGGCGACTCCGCGCCGCGGCGATCCAGCCCCGGCGTGGTGGTCAAGACCCACCTGGCGCACCACCAGGGGATGACGCTGGTTGCCATCGCCAACGTTCTGCTCGGCGACGTGATGGTCGAGAGGTTCCATGCCGACCGGCGCATCCAGGCCACCGAGCTCCTCCTGCAGGAGCGGATCCCGCGCCAGGCGGGGGTGATCGACCCGCATCCGGCGGAGGCGATGCGACGCGAGCCGCGCGCCCTGGTGCGCACCCCGCGGCGCTTTCGCTCGCCCCATACGCCGTATCCCCAGGCGCAGATCCTCTCCAACGGCGCCTATGTCGCCATCGTCACCAACAGCGGCGGCGGAACGAGCTTCTGCCGCGGGCGCGCCGTGACGCGGTGGCGCGAGGACCGCACCCGCGACCCCGGCAGCCAGTTCGTCTACCTGCGCGACGTCCACAGCGGCGCGGTGTGGTCCGCGGCCTACCAGCCCACGGCCCGGGAGCCCGATCGCTACCTGGTGGAGCTGCTCGCCGAGAAGGCGACCTTCGAGCGGCTCGATTTCGGCATCACGACGCGTCTGGAGATCGCGGTCTCCCCCGACGACGATGCCGAGGTGCGGCGCGTCTCGCTGACCAACACCAGCGACAGCCCCCGCGAGATCGAGCTCACCAGCTACGTGGAGCTGAGCCTGGGGTCCATCGCCGAGGACGTCGCCAGCCCCGCGTTCGGCAAGCTCTTCGTCGAAACGGAGTGGATCGCCGAGATTGCGACGCTGCTGGCGCGGCGCCGGCGACGCTCGGACCAGGACCCGGGGCTGGTCGGCTACCACGTGCTCGCGATCGACGGGCCGACGCAGGCGCAGGTCGAGTGGGAGACCGACCGGATGCGCTTCCTGGGGCGCGGGCGCGGTCCGGACCGGCCGCAGGCGATGGACGGGCGGGGGCTGTCGGGGACCACCGGCGCGGTGCTCGACCCGATCCTGAGCCTCCGCACGCGGCTGCGCCTCGCTCCCGGCGGGCTCGTCCGGGTGTATTTCACCACCGGGGTATCCGCCGACGAGCCCGCCGCGCGCGACTGCGCGCAGAAGTTTCACGACCACGGCGTCGCCGCGCGCGCCTTCGCCATGGCCTTCACCCACGCCCAGGTGTCGCAACGCCACCTGGGGATCTCTTCCGAGCAGGCGCAGCTCTCCGAACGGCTCGCCTCGAGGGTCTTCTTCTCCGATGCCTCGCTGCGGGCCGACGCGGCGACCCTGGAACGGAACACGCTCGGGCAGAGCGGCCTGTGGAAGCACAGCATCTCGGGCGATCTGCCGATCGTCCTGGTGAAGGTCAAGGAGCCGGCGGACGTGCAGCTCGTCCGGGAGGTGCTGATCGCCCACGAGCACTGGCGCCTCAAGGGGCTGCGCTGCGACGCCGTGATCCTCAACGAGCATGCGACCAGCTACCGCGAGGAGATCGGCGAGCAGCTCGACGCGCTCATCGGCGGCGGCCCGTGGAGTGCCTGGAGGGCGCAACCCGGGGGTGTGTTCCTGCTCAAGGCCGACGCGATGCCGGAAGCCGACAGGGTGCTTCTCGAAACCGTCGCCCAGGCGGTGCTCTCCAGCGACCGCGGCACCCTGCAGCAGCAGCTCGACCGCCCCCAGGAGGAGCCGCCACCGCCGCTGGGCGCGGTGCCCGTCGACGAGGCGCCGGAGTCAGAGCCGCCGGAAGCGCAAGTGGAGGCACCGGACCTCCTCCTGGGCAACGGCCTCGGCGGCTTCAGCCGCGACGGCGGCGAGTACGTCGTCGTCCTCGAGGGCGACCGGGAAACGCCCCTGCCCTGGGTCAACGTGCTCGCCAACCCCCGTTTCGGCAGCATCGTGACCACCTCCGGGGCGGCCCACACGCTGGGCCGAGAACAGCCGCGACAACCGTCTGACTCCGTTCGCCGGCGACGCGGTCACCGACCCGACCAGCGAGGCGATCTTCGTCCGCGACGAGGAGAGTGGGGCCCTGTGGGGCGCCACGCCGACCCCCCTTCCACGGTCGCCCCGCTCGCCGCGCTGGGTGGTGCGCCACGCGGCGGGGGTGACGCGATTCTCCCGCGCCGCACGGGGCGTGGTGCAAGAGCTGGCGGTCTTCGTGGCGCGGGAGGCGCCGGTGAAGCTGTCGCTGCTCACCCTGACCAACCGCTCCGGCCGGCGGCGCCGCCTCAGCCTCTTCGCCTACAACGAGTGGCTGCTCGGCCCACCGTTGGCGAGCGGCCCGAGGTTCGTCACCACCGAGCTCACCAGCGAGCTCGACGGCGGCGGCGGCGCCGTGCTGGCCCGCGATCTGTACGCCGCGGATCGGGAGCGCGTCGCGTTCGCCGCCGCCAGCGAGCCGCTGCTCTCCGCCACCGGGGACCGCCTGGAGTTTCTCGGTCGCAACGGATCGCTGTCGCGGCCGGCGGGCCTCGGCCTGCCACGGCTGGCCCATCGCTTCGGCGCCGGCCTCGACCCCTGCGCCGCGTTGCAGACCGCCGTCGATCTCGAGCCCGGCGAGACGCGGCGCGTCCTCTTCGTGCTCGGCCAGGGGCGGGACGCCGCCGAGGCCGCGGCGCTGTTGCGGCGCTTCGGCGGCGAGGACGGCGTCGCCGCGGCCGAGGCCGAGCTCCTGGCGGTGGAGGCGTTCTGGGAGACCACCCTCGGCGCCGTGCGCGTCACCACCCCCGACGACTCCTTCGACGTCCTGGTCAACCGGTGGCTTCTCTACCAGGACCTGGCGTGCCGGCTCTGGGCACGCTCGGGATACTCCCAAGCGAGCGGCGCCTACGGTTTCCGCGACCAGCTCCAGGACGTGCTGGCGCTGCTCTACACCCGGCCGGATCTCACCCGCGAGCACATCCTGCGCGCGGCCGCGCGCCAGTTCGTCGAGGGGGACGTCCAGCACTGGTGGAACAGCCCGGGTGGTGAAGGGATTCGCACCCGTTGCTCGGACGACCTCCTGTGGCTCCCCTACGCCACGGCCGAGTACGTCAAGGTGACGGGGGACCGCGCGGTCCTCGACGAGCCGGTGCCCTTCCTCGCGGCGCCGGCCGTCCCTCCCGGAGAGCCCGAGGCCTACGGGTCTCCCAGCCTGTCGGGCGAGACGGGGACGCTGTTCGAGCACTGCTCGAGGGCGGTCGAGCGGGCCCTCACCGCCGGCGCGCACGGCCTGCCGCTGATCGGCAGCTGCGACTGGAACGACGGCCTCAACCGCGTCGGCCCGGAGGGTCGCGGCGAGAGCGTTTTCGTCGGCTGGTTCCTCTACGCCGTCCTCGGGGCCCTGGCGCCCCTGTGCGAGGAGCGGGGCGAGGCACCCCGAGCGGCGCGCTACCGGCGGGAGCGCGAGCGCCTGGCCACCATCCTCGAGCAGAGCTGGGACGGCGCGTGGTACCGGCGCGCCTACTTCGACGACGGCACGCCGCTGGGGTCGGCGCAGAACGACGAGGGGAAGATCGACTCGCTGGCCCAGACCTGGGCGGTGCTCTCGGGCGCCGCGCCCGCCAAGCGTGCCGAGCGCGCCATGAGCTCCGTGCGCGCCCACCTGGTGCGGCGTGGTGCGGGGATCATCCTGCTGCTCTCGCCCCCCTTCGATCGCACCGCCATGGACCCGGGATACATCAAGGGCTACATCCCGGGGATCCGCGAGAACGGCGGCCAGTACACCCACGCGGCGACGTGGGTCGTGCTGGCCCTCACCCGCCTCGGCAACGGCGACGAGGCGGCCGAGCTCTTCCACATGCTGAACCCGATCAACCACTCGCGGACGGCGAGCGAGGTCGAACGCTACAAGACCGAGCCCTATGCGATGGCGGGCGACGTCTACGACCATCCGGCGCACCGAGGGCGCGGCGGCTGGACCTGGTACACCGGCGCGGCCGGCTGGATGTATCGGGTGGCCCTGGAGGGGATTCTCGGCCTCGAGCGCCGCGGCGCCTTCTTCACCCTCGCCCCCTGCATCCCGTCGTCGTGGCCGACCTACTCCATCGACTGGCGCTTCGGCACGACCCGCTACGCCATCGTGGTCGACAACCCCGACCGCTGCTGCCGCGGCGTGGCCAGCGCCGAGCTCGATGGATCGCCCGTCGACCCGACGGCGATCCCACTCGCCGACGACGGAGGCGAGCACCGGGTGCGGGTCGTCCTCGGCCACCCGCCGC
>CAWEUD010000016.1:0-18232 GCA_963812115.1 uncultured Chloroflexia bacterium
CTGGCGCCATCGGGCGACATCGGCCTGCGCACGATCCTTCGCTCCAATCGGCAACTGGTGACCGCGGTGCCGGCCGCTCACCCGATTGCCGACGTCGACAGCCCCGCCGATCTGCCGGAGCGCTAGGCCGTGCTCATTCGGGCAGGGCGGCCATCCGGCGCCGCCGCCGCGCGTAGAATCGGTCGCATGTTCGATTCGGCCAAGCGGGCAGGCAGGGCGGGGGCGTGACGATCGAGCGCATCACCAGCGCCGAAGCCGCAGAAGAGGAGCTCGCGCTCGAATCGACGGTGCGCCCGCGACGCCTGGACGAGTTCGCCGGGCAGGAGCGCGTCAAGGAAAACCTGGCCATCCTGATCGACGCTGCTCGCCAGCGCAGCGAGCCGGTCGACCACATCCTGCTCTACGGCCCGCCGGGCCTGGGCAAGACCACGTTGGCGAACATCGTCGCGGCCGAGCTCGGAGCGCAGATTCGGACCACCAGCGGGCCGGCGATCGAGCGGGCCGGCGATCTCGCCGCGGTGCTCACCAGCCTCTCGCGCGGGGACGTGCTGTTCATCGATGAGATCCATCGGCTCAGCCATGCGGTGGAAGAGATCCTCTACCCGGCCATGGAGGACTTCGCCCTGGACGTCGTGCTCGGCAAGGGGCCGGGGGCGCGGACCGTCAGGCTGCAGATCGACAGGTGACCGTGGTCGGGGCGACCACGCGCGTTGGCGCCATCACCGGGCCGCTCCGCGATCGCTTCGGCGCAACGTACCGGCTCGACTACTACACGCAGGCCGACCTGGAGCAGATCCTGCGCCGCAGCGCAGACATCCTGGAGATCGAGCTTGCGCCAGAGGCGGCCTCCACGGTGGCTCGCCGCTCGCGGGGCACACCGCGCATCGCCAATCGGCTGCTCAAGCGCGTCCGTGACTTCGCCCAGGTCCGAGGTGGGGGAGACGGCGTCGTGACGCCCGAGCTGGCCAACGACGCGCTGGACCTTCTCGAGATCGATGCGCGCGGCCTGGACGCCATGGATCGCCAGCTGCTGCGCGCAATGGCCGAGCACCACAACGGCGGTCCGGTGGGCCTCTCGACAATGGCCGCGACCGTCAGCGAGCCGGTGGAGACGATCGAGGATGTCGTCGAACCCTACCTGATGCAGATCGGGCTGCTGGCGCGCACCTCTCGCGGTCGACAGCTGACCGATGGCGGCTGGCGCCACCTTGGCCTGGCACCACCGGCCGACGCCAGCGCGCCGGCACGGCAACCCGGGCTCTTCGACTAGGCCGATGTCCCCGGAGATCGGCCGCATCGTGCTCGTGGTCGGGCTGCTGCTGGTGATTGTCGGGGGGCTGGCGATGATCGGGATTCGCCTGCCGATCGGGCGTCTGCCGGGGGATATCGCCATCGAGGGCGAGCACGGTGGCATCTACATCCCGCTCGGCACCATGCTGGTCGTATCGCTCGTGCTGACCCTGCTCGTCTATTTCCTGCGCCGCTGACCAGCACCTCCGACAGCGGCCGGCAGGTGCGAAATGCGGGCGCGGGCTTCGATGCGTCGGAGTAGGCTCCACCACGGGCACCGGTGGCCCGCTTCGTGTCGGGATCACGCGTGCCAGGAGCGGAGGGTGATCCAGAGTGTCAGCACAGGTAACCGAAGGACCGCGTAGCGAGGCAGCCGCGCCGGGCGCCGGCGCTGGTGGCCTTGATCGGTTCTTCAAGCTCACCGAGCGGGGGACCACCGTCGGCACGGAGGTGAAGGCCGGCATCACCACCTTCCTGGTGATGGCCTACATCATCTTCCTCAACCCGCTGATCCTCTCGAACATGTTCGAGACCGGGTCGGCCGAGCAGCTCGCGTTCATTCCCGCAGCGGCGGCGGCCACGGCGCTGCTCGCCGGCGTGCTCACGATTGCCATGGGCCTCGTCTCAAACTACCCGATCGCCCTGGCCGCCGGCCTGGGGATCAACGGCATCGTGGCCTTCACCCTGGTGCTTGGCCTGGGTCTCTCGCCGGCGGCCGCCATGGGCGTCATCGTGCTCGAGGGACTCGTGGTCCTCGTGCTCGTCGTCGTCGGCCTGCGGGAGGCGATCATGAACGCCGTCCCGCTCGCGCTGAAGCGGGCCATTGGCGTGGGCATCGGCCTCTTCATCCTGTTCATCGGCTTCTCGGATGCGGGCCTCATCGTGGCCGGCAGCGGGACGCCGGTAGCCTTCGTCTTTCCGAACAGCACGCTCGCCTGGCTCTCGCTGCTCGGGCTAGGCCTGACCGTCGTCCTCTTCGTCCTGCAGGTCCAGGCGGCGCTACTCATCAGCATCCTCGTCATGTCGATCGTGAGCTTCATCATCGGGTTCACCACGTTCCCCGAGAACGCCAGCTTCGTTCCCGATTTCTCGACGCTCGGTGCGTTCGATCTTGGCGGGGTCTGGTCGCTGGGCGCGCTGGCGGCAATCCTCACCATCTTCGCGATCATGCTCACCGACTTCTTCGACACGATGGGCACGGCCACGGCCATCACCGAGCAGGCGGGGCTCACCACCGAGGACGGCCAGGTCCCCGACATCGGGCGCGTCCTGCTGGTCGACTCGATCGGAGCGGTCGCCGGGGGCGCCGCGGGCATCAGCTCCAACACCAGCTACATCGAGAGCGCGGCCGGCGTGGCCGAGGGTGGCCGGACCGGCCTGACGGCCGTCATCACCGGCCTCCTCTTCCTGGTCGCGGTCCTCGTCACGCCCCTGGCGGGGATGGTTCCCTTCGCCGCGACGGCGCCGGTCCTGATCGTGGTCGGCTACCTCATGGCCACCCTCATCAAGGACATCGACTTCGTGGACGTCGAGGAGGGCTTCCCGGCGCTCCTCGGGATCATCCTGATGCCGATCACCTTCAGCATCACCGTCGGCATCGGCGCCGCCTTCATCAGCTGGGTGCTGATCAAGGCGGTACGCGGCAAGTTCAGCGAGATCCACGTGCTGATGTGGGTGGTCGCGCTGGCCTTCGTGGTCTACTTCGCCCAGGACTGGATCAACAGCATCATCTGACCCTCCCATGCACCGATGGCGCCCGGCCGGGCCTCCGGCCGGGCGCTACGCTTTCCCTCACCGATGACCGATGCACAGCCTCCGGCCCGGCTGCGGGTCGACGACTTCGACTACCGGCTGCCCGCCGCGGCGATCGCGCAGGCACCCGCCGAGCCACGTGACGCGGCTCGCCTCCTGGTCCTGGATCGCGCGGCGTCCAAACCGGGCCGCCCCGCACTGACGCACCGCGTCTTCGCGGAGCTGGCCGCTGAGCTCCATCCCAGGGACCTGCTGGTCGTCAACGACTCCCGCGTCATCCCGGCCCGCCTGCGCGCGCGGCGAGACACGGGTGGCGAGGCCGAGGTACTCGTCCTGCGACGGATGGAGGACGGATCGGGCCGATGGGAGAGCCTGGTCCGTCCATCGCGGCGCATCGGCATCGGCGATCGGCTCCAGCTGCGCAGCGGCGACCTGGTCGAGGTG
This sequence comes from uncultured Chloroflexia bacterium, assembly GCA_963812115.1. Taxonomy (GTDB): domain Bacteria; phylum Chloroflexota; class Limnocylindria; order QHBO01; family QHBO01; genus JAPSGM01. Next base: position 3,487 of record CAWEUD010000016.1, read on the forward strand.
GGAGAGCGGCTCGGCCAGGGGACCCGCGCGATCCGCTTCCTCCGCGACCCGCTGGCTGTCATGGCCGCGGCCGGCGAGATGCCGTTGCCCCCGTACATCAAGCGCCGCGATGCCCCCGCGGAGCGATACCAGACCGTCTATGCCAGGCCGCCCGGCTCGGCCGCGGCTCCGACCGCGGGGCTGCACTTCACGCCGGGACTCCTGGCCTCGCTGGAGAAGGCGGGGGTACGACGCACCGCGGTGACGCTGCACGTGGGCCTCGATACCTTTCGTCCGCTCGAGGGCGAGTTCATCGACGAGCACCGCATCCACCGCGAGTGGTACGAGGTGCCCCTTGCGGCGAGCCGAGCGCTCGGGCGCGCGCGCCGCGAGGGCGGTCGGATCGTGGTCGTGGGCACCACCGGCGTGCGGGTCCTGGAGACGGCCGCGCAGCGCCGGGGGGCGAAGGGCTGGAGCGACCTCTACATCTCGCCGCCGTTCGCCTTCCAGGCGGTGGACGCGCTGATCACCAACTTCCACCTGCCGCGCAGCTCGCTCCTGCTGCTCGTGACCGCCTTCGTGCAGTCGGGCATGGCCGGCGCGACGGAGTACGAGGCCCGCGACACCCTGCTGGCCGCCTACCGCGCGGCTCTCGACGCGGGCTACCGCTTCTTCAGCTTCGGCGACGCCATGCTGATCCGCTGACGGCCCCGATCGCTTCCCGGCTGGCCAAGCCGGGGTACCCTTGGACCGATGTCAATCTGAACCCCCACAGGAACAGGAGGCCCTGCGCATGGCAGACGAGCGTGAGATCGGACGTCGCGTCAAGGACAGCGTGATCGGCACCATCAGGGGTACCGGTGAGGTCGGCGAAGCCGCCGTCGGGACCCTGTCGTCACTCGTACAGCGCACCGTGAAGGAGATCGGCGGCGCCGGCTCAACCGCCGCCGACCTCGCCGTCGGAGCGGTGAAAGGCACGATTGGCGCCGTCGGTGACGTGGCCGGCTTGAGCGCCCTGACCGCAGCCAACACCATCAGCACCACCGCCACGGCCGCCTCGTCGGCGGCCTCCTCGGTCGGCAACGCGGCGAAGGCCGCAGTGGTGGGAGCGGTGCGTGGGTCCGCGGATGCCGGCATGGAGACGATGGACGCCATCGGGCAGACGAGCCGAACGGCCGTCTCGGAGGCGTCTTTAATCGGAGCCGATATCACCGCTGCCGCCGTCGGCGCCGTCGAGGGCGCGATCCAGGTGGCCCGCGACACGAGCCTCAACGTCGAGGAAGCGGCGTCAACTGCTGCGACCGGCGCCGTCGATGCTGCCGGGAACATCGGCGAGGCCGCCGGCAGGCGCGTTCGTGCTGCCGTCGAGGGAACGATCAACGGCGTCAAGGTGACCGTGAAGTCGGCCGTGAGCTGACGCTTCGGGGGCGCTAGCTGCGAGGGGGCAAACCGAGCCGCCGCTCGAGATCGAGCGGCGGCTCCTTCTCGAGGTCGGGCTCGACCCGTATCGACGGGCGGGGCGCCCCGGGTGCCGGCGGGCTCGCCGGAGATGACGTGGGCTCTTCGGCGACCTGCCCCGCGGGTTCCGCCATCACCGCGCAGGCGGCAGCGAACTGCGCGAGCGCCCGTCCCAGCTCCGCCGTCTCGGAGAGCACATCCAGGCTTGGACGCGCGATGCGGAGGCGCCAGCGGGTCTCGTGCTCGTGCGCCCACAGCCGCGAAGTCTCTCCGCGCAGGTCGACCCCATGGACCGCCTGCCATGGATAGAGGCGCACGCTGAGGCTGTACCGCGCGCTCGTCGTCCGAGGGCCATACCACGTGTCGAGGAGGCCGAGCTCCGTCGCGACCAGCAGCCGGCGCTCCTCCTCCTCGCGCCCGGTCGCCGTGGCGAAGATTGCCACGTCGCTGACGCCGAGCGCCTGCAGGTGGAGCCCGAGCCACTCGCGCAGCTCCTCGTTGAGGTAGGGGTGACGTGGCCAGTCCGAAAGTCTCACGGGGCGCATAGCCTATCCTCTCGCCGTGAGCTCGGCCACCGCTGATCGGCCCCCGGGCAGGCCGGTCACCTTCAGCGTTCAGCGGACCGATGTCGGCCGGGCGCGTCTCGGACACCTCGAGACCCCGCACGGGATCATCGACACGCCGCAGTTCATGCCTGTCGGCACGCAGGCGACTGTCAAGAGCCTGACGCCCGGCGACCTGCGCGCGGCCGGTACGCAGGTCCTCCTCGGCAACACGTACCACCTCTCCCTGCGCCCAGGCCACCAGCGGATCGCCCGTCTTGGCGGCCTCCATCGGTTCATGGGCTGGGACGGCGCGATCCTCACCGATTCGGGCGGGTTCCAGATCTTCAGCCTGGCGCATCTCGGCCGAGTCGACGACGACGGCGTGACGTTCGCCAGCCATCTCGACGGCTCTCCGCATCGGCTCACGCCCGAGACGGCGATCGAGATCCAGGAGGCGCTCGGCAGCGACATCGCCATGGCCTTCGACCAGCTGATCGACCCCGACCGGCCGCGCGCCGACGTCCACGATGCCATGGCGCGCACGCATCGATGGGCGGAGCGATCCCTGCGCGCGCACACGCGCCGCGACCAGGCGCTCTTCGGCATCGTGCAGGGCGGCGTCGACCCCGAGCTTCGCCGCGAGAGCGTCGCGGCCGTGGCGGGATTGGCGTTCGACGGGATCGCCATCGGCGGCCTCTCGGTGGGGGAGACCAAGGCGGAGATGGCGACGACGCTCGACGTGGTGGCCGATGCGCTGGGAAGCGATCCCCGAGTGCGCTACCTGATGGGCGTCGGGTCACCGGTCGACTTCTTCACCGGCGTGGAGCGCGGCATCGACCTCTTCGACTGCGTGCTGCCGACGCGCGTGGCCCGCAACGGCCAGCTATGGACGAGCGGCGGCAAGCTGAACCTGCGCAACGCGCGGTTCGCGGACGACCCCTCCGCGGTGGACGCCGAGTGCACGTGCGAGACGTGCCGGAACCACTCGCGCGCCTACCTTGCGCACCTCTTCCGCGCCGAGGAACTGCTCGCGTATCGCCTCGCCTCGCTCCATAACGTCACCTATACTCTCGATCTGATGCGACGCATCCGCGGAGCCCTCGCAGATGGAACGTTCGGATCGTTGCGCGACGTCGTCACGGAGCGATACGCAATCACGGGCGCGGACGAGGGTAAGCGGGCGGTAAGGGACCGATAAGGTTCCGCCGCGCACGCTAGCGGGCACCGCGACCGCCAGATCGGAGGTCTGCTGAAGATGGCGAAGGGCAGAGATCGGCCACGTCACCAGGAGAAGCGCAAGCCGAAGGCGAAGGCGCCGAAGGCACCGCCGGTATCGTCGTACGAACCGCCGATGTCGACCGAAGTGATCAAGCCCAAGCGCAAGCCGCGCCACGAACCCGGCGAGGAGGAGTGAGCTGACCGCCGCCGGGAGCAAGAGAGAAGGAGCCCGCCAGAAGATGGAAGCCCCGGTGGCCCAGCCCCAGAATCCGGCCGAGCGAAACGGCGAGCGCAGCCGCGCCGTCGACGCCGCCATCCTCCAGATCGAGAAGCAGTTCGGCCGCGGCGCGATCATGCGCCTGGGCGACAAGGGTGCGCACCAGAACGTCGACGTCATTCCCACCGGTTCGATCGCGCTCGACCTGGCGCTGGGCGTCGGCGGCATCCCGCGCGGCCGCATCACCGAGATCTTCGGCCCGGAGTCGAGCGGCAAGACCACGCTCTGCTACCACGTGGCCGCGAATGCCCAGCGCCAGGGAGGCGTGGCCGCCTTCATCGACGCCGAGCACGCACTCGATCCCAAGTACGCGCGCAACGTGGGCGTCAACGTCGACGAGTTGCTCGTCAGCCAGCCGGACACCGGCGAGCAGGCGCTCGAGATCGCGGAGACCCTCATTCGCTCGAACGGCGTCGACGTGGTGATCGTCGACTCCGTGGCGGCACTGGTGCCCCGCGCCGAGATCGAGGGCGAGATGGGCGACAGCTTCGTCGGCCTCCAGGCCCGCCTCATGAGCCAGGCGCTGCGCAAGCTGACCGGTGCCATCAATCGGTCGAACACCGCGCTTGTCTTCACCAACCAGCTGCGCGAGAAGATCGGCGTCATGTTTGGCAACCCGGAGACGACGCCGGGCGGCCGGGCGCTCAAGTTCTACTCCAGCGTCCGCCTGGACATCCGTCGCATCGAGACCCTGAAGTCCGGCACGGATGCCATCGGCTCACGTACGCGGGTCAAGGTGGTCAAGAACAAGGTCGCCTCACCGTTCCGTCTCGCCGAGTTCGACATCCTCTACAACGAGGGCATCAGCAGGGAAGGCGGCCTCCTCGACGTGGGCATCGCGGCCGGCGTGCTCTCGAAGACCGGCGCCTGGTTCAACTACGGTGACACTCGGCTCGGCCAGGGACGCGAGAACTCGCGCGACTTCCTCAGGTCGAACCCGGAGATCGCGTCGAAGGTTGAGCAGGAGGTCCGCGGCAAGGTTTCGTCGATCGAGGTCGGCGTGGAGGGCATCTCCGAGGCGAAGTAGGCGGCGACCCGATGACGCACCTGCGGCGGCGCCGTCGCGAGCGCGACGGGCACGATGACTGACGACGCCGGCCGATCGCGTCCGCGGCGGAGGCGCATGCGAAGCGTCGACAGGGAGCCACCGGACGCGGAGGCGGCGATGGAGATCGCCGCGCGCTACCTGGCGACCCGACCTCGGACCCGTTGGGAAGTCGAACGTCGGCTCCGCCGCGCGGCGACCGCGGAACCGGTGATCGACGCCACCCTCCGTCGCCTGGAAGCGCTGAGCTACGTGGATGACGATGCGTTCGTGCGGTGGTGGAGCGAGCAGCGCGATCGGCATGCCCCACGCGGCCGGCGGCTCGTCGAGGCCGAGCTGCGCCAACGCGGCGTCCGCCGCGAGACGATCGAGACGTTCCGGTCTACGTGGGAGACGCCCGAGCGCGCTCCGGGGGACGAGGCGCTGCCGGGCACCGATCGGGAGCGCGCCGCGGCTGCGCTCGACCGGCACCTGCGCGGCCGGCCGGTTCCGGACGACGCCCGGGCGCGGCAACGGTTGGGGATGTTCCTGGTCCGCAGAGGATTCGATCCGGAGACGGCAAGGACGGCGATTCGCGCTGCCCAGGATGCGGACGACGATCGTTGACGCTCACTGCGACGCCTGGCGCTATCGTGGACGGCATGGTACGCAGCTCAGCCACCACGCCCAAGCACGATCTCGCGGAGCTCCCGGCCGTGCGCGGATCATCGCCGCAGACGCGGCGGAGCGAGATCTGATCGACCGATGCGACTCGCGCTCATGAGCGAGCCCCAACAGGGGCTCGCGTACGATCAGATCCTCGCCCTGGCCCGCAGCGCAGAGGACGCCGGGCTGGAGGCGTACTTCCGATCCGATCACTACACCAGCTTCCCCGGCCCGGGAGGAATGCCGACGACCGACGCCTGGGCCACCCTGGCCGGCCTGGCGCGTGACACCAGCCGGATCAAGCTGGGGTCACTCGTCTCCCCGGTCACGTTCAGGGTGCCGGGGGCCTTCGCCAAGCAGGTCGCCACCGTGGACGAGATGAGCGGCGGCCGGGTCGAGGTCGGCATCGGCGCCGGGTGGAACGAGGACGAGCACGAACAGCTGGGGATCCCGTTCCCGGACCTCGGTCAGCGCTACTCGATGCTGGAGGAGGCCGTGGAGCTGATCCATGGCCTCTGGACGCAGCCGGACGGCTGGACCTTCGAGGGGCGTCACTGGCAGGTCCGTGGCGCGCAGTTCGTTCCTCGCCCCGTGCGCGGTGGACGGCGCCACCCGCCGATCATCCTCGGCGGTCGCGGCGGACCGCGACTCACCCGGCTGGCCGCTCGCTTTGCCGATGAGCTCAACATCGTCTCGGCCACGCCGGAGCGGACCACCCGGGCCTACCAACGGCTGGACGAGGCGTGCCAGCAGATCGGACGCGACCCTGCCGGCATCGTGCACTCGGCAATGACCGGCGTCCTCCTCGCGGAGAACGAGGCGGACCTGCAGGCTCGCACCAGGCAGCTGCTCGACACCACTGCCGAGCCGGGGACCGATCCGCAGGCGTGGCTCGCGGAGCGGCGCGGTCGCTGGATCCTGGGCACGATCGACGAGGCGGCGGAGCGCGTGGACGCCCTGGCCCGTACGGGCGTGCAGCGGATCATGCTGCAGGACTTCCTGCCGCGCGACCTCGACATGGTCGCCCTCGTGCCGCGCCTCGCTGCGTAGGCGGCAGGCCGCCAGGGGTCGAAATCGGCGACTTGCGCTACACTCAAAGTCGTTTCACGTTGCCTTGACGCTACCGTCCCGGCGCCCCGAACGGCGGCCCCGACGGTTTTCGACAACCCGCCCATGACGGGCTCCAGCCACGGAGGAGCCGATGATCGACACAACCATCGCCGTCCTTGCGGCGCTCGGCGCACTGGTGGTGGGCGTCGTGATCGGCTACGTTGCGCGCCGCTACCTGGCGGCCAATGCCGTGAGGCATGCCGAGACCTACGCGGAGCGGCTCGTCGCGGATGCGCGCGCCAAGCAGAAGGAGATCGTCCTCGAGGGGAAAGACGAGGTCCTGAAGGCCCAGCGCGCCGCCGACGAGGAGGCACGCGAGAAGCGGGCAGACGTCCAGCGCCAGGAGCGCCTCCTCCTCGACCGGTCCGAGAGCCTGGATCGCAAGGTCGAGGCCTTCGAGCGACGCGAGGCGGATTTCGCCGAGCGCCAGCGCGACCTGGAGGTCGAGCGGGCACGGCTCAACGAGATGCACCAACGCCAGCTGCTCGAACTGGAGCGGATCAGCGGGCTCTCCGCCGCCGAGGCCCGACAGAGCCTGATCCAGCAGATCGTCGACGAGGCGCGCCAGGAGGCGCAGCAGCAGGTCCGTGACATCGAGCGCCGCGCCCAGGACGAGGGTGACGATCGCGCTCGGCGCATCCTGACCACGGTCATGCAGCGCGTCGCCGCCGATCACACCTCGGAGGCGACGGTCACCGTCGTGCACCTCCCCAGCGAAGAGATGAAGGGTCGGATCATCGGCCGCGAGGGCCGCAATATCCGAGCGCTCGAACAGGCGACCGGCGTCGACCTCATCATCGACGACACCCCGGAGGCGGTGGTCCTCTCCGGCTTCGACCCGGTTCGTCGTGAAGTCGCCCGCATGGCGCTCACCAAGCTCATCAGCGATGGTCGCATCCACCCCGGACGAATCGAGGAGACGGTCGCGAAGTGCCGAGCCGAAATCGAGACGGTGATGCGGCAGGCGGGCGAGCAGGCGGCCTACGACGCGGGCGTGCCCGGACTGCATCCCGAGTTGATCAAGCTGCTCGGGCGGCTCAAGTACCGCACCAGCTACGGACAGAACGTCCTCAACCACTGCATCGAGACGGCGCGGCTGTCCGGCCTGCTCGCCGCCGAGATAGGAGCGAACGTCAACGAGAGCAAGAAGGGCGGCCTGCTGCACGACATCGGCAAGGCGGTTGACCACGAGGTCGAGGGCCCGCACGCGCAGATCGGGGGAGACATCGCCGCGCGCTATGGAATCAGCCCGGTGGTCTGCAACGCCATCGCCGCCCACCACCAGGAGGTGGAACAGGAATCGGTGGAGGCCACCGTCGTCCAGATCGCGGACGCCATCAGCGCGTCGCGCCCGGGCGCCCGTGGTGAGAGCCTCGACAACTACGTGAAGCGTCTCGACGACCTGCAGCAGATCGCGCTCGGATTCCCGGGGGTCGAACGCTGCTACGCCATCCAGGCTGGCCGCGAGATCCGGATCCTGGTGAAGCCCGAGGATGTGGACGACCTGGCCTCCTCGCGCTTGGCACGTGACGTCGTCAAGCGCATCGAGGACCAGCTCCAGTACCCGGGCCAGATCAAGGTGACGGTCATCCGCGAGACGCGCGCCGTCGACTACGCCCGATGACGGATCGCGCCGCCACGCTGCGGTGCATGGTCATCGGCGACATCATCGGCAAGCCGGGTCGGCAGGCGGTCGGACACAACCTCGCCGGCCTCCGATCTGAGCTGGACCTGGACATGGTGATCGCGAACGGCGAGAACGTGGCCGCCGGCGCCGGCCTCACGCCGAGCCTCGCCGAGGAGCTCCTCAGCCACGGCATCGACGTGATCACCAGCGGCAACCACATCTGGGACAAGCGCGAGGTCTACGAGTACCTCGACACCGACCGACCGGTGCTGCGGCCACTCAACTACCCGGACGCCGCGCCTGGGCGCGGCTGGCTGGTGCATGAGCTGCCGGACGGGGAGCACGTGGCGGTGATCAACGTCATGGGCCGCGTCTTCATGAACCAGCTCGACTCGCCGTTCGAGGCCATGGACCGCCTCCTCGATGAGGCGGCCGAACCCCTGCCACCCATCCGGGTCGTCGACTTCCACTGCGAGATCACCAGCGAGAAGAACGCCATGGGGTGGTTCCTCGACGGCCGCGTCAGCGGCGTGGTGGGCACGCACACCCACGTCCCCACCGCGGATGCGCGGGTCCTGCCCAAAGGCACCGCGTACATCAGCGACATCGGCATGACGGGGCCGCGGGACTCGGTCATCGGCTTCAGCCTTGAGACCGTCCTGCCGCGCTTCCTGACCCACCTGCCGACGCGCTTCCAGGTGGCCGATGGACCGGTCAGCTTCAATGCGGTGGTGCTCGGCATCAATCGATCCAGCGGCCGGGCCACCTCCGTGGAACAGGTACAACGCGTCTACGAGGTCTGACGGCGGTCGGGCAGATGGCGTCACCAACCAACCGGGAGGCAGCTCCGCCGATCGTGGCTCTGGTCGGTCCGACAGCATCCGGCAAGAGCGACCTCGCGATGGCCCTGGCGGCGCACGAGGAGATGGAGATCCTCGTCGCCGATTCTCGACAGGTCTACCGCGGGATGGACGTCGGCAGCGCCAAGCCGTCGGCGGCAGACCGTCACGCGGTTCCACACCACCTCCTCGACCTCGTCGATCCGGACGAGCCCTTCACGCTGGCGGATTGGCTGGCAGCCGCTCGCGGCCGTCTGCCAGAGATCGCGGAGCGCGGGAGGCTGCCGCTCGTCGTTGGCGGCACCGGCCTCTACGTCCGTGCGCTCGTCGACGGATATGACCTCGCCGCGCAACCGCGGTCGGTGGAGATGCGTCGACGGCTGGTCGACGAGATGGAGGCCGTCGGCCTGGCTGCGCTCGCCGAACGCCTGCGACGACTCGCCCCCGAGGCGGCCGAACGCACGGACCTGCGCAACGCGCGGCGCGTGCTCCGCGCCCTGGAGCGGGTCGAGGCGGGGGGCGGAGGCGCGTGGACCCTCACCGCCGCACCTTACCCCGGCGGCGTCGCCATGCTGGGCATTCGGCGCCCGCGCGAGGTGCTCTACCAGCGCATCGACGCCCGAGCCGCCGCCATGTTCAGCGGCGGCCTGCTGGAGGAGGTGCGCGTGCTGAGGGATCGCGGATACGGCCCGGAGCTACCGCCCATGACCGGCCACGGCTATCGCGAAGCGATGCGAGCCCTGGCTGGTGAGTGGTCCATCGAGCGAGCCGTGGAGGTCACGGCCCGGCATACCCGCCAGTACGCCAAACGCCAGTTGAGCTGGTTCCGCCACGAACCGCGCATCGTGTGGCTGGATGCCGGGGATGGAGCGGCGAACGACCCCTCCCTCCTCGCACGGGCGACCGAGATGCTGCAGCGGATGCTGCCCGCCGCGACCCTGCGCTGGAAGGTCAGGTAACCGGCAGTCCGAGCGAGCGGCGCCAGTCGTTGATCGACGACGGCAGCTCGGTGGCGCGCACCGATGGTCCGGGGGCCGCGCCCCGCGCGGCGACACCTGCCATCTCCGTCCGTTCCGGCATGCCGGTGCCGGAGATCGGTCCCGGGCGACCGAGCAGGTAGCCCTGCCCAGCGCCGACCCCGAGTGCCGCGAGCTGCGCGACCTGGGCCTCCTCTTCGATCCCCTCGCCGATGACCATCGCGCCGGTGCGAGCAGCCAGGGCGACGACGGACTCGATCACGGCGCTCGAAGCCGCGCTCGACGAGCTGCGCCGTACGATTGCCAGGTCGACTTTCAGCACGTCGAACTGCAGCTCGCTCAGCAGGCGCAGCCCGGCGTTCCCCGCGCCGACATCGTCCGCCGCGAGACGCATGCCAGCGCGCCGGCACGCCTCGAGGCGCTCGCGTGCCCTGGCGATGTCCTGCACCTCCTCGCGTTCGGTGAGCTCGAGGACGACCCGGGCCGGGTCGAAGTGGAAGCGCGCCAGGATGCTCTGGAGGACCGCCGCGCTGAACTCGGGCGCCTCGACGGTGATGGGGGAGAGGTTGATCGACAGGAAGCGATCGGCCTCCAGCGGCCGCGCCCCGCGCACGATCGTCTCGAAGCAGGCGAGGTCCAGGGCCACGGTGTAGCCGCTGGCGGCTGCTGCCGCGAAGAGGGCGCCGGGGTCGGCGAACGGCGCCGGCGGTTGCGGCCGGATCAGGCCCTCCATCCCGATCACGCGCCCACTCGCGAGGTCGACGATGGGTTGGTAAACCGGGCGCAGCTGGCCGCGGGCTATGACCTCCGCAATCGCGTGGCCGGCGTCGGGCGAGACCTCGACCGCATCAACCGTCGGGTCGAAGACGATGACCTCGGTGCGTCCGCCGTGCTTGGCCTGGTACAGGGCGGTATCGGCCTGGGAGTAGAGCTCAGCCCGCGTCATGGCCAGCGAGGGCAGCGCGGACACCCCGGCGGAGAACGAGACGTGCAGCCCCTCGTCGCGAGCGTGCTCCGCCGGCTGGAGGGCGGCGGCGAGCAGGCGGCGCACCACGGTCCGCGCGCCATCGGCATCGGTGTGCGGCAAGAGGATGGCGAACTCGTCGCCGCCAACTCGGAAGGGGCGGTCGACGCGTCGGATGGATGCATTCACCACGCGCCCGAAGTGCGAGAGCGCCCGGTCGCCCTGCGCATGGCCACCGCGGTCGTTGATCTGCTTGAAACCATCGAGGTCGACGATCGCCAATGCCACCGGCGTGCCGTACCGCTGCGACGCCTCCACCTGCCGCGTCAGCTCCTCCTGGAAGGCTCGGTGGTTGCCGAGCCCGGTCAGTGGATCGGAGAGTGAGTCCGCGAGGGCCGCCTCATAGCGGAGGTGCAGATCCTCGCGCGAGCGTGCCAGCGGCAGGACCACCAGGACCCAGAGCGCGATGCCCACGAGCACGCCGGCGGCACCCGCAGCCACCAGGCCACGCGCCGTTGAGGCGACGATCGTGTCGACGAGGATGCGGTCGACGCCAATGCCGGAGGCGGCGGCAGCGGTGAGCGCGATCATGAGTCGCCAGCTCAGGCCGATGCGCCCTTCGCGGGTTGCCAGACGCGCGCCGCGCGGCGGCGCCATGCCCTCGTCCATGCGGAATCTCCCTGGCCCCCCTGGCTGGTTCGAAACGGTATCGCACAGCGGGATGCGTGGGTGCACTAGGCGAAAAGTACCTCCCGGGTCACCGGAGCCCGCCGCAGGAGTGGGCTACGATGGGGGAGACCATGCCTGCACGCAGCACGTTGATCGACCTCACCGCACCCGCGGAGCGCGCGTTCCTCATCGGGCTCGACAATCCCGGGGATGGTCGCTGGCCGGTGTCGCGCAGCCTGGCGGAGCTCGGCGCGCTGGCCCAGGCGGCCGGCGCCAGCGTGGTGGGGAGCACGGCACAGCGGCGGCACTCCGCCGATCCGGCGTGGTACTTCGGCAAGGGGCGTGCGGCCGACCTGCGCGACGAGAAGGCGCTGCACGACTTCAACCTGCTCGTCGTCGACGACGAGCTATCGGCTGCGCAGCAGCGGAACCTGGAGAAGCTCCTCGACTGCAAGGTCCTGGACCGATCGGCCCTGATCATCGACATCTTCGCCAGACACGCCAAGTCCCGCGAGGGACGTCTGCAGGTCGAGCTTGCCGCGCTCGAGTACCACCTGCCGCGCCTGACGCGGATGTGGACCCACCTGTCGCGTACCGCCGGCGGCATCGGCACCCGGGGACCCGGCGAGAGCCAGCTGGAGACGGACCGCCGCATCATCCGCGAGAAGATCAAGAAGGTGCGCGGCGAGCTTCGCGACGTCCGGCGGCACCGTGCCACCGCCAGCCGGCAGCGCGACCGGACCGAGGTGGCGACGGTCGCCCTGGTCGGCTACACCAACGCGGGCAAATCCACGCTGCTGAACGCCCTCGCCGAGGCCGACGTCTACGCAGCCGACACGCTCTTCGCGACCCTGGATCCGACGAGCCGAGCCGTCACGCTGCCCGGTGGCCTGCGCGTCGTCATCACCGACACGGTCGGCTTCATCAACAAGCTGCCGCACGACCTGGTCGACGCCTTCCGCGCCACGCTCGAGGAGGTCGTCCGCGCCGACCTGCTGCTGGAGGTCGCCGATGCGGCTGATCCGGACTTCCTCGGCCAGCAGCAGGCGGTCCAATCAGTCCTCGACGAGATCGGCGCAGGAGACAAGCCGCGAATCACCGTCTACAACAAGATCGACCTGCTCGACGCGGACCTGCGCTCCGAACCGGTTCCGGCCAGCCCGCAGGCGGCCTTCGTCAGTGCCGTCACCGGCGAAGGACTGCCCGAGCTGCTGGAGCAGATCGCCGATGCCCTGCGTCAGCGGATGGTGAGCGTCGACGCGGTCGTACCGTACGCCCGCGGCGAGCTGGTGGCGCGGGCCAGATCAGCCGGCGAGGTCGACGAGGACTACACCGCGGCGGGCATCCGCCTGCAGGGCCACCTCCCCGAGGGGATGGCTGCGGAGGTGCGCAACGCCGCCCCGGACCGCCACCGGCGGCCGCAGGGTGACGCTGCCGGAAGCCCCTAGGCCGTCAGCTCAAGCCTGGTTGGCCGCGGCTCGGCTACCAGCGGGCGACGCGGCTGCCATCTGGCTCCGCGCAGCGCGGTCACCCAGCGCATGGCGCAGGCCAAGCCCCCCCAGCAGGTAGACGGCCGAGCCCATCAGCATCAGGCCGTATCCGCCGGCCAGCTGCGCGGACTCGTTGGCGTCCACGACGCCCATGAGCGCCATCAGCGCGCCGACGGCGAGGCCGGCCCAGCCGGCGCCCCAGAATGCGGGATGTGTTCGCTTCATGCGCCCAGCGTAGGAGTGCATCGCGATCTGTACGATGCACCATGGGTCCCGCCCCGTGATGGCCCATACGTCCGGATCGCGATCAGGAGAGCTGCACGACGCGGACTGATTCGCGGATTACGGACTTCCCCAAAGATATGTTATGTGACCTTAGACACGCATAGTCGGTCGCGCCTGGGCGAACCGCCAACGGTTCCCCTCGAGATCCTCGGCCGTGTAAGCGCGGTACCCGTGCTGGTCGATTCCGCTGACGATGTGCGCACCATGCCGCTGCGCGCGTTCGAGGTGGCCGTCCAGGTCGTCGACGAACACCCACGGGACGTGGGACTGCGACGCCGCGGACGGTGCGGGCTGCTCCTTCTTGAACACCATCAGCGGCGCGTTGCCGGCGCGCAGCTCCAGCCAGCCATCGCCCTCGCCCTCCGCTGACGGCAGCTCCATGGCCGGCTCGAAGCCGAACGTGTCACGTAGCCAGAGCGCGGCGCTGACAGGAGCGGCGTAGAAGACTGCCAAGCCCAGCCGTCCGTGCTCGCGGGGGCTCGGCGGCGCATCCTTTCGCGCGATGGCCCAGCTGGAGAACCAGGAAGGCGTCACCCGGATGAAGCTGGTGCCGCCCATGTCACGGCCACCATCAGGGACCGTCGCGACAAGTCGCACTCTCGTTCCGATGGCGGCCGGCTCGAATGTCACTTCGATGCGGACGTCGTCAACGGAGCTCCGCCAGGCAAGCCTCCGCCCTGGTTCCCATGCGGTGATTCGGGCCAGCTCCAGCGTGTCGCCCTGCGATTCGTCGTAGATCTCGAGCAGCCGTCCGTCGATTCCTGGCTCGCAGCGCATCTCGGCGACCCGCGCCGCATCCCAGTTGTTGATGGGCCCGCGCAACCACCAGTAGTCCAGCTCCTTGGTGAATACCTCGAACGCCGCGGCAGGTTCGAGTCCAACCTCGACCTCGGACGAAACGACTCGCTCGTTCATTCGCGTACGGATTGATCTGCCTGCTCGCGGAACGAGGCGAGCTGCGCGTCCCACTCGTGGCGCACCTCATCGAGCCAGGTTTGAGCGCTCTCGAGCCCTTCTGGCGCAACCGGAAGATCCTCAGCCGCGCGTCGGAAGGATCCCTCTCGTCCTGTACCACCCCGGCGGCCAGCAGGATCCTCAGGTGACGGCTCATCCCGGACGCGACTGCTCGGTCGCGGCCGCCAGGTCGCCGGCACGCATCGGGCCCGAGCCGAGCAGCTGGATGACCCGCCGGCGCGTCGAGTCGGAAAGAGCATCGAAGACGCGAGCTCGTTGCATGCAGTGAATAGTTAACGCAGGACGTAACGGTGTCAAGTCCCCCACTGCGGGACGCACTGCCACGATCTGATCCGTGTTCACGGCGCTCGCGAAAACTACCTGAAGAACATCAGCATCGAGATCCCGAAGCGGCGGCTGACCGTCTTCACGGGCGTCTCGGGGTCGGGCAAAGACTCGCTCCTGGAGGCCCGCTCGACGCTCACCGGAGAGCACCTGGCCGCTCAAGTCGAACGGTAGACGGCTGAATCTGCCGACGCCGCGCGGCGTCGGCGCGGTAAGTGGCCGCCAGACTCGATCGGCGCGAGGACCAGGCCCGAGCCTGGCTCGCAGATCAACCAGGCTGGTGCTGCCCGTCGCCGCGGCACTGCTCGCCGCAGCGTGG
>CAWEUD010000017.1:0-14527 GCA_963812115.1 uncultured Chloroflexia bacterium
TACCTGGAGGCCTTCTAGGCGCGTCGGGCGAACGGGGGAGGGCGGCGGCATGACCGCCGGCTTCCCGCATGTTGACCGATACTTGGCGCGTGAGCCGATCGCGCCCCAGGCTGCTGCTCCTTGCCGCATACCCCCTCGATCAGGGGGTCTGGGGACCGGTGGCGCGCATCACCCGCCTGCGGGACGAGCTCTCGAGGCTCGCCGAGCTGGACGTCATCGCCGGATATCGGGGCCCTCGACGCCGGGCCGCATGGCTGTATGCGTTCTCCGGTCGCCTGCGCGGCCTGGACGGCATCTACGTGGAGGGCAGCAGCGGGTTTCCGGCCGTCAGCGACCTCGCCTTCATGGCCCTGGCCAAGATCCTGGGGATTCCCGTCCTGACGTACATCCGGGACGCGCAGTACCTCTACCCCGACGACTATCGCCCGTCGCTCAAGCGCCGGATCGCCCGCCACCTGTTCCGGCCGGCGATCCGCGTGCTGCGCGCCGCCTCGACCCACACCGCCTACCCCTCACCCGGGCTCGTGTCCGCCCTCCGCCATCGGATGGCGGATGCGGTGCTGTTGCCTCCCGGTAGCCCACCGCCCGCGGACGCGCCGCTACGTCCGGACGCAAGCACGCTCCTCTACGTTGGGTCGATGAAGTACCCGATCACCGGCTACGACATTCTGTTCGCGGCGGTCGACCGGCTCCGCTCCGAGGGCCGCGAGCTCGACCTCGTCTGCTTCTGCCGCCCCGCGGACGAGCCGCCACGGCCCTGGCCGGACTGGCTGCGCGTCGAGCGCGGCTCGTGGCCGGAGATCGTGGATCGCCTGCCCGGCGTCGTCGCCACGGTCCAGCCCCGGCACCGCAGTGCGTACAGCGACCTGGGCGTCCCGATCAAGCTGATGGAGTACCTCAGCTACGGGCGGCCGATCGTGGCGACCGACTGCACCGAGACGGCCAGGATCATCGAGGAGGCGCGCTGCGGGATCGTGGTCGAGGATACCGCCGAGGATTTCGCGGCCGGGCTGCGCCTCCTGCTCGACGGAGCACCCGCCGAGGCAGAACGATGGGCCGACAACGCCCGGAAGGCGGCCATCGGCAGCTCGTGGGCCGTCACCGCGGGACGCATCATGGGCATCCTCATTCCGAACCGGTGACGCTTGCCACCCGGGATCCTCGTCGCCGATCCGCATGCCGCCGCCGACCGGCGAGCCGATATCATCGGGCCATTCCAAGTTGAGGAGGCTCGGTGTTCGATCTCGGCAGTCAGGCACTCGTCATCGGGGCGCACACCGACGACGAGTTCGGGTGCGCCGGGACCATCGCCCGGATGGTCGAATCGGGCGGCGAGGTCCACTACGCCTGCTTCTCCCCGTGCGAGGAATCGGTCCCGGAGGGATGGGATCGCGACGTGCTGAAGCGCGAGGTGCGGGCGGCGATCAAGGTCCTGGGCATTTTGCCCGACCGCTTCCATCTCTACGACTTCAAGGTCCGCCACTTCCCCGCCCATCGACAGGAGATCCTGCAGGAGCTCGTCCGCAGGAGGGAGGAGATCGAGCCGCAGATCGTGTTCGTGCCCGCCATGTCCGATACGCACCAGGATCACCAGGTGATGGCGAGAGAAGGGTTCCGCGCCTTCAAGCACTCGACGATCCTCGGCTACGAGCTGCCGATGAACACGGTGGCCTTCCAGCACGCGGCCTTCGTGCGGCTCGAGGAGCGACACCTCGAGGCGAAGCTCCGGCACGCCGCCGCGTACGAATCGCAGGCGTTCCGGTCGTACCTGCGACCGGAGTTCATCCGGTCGCTGGCGGCCGTGCGCGGCGTGCAGATCAACCACCATGCCGCCGAGGTGTTCGAGGTCATCCGGACCGTTATCATCTGAACGTGGCTGACCCGATCATCCGCGCCAACCGCGTGAGAATCGCGCCGGACGTCGAGTTCGGCGAGAAGGTGGTCATCGAGGCCGACGAGGTCGAGATCGGCGCCGGCGCACGATCGGCTCTCAAACGCCGATGATTTCCGGACCCCACCCGGAGTCCGCGTCGCGGTCCAGGCTCTCCGCCTGGGACCGTCGGTCACCATCGGCCGGGCGGTTCGCATCGAAGGCGGCAAGATCGATCTCGGACCGGGCGTCAAGGTACGGCGCAATTGCACCATTCGCGTGCTCGGTCGCCTGCAGATCGGGGCGGGAGGCACCCTTGGCGAGGGCTGCGAGGTCTCGGGCCGCGACGTGCAGATTGGCCAGGAGCTGTGGATGCTGCCCCAGGCGAAGATCGGCGGAGGATCGGCGTTCGAGCGGGGCATCCAGCCTCGCGGCGGGCCATTTCCTCCACCTGGGAGTCCACACGCTGATCAACACCGCACGCCCCGTCCGTATCGGGCACGAGGTCGGGCTGGGCACGCGCACCAGCATCTATACCCACGGCGCCTACCCGTCGCGCCTGATGGGCTTCCCGGTGGCGTTCGACGGCGTGGAGATCGGCGACTTCACCTGGGTCCCCGGCGCGACGATCAATCCCGGCGTCCGCACGGCCGGAACCGCGTCGTCGGCGTCAGCTCGCTCGTCACGAGCGATATCCCCGACGGGTCGCTCGCCGCCGGCTCGCCGGCAAAGATCATCCGCGAGAACGCCTACCCACGGCCGATGAGCGCCGAGCAGCGGCTGGAGTTCTACGACCGACTCCTGGCCGCGTACGCCGACCTTCTCGGCGTCGAGCGCGGCGCTGAGCGTGACGGCGAGAGCGTCCGCCTCGAGACCCCCAATGCGACCTACGTTGCGGGTCTGGCCGTGTCCGGCGTGGCGGCGCGCGTTGATAACAGGCGAGTCATCCTCATCGCCGATGGAGATGCCACGGCGCCGTCGGACTGGACGCTCTTCGACACCCGCGGCCGGCATGCTTCGGGGCCAGCGGATGCGGCCAGCGAGCGACTTGCGAACGAGCTGCGCCGATATGGCATCCGCTTCTACTCTCGCCCAGACGGCGGTCGGTGCTTAAGCTGGGAGGACGAGCCCCCGGCCTTCGTCCTGGACGCGTCGGATCGCGCCGAGCGGAACGAGTCCTAGGGCCGGTCTGCCTGAGCCGATGAGATACAGGACCACCTTCGTCAGCGCCCGCCGGAGGCTCGTTCGATCCGAGATTGCCGATGCCTGAGCCAGAAGGGTTGGTGCTGGCGGTGATCCCGGCCCGCGGCGGATCGCGCGGCCTGCCGGGCAAGCACCTCCGCCTGCTCGGTGGGACCCCGCTGCTGGCTTACACGATTCGTGCGGCCAAGGCCGCCCGCCGCGTCGACCACGTCCTGGTCACCACGGATGCTCCCGAAATCGGCGCCTTGCCGTGCGGTTCGGCGCGGATGCGCCGTTCCTGCGTCCCGCAGACCTCAGCGGTGACGCAGTCCCGACGCCACCGGTGATCGTCCACGCCCTCGAGTGGTTCGAGCGGCACGACCCACGGCCCGTGTCGCGAGTCGTGACGCTCCAGCCAACCTCGCCGCTCCGCACGGCGGCGCAGATCGACGCGGCGATCGCGCTCCTCGACGATCCCGAAGTGGATTCGGCCGTAAGCGTGGCGGAGGTCGGGCTGCCGACGAGCGTGCTCGGCGTCGTCGAGGATGGGCGTTGGCGTGCCATGGCCCCAGGCGAGGCGGCGAGAAGGCAGGTCGCGCGCGGTGCCATGCGGCTCACGGGAGGCATCTACGCCGCTCGCCGCACGATTCTCACCGCCGACCGCGTGGTTGGCGTATCCCCCGCGGCGCTTGTCGTCGACGCGAGCACAGCGATCGACGTCGACAACGAAGAGGACCTGCGTCTGGCGCGCGCCGCCGTCCGTCGAAGGGATGAAGCGTGAAGCAGCGAGTTGCGGTCGTGACCGGCACCAGGGCCGATTTCGGCCTGTGGGGACCCGTCCTGCGCGAACTCGCGGACCGACCCCTTCGTTTCGAGCCGCAGCTGCTGGTAATGGCAATGCACCTCGACGAACGCTTCGGGCGGACGGTCGGCGAGGTGCGTCGCTACGGGCTCCCGATCATGGCCGAGGTGGCCTGCACGCCGATGGAAGACACCTCCGCTGCGATGGGAGCGAGCCTTGGTGTGGCGCTGGAGGGTGCCTCGTCGGTTCTCGCCGCCGGCCATCCCGACTGGCTCCTGGTGCTCGGTGATCGGGGCGAGCAGCTTGCCGCCGCACTCGCCGCGCTGCACCAAGGCATCGCCATCGCGCACCTGCACGGGGGCGAGCGGACGGCCGGCGCCGTCGACGACACGCTGCGCGACCTGATCTCGCGCACGGCGCACCTCCATCTCCCTGCCACTGTTACCGCCGGCCGCCGGCTGATCGAGTTGGGCGAGGAGGAGTGGAGGATCCGCGTGACGGGGGGTCCGGGAATCGACGCAATCAGGCTGCAGCACCCGGCGCCGCCCGATATCGGCCTGCGCTCGCGCTACGGCATTGGAGCCGATGAGCCCTACCTGCTCGCGATCGTCCATCCGGAGACCGCAGCGGGCGGCGCAACCCCCGCGGTCCTGACGGACGCCCTGATCGCCGGGCTGGCTGCGGCCGGCCTTCCCGTGATCGCGATCTGGCCGAATGCGGATGCCGGTGGCCGGGCGATCGCGGAGCGGCTGGCCACCGCACATGCGAGGCTGGCTGCGCTCGTGCCGTCGGTGCCGCACGACGACTACCTCCGCCTGTTGGTGGGAGCCGCGGCGCTCGTGGGCAACTCCTCGAGTGGCATCATCGAAGCGCCCTTCCTCCGTGTCCCGGCCGTCAACGTTGGCGAACGCCAGGAAGGGCGCGAGCGAGGAGACAACGTGATCGATGTGCCGCCTTCCCCGGAAGGGATCGCCAAGGCCGTCGAGCGCGCCACGGCTCCCGAGTTCCGCGCGCGGCTGACCGGGCGCTCGCCGTACGGCGACGGTCACGCGGCGGCCAGGATCGTCAACGCCATCGAGGCGACGCAGATCGACCGGCGTCTGCTGCGCAAGAGATCGCCATGAGCATCTACGTCATCGGGACCGGAGACCACGCCCGCGTCATCGCCGAGCTGCTGCAGGCAGCCGACCTGCCGGTCGCGGCGTTCGTGGAGCCCGACCTTGAACGCCGCGTGACCGACCGACTCCCGGCGCCGGTGCTGCGAGGGCTCGACCGGGGCGCTGCCTGGCTCGCCGGTGACGCAGAGTTCGTCGTCGCGGTTGGTGGCAACGAGCTCCGGCGACGCCTCTTCGCCACCTGCCTGGAGCTCGGACTCCGTCCGCGTGCCGTCGTCCATCCGAGCGCGACGCTGCTGGGAGGCGCCACCGTCGACCCCGGCGCGCAGGTCTGTGCCCGAGCACTGGTGGGGGTGGACGCGCGCATCGGTCCCGATGTCATCGTCAATACCATGGCCAGCCTCGACCACGACGTGGTGGTGGCGGGGCACGCCTTCGTGGCGCCCGGGGTACGCCTCGCCGGACGGGTGCACGTCGGCGAGGGCGCTCACCTCGGCATCGGGGCAATCGTGCGCGAGGGCACTAAGATTGGCGCCGGGGCGCTGGTCGCCGCCGGCGCTGTCGTGGTGGCCGACGTCGACCCAGGCGCCCGCGTGGCCGGCGTGCCGGCCCGGCCCATGGATCCGCACGTGGATGAGTGAATCAGGCATGACGGCACCGAAATCGGACGTTCGCCGCGTCCCGCTCGCACAGCCAAACATCGGCCAGGACGAGGTCGAACTCGTCAATCGCGTCCTGCGTTCCGATACGCTGGCCATGGGCCCGTACATCGAAGCATTCGAGCAGGAGCTCGCCGGCCTCGCCGGACGGCGCTACGGTATCGCCTGCAGCAGCGGCACGGCTGGGTTGCACATGGCGATCAGCGCGCTGGGCATCGGCCCGGGGGATGAGGTGATCACCACCCCCTTCAGCTTCGTGGCCAGCGCGAACTGCATCCTCTATGAGGGCGCGGTGCCGCGATTCGTGGACATCGAGGAGGCCACTTTCGGCATCGATCCGGACCTTGCCGACGCCGCAATCGGCCCTGCGACCCGCGGCATTCTGCCGGTGCAGGTCTTCGGGCAGCCCTGTCGCATCGATGAGCTGGCGGAGGTGGCCAGCGGGCGCGGGCTGCACCTGGTCGAAGACGCCTGTGAGGCCCTCGGATCCACGCTGAACGGTCGACCGATGGGCAGCTACGGGGCGGCCTCGACCTTCGCGTTCTACCCGAACAAGCAGATCACCACCGGCGAGGGTGGCATGGTGCTGACCGACGAGCCGGAGCTGGCGGCCGTCCTGCGAAGCCTCCGTAACCAGGGCCGCGACGAGGACGGAACCTGGTTGCGCCATGTTCGCCTCGGCTACAACTACCGACTCGATGAGCTCTCCGCGGCGCTAGGCCTCGCCCAGCTGCACCGGCTTCCGGAGCTGCGGCGCGGCCGTCAGCATGCCGTCGAGGCCTATGGCCAGGCGCTAGCAGGCCTCGGGTGGCTCACGCTGCCCAGCGAACGGCCGGAGGCGTCGGTCGACTGGTTCGTCTACGTCGTGCGGGTCGGTGGAGGGTATGACCGCGATCGGATGATCGAACAGCTCTCGGCCCGCGGCGTTCCGGCGCGACCCTATTTCGCGCCCATCCACCTGCAGCCCTTCTACCGCGAGCGGTTCGGATTCGCGCCCGGCGACTTCCCGATCACGGAACGCGTGGCGTCCGAGACACTCGCGCTTCCCTTCTCGTCCCGCCTCTCCGACGAGGACGTGGACCGCGTCGCCGAGGCGCTACGCGCTGCGGCCAGCGAGCAGGACCGATGAACCAGTCGACGGATGCCGCCTACTTCCGCGGGCGGACCGTCCTCGTGACCGGCGGTACGGGCTCCATCGGGAGCGAGATCGTGCGCCGCATCATCGCCGAGCAGCCACGGGCTCTTCGGGTGCTGTCGCGCGACGACACCAAGCAGTTCGAGCTCGCCCAGGAGCTGCGCGAGATGCCGGCGCTGCGAATGCTGATCGGAGACGTGCGCAGCCGGGAGCGGATCGCGCGCGCGATGAGCGGCATCGAGGTGGTGGTGCACGCCGCGGCCATGAAGCACGTCCCGGCCTGCGAGTTCAATCCCTTCGAGGCCACGGAGACGAACGTGCGCGGCACGCAGAACGTGGTCGAGGCGGCGATCGACGCCGGCGTGGAGCGCGTACTCACGGTCAGCACCGACAAGGCGGTGGATCCGACGAACGTGATGGGCGCCACGAAGCTGCTCGCGGAGCGGCTCATGTCAAGCGCTGAGCTGTACAAGGGTCCCGCCGCCACGCGGTTCGCGTCGGTCCGCTTCGGCAACGTCATCGGCAGTCGCGGCTCGCTCGTCCCGCTGATCCTTCGACAGGTGGCACGAGGTGGCCCCGTCACCGTCACCGACCCAGGGATGACGCGCTACCTGATGCCGCTCGGGCACGCGGTCGACCTGTGCCTCACGGCCGTCCGGCGGATGGAGGGGGGAGGTGTTCATCCTGAAGATGCCGCGCGTGCGTATCGGCGACCTGGTGGAGGTGCTGGTCGACGCCTACGCCGGTCGCTTCGGCTTCCGTGCCGACGAGATCGGGGTCGAGACGATCGGCATCCGCGCGGGCGAGAAGTCCGACGAGGCGCTGATGACCGCCGACGAGGCGGAACGCGCCAGGGATGCAGGCGACATGTGGATCGTGCCGCGTGTCCGTGACACGGGAGCGATGCCGGCGGAGCAGTCGATCTCGCCGCCCCCGCTGCTCGACCGGAAGGCGATCAGGGAGCTGCTGGACTCCGCGGGATGGCTGGCCCCGGAGACGCTGCCGGGACCGGCGTGACCGGAGACGTCTTCGCCATCCTCGGCAGGGCAGTCGACGCCTCCCGGCCCCCCTACCTGGTGGCCGAAGCCGGCGTGAACCACAACGGGGATATGCGGTTGGCGCTCGAGCTGATCGAGGCGGCAGCCGCCGCAGGCGCCGACGCTGTGAAGTTCCAGACCTTCCGCGCCGCGTCGCTGGCCACTGCCGGCACCGCGCGGGCCGCCTACCAGCGCGCTTCGGGCGGAACCTCGCAGCTCGAGATGCTGCGGGAGCTGGAGCTGCCGGCCGACGGATGGTCTCGATTGGCCCGGCGTGCGGAGGAGCTGGGAATCGTCTTCTTCTCGACCCCATTTGACGGACCGAGCGTCGACATGCTGGCTGAGCTCGGCATCCCGGTCTTCAAGGTCGGGAGCGGCGACCTCACCAATGCGCTGCTGCTGCGTGCCGTGGCAGCGCACGGCCTGCCGGTCATCCTCTCGACGGGAATGGGCACGCTCGACGACGTCGACCGCGCAGTGCAGGAGCTCCGGGATGGCGGCGCCGGCAGCGTGGCGCTGCTGCACTGCGCGTCGCTGTACCCTGCGCCCGAGGCCGAGGTGAACCTGAGGGCCATCGGCACGCTTCGCGAGCGGTTCGGTGAGCCGATCGGCTTCTCGGATCACACCACCGGCCTGACCGCCCCCGTGGTGGCCACCGCCCTGGGCGCCCGCATCATCGAGAAGCACCTCACCCTCGACCAGGGCCTGCCGGGGCCCGATCACGCAGCTTCGCTGGAGCCCGCCGCCTTCGGCCGGCTCGTGGAAGGCGTGCGCACCGCCTGGACGACGCTCGGCGACGGGCGGAAGGAGCCGCGGCCGGGCGAACAGGAGATGATGCGCGCCGCCCGGCGCTCGCTCGTCACCGCCCGCGCCTTGAGCGCAGGACATCGGCTCGAAATGGCGGACCTGGACGCCAAACGACCGGGGACCGGCATCTCGCCGATGGACGTCGAAGGCGTGCTCGGGCGCCGCCTTGCCGTCGACGTGGAGGCTGACCACCTCCTCCAGCCGTCCGATCTCGATCCGACGACGGCCGCAACCTGAGCATGGCGTCTGCGGGCATCCCGCCCATGCCTGATGCCGAGGCCCGGGTTGCGGCGCACCGGCTTGTCGACGACCTCACGGCCAGCACGTCCGGCGGGATCGACGACGATCTCCGCGGGGCCGTGGAGCAGGTGCTCTTCACGAGCCTCAGGACGCCGCCCCGCGGACGCGTCCCTGGCGGCCTCCCGCGCCGCGCGCTGCGCGTCGGCCGGGCGGCGCTCGCAACCGTGCGCCCAGGCCCACGGCTGGAGAAGGCGGACCTGCTCGCCGTGCTGCTCACCGGCGTTCACGCACAGCTCGTCGCGCCGGTCGTCAACGAGCTCCGCAGCGCAGACCCGGCGCTGCGCATCGCGACGGTGGTCGCGGGGCGGGGACATGCCCACGCAGCCCTCCGTCGCCTGGCCGCGGTGGACGGTCAGGCGCGTCCCACGGCGCTCCTCCGGCCGTCTCTGCTGAGGTCCGGAGCTGGCGTCGGCCGCGTGCTCGCACGACACGAGCGCGACCTGGGCCGTGCCCGCATGGCGATGATGGGCAGCGTGCTCGCCGACGCCATCCCACGACTGCGCCTGAGCGCCGCGCAGCTGGACGCATCGATCGCGCGAGCGAGTCCGCGCGCCATCGTCGTGTACGACGAGATCGACGCCTGGGGCCGGCTCCTGTGTGCGCTCGCACATCGGCGCGGCATCCGCGTCGTCGACCTGCCGCATGCCGAGGCGGCGGACGTGGAAGGCATCCGCGGGGCGGCCTACGACGCGATGGGCGTGTTCGGGGCGCGCGCCGCGTCCGTCCTGGCCGCAGCCGGTGTCTCTCCAGATCGCATCGCCATCGTCGGGGCCGCGCGCCTCGATTACCTGATGAGCGCTCCCCAGCGTCCGCCCGACGATCCGCCGCGCATCGTGCTGGCGGGGCAGTACCCCGGTCGTGGCATGACCGAGGACGTGCGGCGGGGCGTCCTTGCCGCGGCCGCCGCCGCCGCACGGACGCTGGGTGGCCGCGTGCAGGTGGTGCCCCATCCGGTCGAGCCGGCGCGCGGCTGGGAGGAGGCGGTGGCATCGGTCGCGGGACGGGCAACGGTGGAGGTGGCGAACCAGCCGTTGCTGGAGGTGCTGCCTGGCGCGGGCCTGATGGTCACCGGCTGGTCGAACAGCGTGTTCGAGGCCGCCCTGGTTGGCGTGCCTTCCGTGACGGTCCACCTCATTCAGGGCTCCCGACCGGTGTCGTTCGCCGCCGAAGGGCTGGCGACGGAG
The DNA here is from genome assembly GCA_963812115.1 of uncultured Chloroflexia bacterium. Classification (GTDB taxonomy): domain Bacteria; phylum Chloroflexota; class Limnocylindria; order QHBO01; family QHBO01; genus JAPSGM01. The sequence continues at coordinate 10,092 of CAWEUD010000017.1, forward strand.
GTCAGATCGTCGCGGGAGGCGGCGCAGGTTGCCACATCGCTGGCTCGCGACCCCGGTCGTGGAGAAGCGGTACGCCGGGCGCGCGCGGCGCTCGGCGAGCACCTCGGCCCGCTGGACGGGCAGGCGGGGCGGCGATCCGCCGAGCTCGTCCTGCGTGTGCTCGGCTAGGTGTCATCCTCGCTCACGGCCGCCCCCGCGCGTCCGGCAGCCTCCGCCGCCGACGCTGCGTGCGTCAGCGCTCGCAGCCGGCGCTGCGGACCGACGACGAGGGCAAAGGCGGTGAGCGCGATAACCACGCTGAGCAGCAGGTCAAGGCCGACACGCGGGAGTGATAGCTCGCTTCCCCGCCAGGCGGCCCAGAACGAGGAGCCGCCCACGATCAGGCCGATCAGGGCGAGGCGCGGCCAGTCGAGCGCAACGCCGTGCCAGCGTCGGGCCGCCACGTACGTCGCGGCAGCCATGAATGTGAAGGCCAGCAGCGTGGCCCAGGCTGCGCCCGTGATACCCAGGGCGGGGATCAGCGCGAAGTTGGCACCCACGTTCACGAGCGCCGAGGTGCTCGTGATGACCGGCAGCAGCGCCGTCCTGCGGGCGTAGAAGACGACGGTGACGACGGCGATGTAGAGCACGTGGGCGACGAAGGCTGCGCTCAGAATCGGGATCAGGCCGGCGGCGGGTGCGAAGTCGGGCCGAGCCACGATGGTGACGACCAGCTGGGCGTTGATCGCCAGCGCCGCCGCCAGCGTTCCGAAGCCAGCCATCACCATCGTCGTCATCTCGCGATGGATACCGAGGGCCTGAGGCGTCGATCCGTAGCGGTAGAAGAATGGGACCCAGGCAGAGTTGAACGACTGGGCGAGCAGGTCGATGGCATAGGCGAGCTGATAGCCGAGCGAGTACACGCCAATTGCCGCCCGCGCCTGCAGCGCGCTGACCGGCAGCAGGAAGCTGAGCAGCCATCGGTCCGAAACATTGAGCATCCAGCCCGAGATGGTGTGGGGGACCAGCGGCAGCCCGAAGCGCAGCGCCTCGGCGGCAAGCCGCCGGTCCATCGCCGGGCCCCCTGCGCGCGCGACCATCGCACCGGTTACCGCCACCACCAGGACGCCGCCGGCCAGCTGGCCGAACAGCGCGCCCACGACGCCGACGCGCAGGACCACCAGCAGCAGCAGCGTCGTGGCCGCGGTGACCAGGAACGCCCCGCCGGTGAACCCCAGGAAGCGGCCCGGCTGCTCGCGCGCCCGCAAGATCGTGGCGGGCAGGAACTGGAACGTGGTGGTGAAGCTCAGGACGGCGGCGATCAGCCCGAAGGGCATGAACGCGAGCCCGGCGAACAGCATCGAGAAGAAGGCCCACGACAGGAGCGCCGCGACGGCCGACCCGGCGGCGGCAACGACGACAGTCAGCGTCGCGATCGTTCCGATGAGGCGATCCTGGCGCGCCGGATCGGAAGAGTCGAAGTGCATGCGCATCAGCGCTCCGTCCAGGCCCATCCGCAGGATGTTGGCGAGCAGCTGGGCGACGGACGTCACCAGTGCAACGGCGCCGTAGTCCGCCGTCGACAGGACCGACACGTAGATCGGGAGCAGCAGGAAGGCGCCGACTCGCGGTAGGACGAACCCGACCGAGTAGAGCAAGGATCCGCGCGCGAGGCTGCGGAGCGTCACCTTGGGGGACTGGCTGCGTGCACGGCGCCGATTCTAGGGGCCGGCAGCCGGTCGGGAGCACGCCTGCGTCAGGCCCTATAGTGGCGAGGCTCGCAGCAGGGACCGGCACCCAGGGGATGGACACGACGACATCGATGAGGCTTTCCGAGGCGCTGGTTCGCCCAACCGGTCTCGTCGTGGCCCTGGTCATTGCGATCGCCGTCATCGCCACCCTCGCCGGTGCGTGGCTTTCCCCGATCCTGTTCATCGTTCTGGCGGGACTCGTGCTCGTGGGCGTTGCCTACTCGGCGGCCCGCTGGCCGCGCGCGACCCTCGTCGCCGCCACGATCGCCACGCTCGCCGATCCCGCCGTCCTGCGCGGCCTCCTGCCGGCCGACGTCGACTATCTGCTCATCGGCTTCAGCGAAGCGCTGATCGGGACGGCCGGTCTGGCGATCGCCGCACGGATGGTCCGCACCCACCGGTTCGTCGCCGCGTTCCGTGATCCGGTCACCATCCTGGGTATTGCATTCGTTGCCGTGGCCGCGCTGTCCGCGCTCGTGAACGGCGTCTCGCCGCTCATCGCGATCTTCGGCATCATCGCCACCGTCGACGCGCTGGCCGTCTACTACCTGGCGCGAATGCTGCCGTTCGATCGCCGCGCGATCTCGCTGGCGGTCGCGGCCCTGGTGGCTACGGCGACGTTGGCGGCGCTCCTCGGCATCGCACAGGCCCTGCTCACCCCGCAGATCCTGTGGTTCCAGGCCTTCGCGGGCCGCTTTGGCGAGGGCGGACGCGTCACCGGGTTCATGGGCAACCCGAACATGCTGGCGGCGCTCATCGGCTTCGCGCTGCCGTTCCCGCTGTTCGGGACGCGGTACCTGCCGGCCGGACGGCTGCGGTGGCTCGCGGCAGCGGTCCTCTTCGTGCTCACCCTGGTGCTGCTCCTCACCTTCTCTCGGGGGGCGTGGGCGGCGGTCATCCTCGGCGTCCTCGTCGGAACGCTGCTGGTGGATTGGCGGTTGCTGCTGGTGATGGTTGTAATTGCCGTCGCCGCGTTCGTGGTGGCAGAGAACACGCCCCGTAACCTGCTGCTGGACCCGAACGATCTCCCCCCCTACGCGCAGGCGGACGACGCGCCGCCGGACATCTTCGACTCGCTCGGCAACCGGCTGGACTACATCAGCGCGCTTCGGGACCTGCGGCTGCGCTACATCGTGGAGGGGCTGCCGATCCTGCTCGACCATCCGTTGCTGGGAGCCGGTCCCGGCCGTTACGGCGGCGCGGTGGCGCGGATCACAAACTCATCGATCTATGCCGACTACGGAACCAGCCTGTACAACTATCGGACCGTGCACAACTTCTGGCTGCATACCCTGGGCGAGGTGGGAGCGTTGGGCGTCGCCGTCTTCCTGACCATGATCATCGGCCTCGGCTGGCGCTTTGCCCGGGCGGCTCGCCGGACGCAGGGCGTTGACCGGCTGCTGCTCGGAGCGACGCTCACCGCCCTCGCGGTCGCGGTGTTCCACAACCTGACCGAGATGATCTTCGAGGGGAACTCGCCGGCCTTCGCGATCTGGCTGCTGCTCGGCCTGGTATCGCTGCTGGCGCCGGCCATGAGCGCCACCGCGATCGTTGCCGGGGAAGGCGACGGCTAGCTGCGCCGGCGGCTCATCGCGGGCAGCACCAGCAGCATGCTCAGCGCGAAGGGTGCGTACCCGCTGACCGCGAAGGACTCGATCAGGGTGAGCGCAAGGATCACCAGCCAGGCCGGAAGCAGCCAGGTCCAGAAGCGCCATCGACGCCTCGCCAGGAAGAGGCGCAGCGGCCAGAGGAGCATGGCTCCGATGGCGGCCGCGCCCACCGCGCCGGTCTTCACCAGCGTGGTGAGATACGCGTTGTCGACGCCCGGCTGCTCGCCGATGGTCGAGCTCTTGTAGCCGCCGTACGCCCAGCCGATCCGCACCATCTCGCCCAGGCCGTGCCCGGCCAGCGGCGCGTCGCGGCTCTCGAGGAATGCGTCGGCGTAGGAGTAGAAGCGCCCCCCGGCCTGCGCAGTCAGGCTCTCGCTGTCGCTTCCGGTAATGCGGTCGATGGCGTTGAGGACGGGCCGCCGGTCGCCGTTCGGGCCCTGCTGGTTGCTGCTCGGCGCTGCGCCGGGTGCCGGCGCCCAGATCCGGATGCCCACGCTGTAGGCGCCGAGGCCGGCGCCGAGCCCGACAACCAGTGCCAGCACGCTGGGTCCCGCCGCGCGCAGGAGCATGGCGCGGTCAGGGCGCAGGTGCCAGACCGCCCAGACCGCGGCCAGCACGCCGGCGGCGAGCAGGCCGGTCATCAGCGCGCGCGTGAGCGTCAGCCCGGCTGCAGCCGCCAGGACTGCCGCGATCGCCAGCCAGGGTGCCGGGCGGCGCGTTGCCCGGTACGCCGCGTACGCTGCCGCCGGGACCAGGAATGTGGCCTGCCCGTAGTGCAGCCGCATCCGCTGGTCGTAGGCGTAGGCGCCGATCTTCAGGCCGCCCTCGAAGTCGGGCATGAGCATGCCCAGGATGATGAGCACGGCGTACAGGGTCATGCCCCACATCAGCGCCCTGACGATGGCCGCCCGCGGCGTGCCGCTCACCAGGACCAGGAGGCCGGCGCCGTACAGGATCCACCAGCGAACGTCCCGCGCCACGTTGCGGAGGGCATTATCCGACAGGACACCAAGGACGAACCCGCCCACGCCGATCGCCAGGAAAACGAGAATCGCCACGGCCATCGGCCGCCTGAGCGCCGCGAGACCGTCTCGGC
>CAWEUD010000018.1:0-11253 GCA_963812115.1 uncultured Chloroflexia bacterium
CTGGTTTGAGGACGGTGAGGGCCTCGTCGAACTTAGCCTCGACCGGCATTCCGGGCTCGGATCCGATTCGCTGTGTTGATGAGATTCTGGGCTGCCCGCAGGCGCTCGGTCGGCGTCAGCTCCAGCTTGTGGCGAATCTGGGCGATGTCGCCCCAGTCCAGGCCCCATTCCGAGGTCTCCAGCTCCTCGGAGTCACCCGCAATCGCTTGGCCGGCGGGCTCAGTCGGTGGTCTCACGGGATCGGTGGGCACACCTAGATTCTACCAGGGCGATCATGGAGCCGAGCCGGCACGCGAGCCGCCGAGATGGTGGAGCTGACGCTGAGAGCAACAGGCCAGCGGGAGTGAGTGCGTTCGTAGTAGACGGGGTGCTTGCCGCCCAGTTTAGGTGTATATTTGCGCCACAACCTTGACAACAGGCGCGCCGTGGTTCAGGATCTCCCCGTGCGAGGGATCGAACCGGAAGGGGGCGTCGGACTCGGCGAAACGCAGAGAGGTCTCCTCTCCCAGCTCAAGAAGATCGGTAAGGCGACGCTCGCGGAGCTCGGCATCGAGCTCGCCCGCGAGACGGTTCGCGACCATCTGACGTCGCTCCAGGCGCAGGGTCTCGTCGAGCGTGACGGCGTGCGGCGAGAGGGTCCGGGGCGTCCGCAGGTGGTCTATCGCTTGAGCCCGCGAGGCGAGCAGCTCTTCCCTCAGCGCGAGGGAGAGCTGTTGCGGGAGCTCACCGAGTTCCTGCTCGACGAGGATCTCGAGGCGCTGCTGGAGCGTTTCTTCGCCGAGCGCAATCGGAGCAAGCGTCAACGCCTGCTCGCCCGGCTCGCACCGATGGCCCCGAGCGAGCGCCTACGCACCCTTGCCGCGGCGATGACCGCGGATGGCTTCCTCGCCGAGGTGGCCCAGTCCTCCGACGGCCCACAGCTGCGACTGTGTCACTGCCCCTGGCGGCGATTGGTGGGGGTCTCGCAGGTCCCCTGCCAGGCCGAGTTGAGCCTCGTTCGCGAGCTGCTCGGTGCCGACCTCGAGCGCCACAGCTTCATGCCGAATGGCGATTCGACCTGCACCTATCTGCTCCACCCGCCCTCCGCCGAGATCGCTTCTGGAGAGGCATCGTCCTCCGAATCCTCGTAACCACAACCCGACACGAGAGCCGACATGGAAATCACCCCTACTGCCCGCATCGGCGAGATCGCCGCCCACCATCCCCTGGCAACCCGCGTCTTCGCCCGTCACGGCATCGACTTCTGCTGTGGCGGTGGTGTCCCGCTGCAGAAGGCGTGCGCCACGCGCGGTCTCGACGCCCCGGCCGTGGTGTCCGAGATCGAGCGTGAGATCGCTGGCGCGCCGGTCGAGATCGACTGGATGGCCGCGCCGCTCGACCAGCTGGTCGAACACATCATCACCACCTACCACGAGCGTCTCCGCGAGGAGCTGCCGCGACTCGAGGCGATGGCCCGCAAGGTTGCCGCGGTGCATGCCGCTCGCGACCCTGAAGGCCGGCTGCCGGCCGTGCTCGCTACCCTGCTCGAGCTCAAAGGGGAGCTGGAGGATCACATGCTGCGCGAGGAGCAAGCCCTCTTCCCGATGTTGCTCTCCGGGTTCGAGCGGGCGCCGGTGTACGCTTTCGTCGACGACCACGCCGATGCCGGCCGGCGGCTCGCGCGGCTCAATGAGCTCACCGACGGGTACGTACCCCCCGCCGACGCTTGCAACACCTGGCGAGCGCTGTGGGCGGGCCTCGAGGCGCTCGAGAGCGACACCCATCAGCACATCCACCTCGAGAACAACGTGCTGTTCCCGCGCGGCACGCGAGCTGCCGGGGGCACGGTGTGACCCACATCATCGCCGAACCCTGTGTCGGTGTGAAGGACACAGCCTGCGTCGATGTCTGCCCGGTCGACTGCATCTATGGAAAAGGGGAGGACTGGGAGATCCTCTACATCCAGCCCGAGGAATGCATCGACTGTGGATTGTGCGTCGACGCCTGTCCGGTGGAGGCGATCTTCCCTGAGGAAGAGGTGCCGGAGAAGTGGCGCCTGTTCATCGCCAAAAACTACGAGCACTTCGGCCTGGAAGCGCCCTAGACACGGGGACGATCCGCTATGGTGAGCTGCTCATGAGGTTGCTTTGAGGCCTCGTGCAAGGGAGGGTGTGATGCGAGGACCATCGATCCGTGGCGAGAGCCTTCGCGCCGGTGCCTGGGGCGCCGCCACGACCGTGCTGCTCGGCGTCCTCGTCGTCGTCGGCTCGCGCAACCTCGCACACTTCGACGCCGCCCTGGTGGCCTACACCTTCTCGGTGTTGTTCGCCACCTTCGGCCTGACCTACCGCTACTCGATGTGGCTGCAGCGCCCGCCCACCGGACTCTACTGGCGCCGCGGTTGGCAGGCGTTCTTCCGCCGCGGCTGGCGGGGGCGCAACCTCGTCACCTGGCTGCAGCGCGTCGCCTCCGAGGTGCTCGCCAACCGCTTCATCCTGCGCCGTGACCGACTGCGCGGCTTCACCCATCTGCTGATCATGTGGGGCTGCTTGCTGGCGGTGGCCATCACTTTCCCCCTGGTCTTCGGCTGGTTGCATTTCCGGCCGGTGCCGGGGAACCTCGGCCTCTACCAGGTGGTGGTGTTCGGCTTCCCCACCTTCCGCTTCCCCCACGAGTCCCCGGTCGCCTTCCTCGTCTTCCACGGCCTGGTCTGGGCTTCGTTCCTGGTCATCGCCGGGGTGATGCTGGCGATGCGCCGCCGCATGCGGGAGGAGGGAGCGGCGGCGGTGCAGCGCTTCGCCGAGGACTTCATGCCGCTCCTCATGCTCTTCGCGGTCAGCCTCACCGGCCTCATGCTCACCGCCAGCTACACCTGGATGAAGGGGTACGCCTACACCTTCATCGCCATCCTCCACGCCGTCACCGTGATCGCCACCTTCCTGTGGCTGCCGTTCGGCAAGTTCTTCCACATCTTCCAGCGTCCGGCGCAGCTCGGCGTGGGCTTCTACAAGGACGTCGGGCGATCCGAGGAGCCCGCGCTCTGCCGCCGCTGCGGCCACGCCTTCAGCTCCCGCATGCACGTCGAAGATCTGATCGACGTGGAGCGCCGGCTCGGCTACCGCTACGACGTCGCCGGCTCGCCCGTCGAGCACTACCAGTGGATCTGCCCCCCCTGCCGGCGCGCCGCGCTGGCGATGGCGCAGGGCTCGCTATGGCGGGGCCGGCGCGGCGGTGAGCCGCTGGGTGGACAGACGCCGCGCCGTCCGATGCCCGTCTACGCCAACCCGGGATGTGGCGAGGGACCCCTGGGGTCCGAGGACGCCGAGAACTTTCACCCGTGAACCGTCCCAACGGTCCCGGTCAAGGAGTGTCACCGTGAGCGAGGACAGCACCACCACCGCCACCGCCCTGCCGACACCGCCGCTCGACGCCGAGGTGATCGACCGGTTCGGGCCGCACCGTAGCTACGCCCGCGACCAGCGGATCGACACGGCGGTCGAGCCGGACCGCTACGTCAAGACCCACTGCTGCTTCTGCGGTCAGCAGTGCGGCATGCAGCTCAAGGTCAAGGACAACCTGATCATCGGCGTCGAGCCGTGGTACGAGTTCCCGTTCAACCGCGGCATGATGTGCCCGAAGGGGGTCAAGCGCTACCTGCAGCAGGCCCACCCTGATCGACTCCTGCACGCCTACCGCCGGGACCCGGACGCCGCCGGCGGCTTCCGGGAGATGCCCTACGAACAGGCGATCCGCCGGGTGGCCGACGAGATCGAGCGCATCCAGGCCGAGCACGGGCGCGACGCTTTCGCCGTCCTCTCCGGAGCCAGCCTCACCACCGAGAAGACCTACCTGATGGGCAAGTTCGCCCACATGTGCCTGCGCACCGCCAACATCGACTACAACGGGCGCCTATGCATGGTGTCCGCGGCCGCGGGCAACAAGAAGGCCTTCGGCATCGACCGCGCCGCCAACCCGTGGAGCGACATCCTCGGCGCCGAGGTGGTGTGGATCAGCGGCTCGAACGTCGCCGAATGCGCACCGATCACCACCAACTACGTCTGGCAGGCGCGCGAGCAGGGCGCCAAGGTCATCGTGGTCGATCCGCGGATCACCCCGATCGCCCGCACCTGCGATCTCTTCCTGCCGGTCAAGCCCGGCCGCGACACCGCGCTGTTCAACGGCATCCTGCACCTGATGATCGAGCACGACTGGCTCGATCACGACTTCATCGAGCGCCACACCACGGGCTTCGACGCGGTGGCCGCCGAGGCCGCCGGCTGGACGCCACGGCGAACCGCCGAGGTGACCGGCATCGCCGAGAGCTCGATCCACCAGGCGGCCGAGTGGTGGGGCCAGGCGAAGTCGAGCTTCCTGCTCCACGCCCGCGGCCTCGAGCACCACAGCAACGGGGTCCAGAACGTGATGTCGGCGATCAACATCGTGCTGGCCTCCGGGCGACTCGGCCGCCCCGGCTGCGGCTACGGGACGATCACCGGCCAGGCCAACGGCCAGGGCGGCCGCGAGCACGGCCAGAAATGCGACCAGCTCCCCGGCGGCCGCGACCTCGGCAACCCCGAACACCGCGCCTACGTGGCCGGCGTGTGGGGCATCGAGCCCGAGGAGCTGCCGCAACCCGGCGTCGACGCCTACGAGATCGTCCGCAAGATCGACCGCGGCGAGATCCGCGGCCTGCTGTCGATCTGCTTCAACCCCCTGGTCTCGCTGCCCGACAACAACTTCGTGCGCCAGGCGCTCGACAAGCTCGACTTCTTCGTCGCCATCGACTTCTTCCTCTCCGAGACCGCACGCCTTGCCGACGTCGTGCTCCCCGGCTCGCTGCAGGAGGAGGACGAGGGGACGGTAACCCAGCTCGAAGGGCGGGTGATCAAGATCAACCGCGCCGTCGACTGCCCCGGCGAGGCGCGCCGCGACTGGCAGATCGTCCAGGACGTCGCGCGCGCCCTGGGGCGGGAGCGCGGCCTCACCTTCGCCGGCCCGCGCGAGATGTTCGAGGAGCTGCGGGTCGCCTCCCGCGGCTCCGTCAACGACTACTCGGGCATCACCTGGGAGGGGGTGGAGGAGAACTACGGCGTCTTCTGGCCCTGCCCCGCCGAGACCCCGGACGGGGTGCCGGCCGCCGGACCGCAGGGCACCGTGCGCCTCTTCGAGCCGGGCTCGTGGAACCCGATCGCCCGGGGCGCCGGTCCGTTCTACTTCCCGGACGGCAAGGCGCGCTTCAACGCCACGCCCTACGTCGGCCCCACCGAGGACACCGATGCCGAGTACCCCGTCATCCTGACCACCGGGCGCGTCGTCAGTCAGTTCCTCTCCGGCAACCAGACGCGGCGGATCGGGCCGCTCGTCGACCACTACCCCGAGCCGCGCATCGAGATGCATCCGCGCCTGGCCGAGCGGCTGGGCATCGCCGACGGCGACTGGGCGACCGCCGAGAGCCGGCGCGGCCACTGCACGCTGCGCGCTTCGGTGGTCACCACCATCCGCCCCGACACGGTGTTCATCCCGTACCACTGGCCGGGCCAGAAGAGCGCCAACCAGCTCACCATCTCGGCGCAGGACCCGATCTCGAAGATCCCCGAGTACAAGGTCTGCGCCGTACGCGTCCGTCGCGCCGACGGGCCGCCGGAACACGCGGCGCTCGAGTCGCAGCAGTAAGGAGGCCACACCATGCCGGTACCCCAAGAGCTCGAGTTCTTCATCGATCCCGGTCGCTGCATCGGCTGCAACGCCTGCGTCCAGGCCTGCACCGAGTGCGACACCCACAAGGGTCACTCGATGATCCAGCTCGACGTCATCGATCGCGCCCGCTCACCGCAGACGGTGCCGGTGGTGTGCATGCACTGCGACTCGCCGACCTGTGCCGAGGTGTGCCCGGCCGATGCCATCAAGCGCACCGAGGACGGCGTCGTGCAGTCGGCGCGCAAGCCGCGCTGCATCGCCTGCAACAACTGCGTGCTGGCCTGCCCCTTCGGAGTGCCCAAGATGAGCACCGAGATGAACCTGATGATGAAGTGCGACATGTGCTACGACCGCACCTCGGCGGGGCTCAAGCCGATGTGCGCCTCGGTGTGCCCCAGCCAGGCGCTCGCCTACGGCACCCGCGAGGAGATGGCCCGGCTGCGGCCGCGCGCCCGGCCGGTCAACACCTTCCGCTTCGGCGCCCAGACCCTGCGCACCAAGGTGAACCTGATGGTGCCGCTGGACGAGCCGGTGGAGGTGGTCGACGTCACCGCGGCCCTCTTCGAGCCGACGATCGGCCACGACATCCTCGACGATGTCTTCGCCGGCGTGCCGGCGGGCGGGGAGGGCGTACCGTGATCTCCGAAGGCGCGCCGGAGCCGCGCGACTCGGCCCGCGACTCAGGCCGCGACAGCACTCCCCCCGACGGGCGTCCAGCCGCCGAGCAGCCGAAGTGGCGCCGCGACTTCCCCATCGACTGGGCGCAGGACGAGTACGTCTCGCGCCGCGACCTGGTGAAGTTCCTGGTCCTGACCAGCGGCGCGTTCGCCGTCGGGCAGATTTGGATCGTCTGGAAGAGCCTGCGGCGCGGCGGCGCCGCCACGCCGGCGACGGCCGCCGCGGTCGCCCGTGTCGACGAGCTGCCGGTGGGCGGCGCCAAGACCTTCACCTACCCCACCGGCAGCACGCCGCGCCTCCTGGTGCGCACCGGCCCGCGCGACTTCGTGGCCTACGACCAGCAGTGCACGCACCTGCAGTGCCCGGTGGTGCCGGCGGTCGCGGACGGCAAGCTCCACTGCCCTTGCCACAACGGCTGGTTCGATCTCGCCACCGGCCGGCCGCTGGCCGGTCCGCCGCGGCGGGCACTGCCGCGCATCACCCTCGAGGTGCGCGGCGGTACCGTCTACGCCACCGGCGTCGAAGAGGCGGCGAGGTGAGCCGGCACCCCCGCTTCGTGCGCAGCCAGCGCAGCACCATCGTCACCGGCATGCTGGTGTTCGTGGCGCTCATCGTCGTGCTGCAGCTCTGGCTCCTGGTGGCGACGATGAACGCCTTCCTCGCCGGCGAGGCCGGCATCGTCGTCCCCGCCGCCGGCGTCAGCCTGGTGTGTCTGGGCCTCAACCTCGGGCTGCTCGTGTACCTGTACCGCCTGGAGTGAATCGCATCGAGGAGGATGGATGAGCACGATCAAGGGAACTCCCAACCAGGGGCTCTCCGCAGCCACTCTGGGCTTCTTCTTCGGCTTCGCCGCCGTCGCCCTGTTCGGGCCGAGCGCGGCGCGCTTCCGCGAGGCGATGGGCCTGTCGCCGCTCGCCGTGGGCTTTCTCGTCGCCATGCCCTCGCTGTCCGGCTCGCTGCTGCGCATCCCGTTCGCGGCCTGGGTCGACACCACGGGCGGCCGCAAACCCTTCCTGGTGCTGATGACGACGGCGCTCGTCGGCATGGCGGGACTGACCGCCGTCGTCCTGCTCTTCTACCCCGACCACCTGGGCGGCCTCTACCCGCTGCTGCTGGCGCTGGCTCTCCTCTGCGGCTGCGGCATCGCCACCTTCTCGGTCGGCATCGGCCAGGTCTCCTACTGGTTCCCGCAGAAGCGCCAGGGGGGAGCGCTGGCCATCTTCGCCGGCCTCGGCAACCTCGCTCCGGGGCTGTTCTCGTTCCTCATCCCGGTGGCGCTCGCCTCGATCGGCCTCGGCGGCTCCTACGTCGCCTGGACCGTCTTCCTCGCCCTGGGCACGCTCCTCTATCTCGCCCTCGGGCGCAATGCCTGGTACTTCCAGCTCGTCGCCGCCGGGCGCGAGCCGCGCGCCGCCCGCACCGAGGCCGCGAGCCACGGGCAGGAGCTGTTCCCGGCCGCCAGCCTCAAGGACAGTCTGCGGCTGTCGGTCCGCGTCTGGCGCACCTGGGCGCTCGTGGTCGTCTACTTCACCACCTTCGGCGGCTTCATCGCGCTCACCGCCTGGCTCCCCACCTACTGGACCGAGTTCCACGGCACCTCGCTGCTGGTCGCCGGCGCCCTGACCGCCCTCTACTCGCTGCTCACCTCGCTGGTGCGGGTGGTCGGCGGCATGCTCTCCGACTTCCTGCAGGAGGGCGGCGAGAACACCGCCATCCTCTTCCTCTTCGTGGCCCTGGCCGGCGGCCTGGTGATGACCATGGCGCGCGACTTCGAGCTGGCGGTGCCCGGCATCGTGCTGCTCGCCGTCGGTATGGGCTTCACCAACGCCGCGGTGTTCAAAATCGTGCCCCAGGCCGTGCCGCGCGCCGTCGGCGGTGCGGCCGGCTGGGTGGGCGGCCTGGGCGCCTTCGGCGGCTTCGTGATCCCGCCCATCCTCGGCTTCGCGGTGCGCAACCTGGGGCAGCGAGGCTACTCGATCGGCTTCATCACCTTCGTCTTCCTGACGCTGCTCTCGCTGGTGATGATCTGGGTGCTCAAGTACGCGCCGCCGGCTGAGCCACCCGTCACGAGCGACTAGTCCAGGTGTCAAACCGCTCGGTGGGGCCGCCGGATGGCTCCTGCTGCGTCTCCATCGCTGGCGGCGGACGCTGCCCTCGTTCGCAGGCCTCGGCCGGCCGGAAAACTCCGTAAAACCTTCTGATGATGAGGATTACCGCTGAAATGCAGTGCCGCGACAGGATGTTCCGGATGGCCTGCCAGGAGGGATTCGAACCCCCGACCCGCGGCTGGAGATCCGTCGCGGGAAAACAGTCCAAGTCACAACCTCCCAACCACCTCCGCCGACCCGCTCCCAGACCTGGGCACCGACCCGGTCGGCTCAGCCTCCCACCACGGCTACGATGTCGACAAGTCCTCGGTCGGAGCTTCTGAGCCTCACCCAGTGCTCTTCGTACGGTTGCCAGGGCGAAACCTCGATCTGGTCGACCGTGTCGACGTCGACACCCCCCAACACCACTTCGCCGTCGGCGTTGGTCGTCGGCTGGAAGGGCAGGCCGCCGAAGGCGCCGGCGTAAAGGTCGTCGGGTGAGATGGTCAGATCACCCAGCCGGAGCGCAACGAAGGCCCTGGCGATCGGGTTGCCATCGGTGTCGAGCAGCCGCACCTTCGGAGGAAACTCCGGTCGGCCGCGCGCCTCCACGACGCCGGTGCTGGCCAGTTCCTCCGAAGCGAAGGTCTGCAGCGCCGCGGTCGGGTAGACGAGCAGGTAGGTCAGAGCCCGCTCACAGCCCTCGGGGACCTCGACGTAGCCTTGACTGTTGACGGGCGCGTCGCAGCGCGGCCGGCGCTCTCCATCGCGATCGAAGGCGACCAGCCGGGTGTTTGCCACCGGCTCGTCGTCGACCACGATCAGCGTTCCCTCGAGCGTGCGGTCCGGCTCGAGCTCCACCGTTACCTCGGTGCTGCCGCCGGCCGGCACTTCGACTTGCCGCGACGTCCTCTGGTACCCGGGCGCCCACACCGTCATCCACTTGTGCCCTGGACCTGGCGGGAGCCAGGACACCCTGCCGTCCGGGCCGGCCTGGAGGTTGTCCAGCTCGTCTCCAAGCGCCTTGTGCCAGATGACGTCTCCGAAGTTGAAATGGAACGCGAGGGTGGCGTCGACCAAGACCTGCGCATCCTCGATCGGCAAATTCAATGCCGCGTCGACCACGTTGATGTTCACCCGCTCCTGGCCCGGAAGCTCGATGTCGAACTCGCCGCCGCCGGTGAACGCCGAGTGCTCGTTGAAGGTGCGGCAGGCGCCGGCATCGCTGCAGGCGACCATCCGGAAGCAGCAGTAGAGACCGGGCAGGTCGGATGGAGCCTCGTCTTTGAGCGGTTCCGGGAAGGTAGTCACAAGACCCGGCTTGGGGTAGCGAGCGAAGTAGTACAGGTGGTAAGTCAGATCGTCGTCGGTTGCCGCCGAGCGGGAGGGAATTCCCGCCACTGACGGCGACCAAGGGGAAATCCGCACCTCGCCGGAGACCGGCTCATCGCCGCGCAGGAGGTGGCCATGGACCTCGAACTCCTCGAGGGAGATCGGGGCGATGGGCTGAATGGCGCTGTCCAGGTCGGGGTCGAGATACGGCATGACCTCCTGACCGAGCCCCGGCACGTCCTCGTCGTCAACCTGGGCGCTGACCACGTACTGCCCGTCGTCGAGCGAGTCGAACCGATAGGTCGCGACGCCGGGCTGAAGCGGCTTGGTTTCGAGCGGCTCGTCGCAGCGGCCCGCGATGAGAGCGGCTTCGAGTGCGGCGCGCTCCGGACCGCAGGCCTGGATCGAGAGCTCAGCGGTCTGGTGCGGTCGCTTCGGCCGGTAGTCGACCGACACCTCGACGGCGCGCCGCAGGCGCATCGTACCGAGAACGACCTCGCGCGCCGAGCCTCCGACGCCCTCGACCACGGTCTCCTTGGTACGAAGCTCCGGGTGCCAGACCACCAGCTCCCGCGCGTGCCCGTCGGTCGGCACGTCGAGATAGAAGAACGCCACGCGGTCACCCTGCCACACCGTGGCGGTGGGCGCCGTCGGCCCTCGATTCTCCCCGCTGCCATTACCCCGCAGCTCGGTCAACATCCCGTCTTTGTCAAGCTCGTCCTGGCCGGCCGGCAGCTCGGCTGTCACCAGCAGGCTCTCCGCGTCCGCAGCCGGAGGCTCGGGCACCGGTATGGTGATCTCCTCGTCGGGCTTGCACTGAGCGACCGGCGAGAATCCGGTGAGCTCACCACCGCGCACACCGTAGGCAAGGTAGGTACCGGCCGGAACCCAGAAGTCGGCCGCTCCGCCCGGGAGCTTCGGGTAGACCGCCGACTCGGTGATCGAGACGACGTCGATGCGGTCCAACCGCTTCCACCGCTCATCCTCGGACCGCGTCACGTGGCAGGCCGGCACGACCGGCACGGTCAGCTCGCGCCGCGGGGACCCTTCCCGGGGGGCAGAGTGAAGATCCTGTCGGTCGACGTGCTGACATACCCTGGCGCCTCGGCCATCCAGGCCCAGACTCCGTCCGTCAGCGTGATCGGTTCTTCGGCCGAGGCCACGATCTCCGGTTCGAACGAGCCGTCCCGGTAGAGGTAGATGCGACCGTTGGCAAGCTCATGGCCCACCGGTCCCGCGGGATCGTCCCAGTACTGGATCGGAACCAGGTGAAAGGTCAGCACGGAACCGCCGCGCTGCGAGAGCTCCGCGGGTAGCGATGTTGGGTCTTGTTGTCCCGCTGCACGCAGTGCCGCCGTAGAGAGCAGCACCGCAAGAGCTGCCGCCACGGCCTTCGAATCTAGAGAATTCATGACCACTCTCCAACAGAATTAACGATCAGGCCGTGAGGACGACTTCGAGAGATCGGGGAGTAGAGGAG
>CAWEUD010000019.1:0-16259 GCA_963812115.1 uncultured Chloroflexia bacterium
TGGGCAGGATGGCGACGAAGTCGCATCCGAAGAACTTGTGCAGGTCGCCGTCTGTCGTCCTCGAACAGCCCCTTGACGCAGCCCTGCGTATCGGCCTGGGTCAGGCCGGTCAGCGACCGGTTGAAGCCCAGGACCATGTCGTCGTCGCCGTCCTTGGTCCGATCATCGAACTGCTCGTGCGCGTCCTTGATCAGGTCCTTGCTGTTGCGATCGAACGCGCCGCCGGTCTCCGTCCAGACCAGGTCCTCCTGGCCGAAGCGGACGGTGAGCGGCTGGATGGTCGTGGCATCGAACGCCACCGGCAGGCCGTACTCACCGACCTCCGTGGTCAGGATGGCCACGTTGATGGTGCCGGAGCCGGGCGGGATCTGGTTGTGCGTGTTCCCCGGCTTGATGTTGATCGCCACCGGGATGACGCATTCCACCTCCAGCTCGACCTCCAGCGAGTTGTTGGTCAGGTCCGGATCCGTATCGGCCGCATCCGCCGGCGCGATGGTGTTCACGAAGGTGAACGTGTGCGGCCCCGGCTCCAGGCAGGAGATGGTGAACACCTCCTCCACGTCACGGAGCTCGTCCAGGGCGAGGGCGGGCTCGTTCAGCACCTGCATCGGCGGAGTCACCGTCGCCCCCGGCGTCGCGCTGCCGGTGGAGGTCAGCGTGACGTTCATGGGTGCCGATGGCCCGTGGTTGGTGATGACCTTGGCGAAGGTGATGGGCACGTCCTCACCGGCGAGGATCTCGGCCGGGGCGTCCAGCGCCACGAAGCTGACCAGCTCCAGGTCTGCGACGGCCACGACCTGCGTCTCCTCGGTGACCTCGTTGTCGGCGAGGTCCGGGTCAGGCGTGTCGCTCGTCACGGTCGCGGAGTTCTCGATGGTGGTCGGTCCTCCGGCGTCGAACACCAGAGACGCATCCACCAGCACGGTGACGTCAATGGCCACCACCCCGCCCGAGCCGATATCTCCCAGGTCGCAGGTGAGCGTCCTGACGGGGCTCTCCACGCACCCACCGGTGTTGGACACGTGACTGACGCCGGACGGCAGCTCGTCGACCACGACCGCGTCATAGGCCGTGTCCGGGCCGTCGTTGGTGACCGTCACCGTGTAGGTCAGCTGCTCGCCGGCCACCGCCGGGTCGACCGAGTCGGATTTCTCGATCCGCAGGTCGGCCGAGGGCAGGTCGATCCTCCACACGCCGCGGCCCTGGGTCGCGGCATAGATGTCCCCGGTGTTCTCGTCGAAGAAGAAGTCGCGGAACTGTGGCAGCGGCTCGCCGCCGGGAACGTTGAGCCACGCCGCTCCATCGGTCACCGATACGAACAGCCCCGCCGTGCGGGTGCCGACCATGATGGTCGGGCTGTTCTCGTCGAAGGCGACCGCGCTGACGTGGCTGCCCAGGGTGTTCGAGTCGAACAGGAACGACCCGCCGCCGGTGACCAGGTTGGTCAGCTCCGGATCAGCGATTCCAGCTGAGCCCCGCCGTTGGTGCTGAAGCGCATGTCGTTGGTCAGCAGGTCCGCCGCGTACAGGCGGTTGGGATCCGATGGATCCACGTCCCACGCGCCGGACGGCCAGCTCAGGCCGGTATTCGCCAGCGCGAGCGTGGCGGTGGAGTCGAAGGCGCCGGTCAGCCGGTAGATGCGCGGCGTGCCGCCCACCGCCAGGCGCAGGTAGAAGGTGGGGGAGCCTGAGGGCCCGGAGGCCTTGATCTCTCCCGGGTTGCCGGGCAGCGTCGCCGGCCCCATCTGGTTCCAGGTCGCTCCCTCGTCGGTCGTGACGTAGACCGTCCACAGCGCCGGGGTGCCGCCGTCGTTGGTGAGCATGGCGTAGCTCTGCGGCCCGAACTGCGTCACCACCGCGAAGGTCGGGACCGTCCCCGGCGGGTCGTTGAAGGCGGCTGCCCCGGCGGCACCCGGATTCGCGATCTGGTCGCCGCAGCCGAAGCACTGCCGGTAGAAGATGCGCGCCGCCGGATTGTGGTCGGCCAGCACGTTGTAGACGTCGGCGCCGACCGGGCGCGACCACGTGGCCGCCCCGTCCTGGGTGACGTACAGGCCGTTGTCCTGCGTGCCGGCGTACAGATCGGTCTGTCCCGGCTGGGTCGTTCCGGCGAAGGTCACGACGTCCAGCGCGTGGTAGCCGCGGTTGCCGTCCACCCAGGTGGCGCCGCAGTCGTTGCTGACCGAGATGCCTCCATCCGTGGAGTGGATCTGCGGGCAGCCGTTCGCCGCCGACGTGTCGAAGGCGATGTCACTCGGGTCGGCATGCGCGCCGCTGTTGGCCGTTGGCCAGTTCCCGACGTTCGGGGCGCAGCGCGGCGTGTTGCCCAGGTCGCAGTGCTGCCGGCGCATGGCCTGGCTGTCGCCGTAGTACACCTCGTAGTGGTTGGCGTCGCCGTCCAGGGCCGGATGGGTGACGACCCACGCGTCGCGGCAGTTCGCCGCCGAGACGTTCATGGACACCCAGCTGCCGGCCGTCCCGCCGGTCGTCGATTCGAGGAGCTGGGAGGTGCAGAAGCCGGATGCGTTCACCCCGCTCCAGTTGGCCAGGTAGACGGTGTTGGCGTCACCCGGCGCGGTCGCGATGTGACACGGATTGAGGCCGGTCAACGATGGTGAGGCGGGGTCCGGCGCGGACCAGGTGGTGCCACCATCGGTCGAGCGGAAGAAGCCCTCGTTGCTGCAGACGTCCACCTGGACCTGGCCGCCGACCACGCGTGACTCCACGTCCCAGACGGTGCCACCACCGGCGCAGAAGGCCGCGTCGGCAGCGGTGCAGGGGTCGACGTGGGCCCAGGTGGCCCCGGAGTCGCCGCTGATGGCCACGCCGCAGTCGGTGCCGACGTAGACGTTGTCGTGCTCGACCGCATCATTCGGGATCGAGATCCCCCAGGCCGATGCCTGGCTGTTGCAGCCCGGATTCGAGGTTGCCGGCTTCGCCCACGTGGCTCCGCCGTCGGTGCTGCGCCAGATCCCGCCGTTGTTCGTGGCTCCGCCAAGGTACGTGCCCGTGGCGATGAGGATGCTGGCGTCCTGCGGGTCGTACATGACGTCACGCGACAGCGTCAGCGGCACCTGGTCCACGTGCGACCAGTTCTGGCCGCCGTTGGTGCTGCCCCAGATGCCACCCCGCTCGGAGGCGACGTAGGCGTTCTGGTTGTTGGTGGGGCTGATGGTGATTCCGAGAGCCCGTCCGCCGAAGCGCGGCTCGCCGGGCAGCCCGTCGGGGTTGACGTCCGCCAGGACCGATGGCGCGGCCGCAGCCAGGGGAGCGGGCTGGACAAGGAACGTCGAGGTGATCGCCATCATCATCGACAGGCCGATGGCGACGCCGGCACCGACCTGCCGGGGCGCGCGCAGGCTGCGCCGAGGGCGCCTGGCCCAGGCCGCGCGCAGCTGGACGAGGAGCAGGCCACCGCCGCCCGCAAGAAGCGCGACGGCAATGCGCGTGGTCGCGCTGGTCCGGCAGGAGCAGCGCCGATCTCTACTTCTTCCTCCTGGCCGGTGGCGGGCTTGTTGGTGAGGTTGAACTCGCCCATGCCGACGATCTCGCCGCCGGCGGCGTCCGTTTGCACGGCCGCGACGTGGACCTGGCCGACGGTTGCCCCTGCCGGGACGATCAGCTCGGCCTCGAACGTGCCGTCCGGCTGGACCGTGACGTCGCCTTTCGCGGGTTGGCCGGCGAACAGGACCACCACCGGCCCGCAGGCAGGATCGGCGCAGAAGCCGGCTCCGCTGACGTCCACTGTCGACCCCGGCGTGCCCTCCAGCTGGTCGAGGATGATCGTCGCCGGCGCGCCGGACGGCGCGACCACGGTCAGCGGTGTCCTGGCGATGGTGCCGGATGGGCCGCCACAGAACTCGACGTCGAAGGCGAGGCCCTGCGCGACGAGCAGATGCTCGCCGGCAGCGGCATCGGCCGGAACGACGACGGTGATGGCGAATGCGCCTTCCTCGTCGGGGAAGGCCGTTCCCAGCGGGGAGCCGGCAGGCTCGTCCAGGAACAGGTTCACGCCGCAGTCACCGGACCAGCCGGTGCCGCTCACGCTGACGAGGCTGCCCGGCGCTGCAGCGCCTGGGTCCACCGCGATCTCGGGACCCTCCTGGGCGAGGGCGATCACGCTGCCCGCAAGCAGGATGACCAGCGCGGCAAGCATGCTGACGAGGAATGGACGAAATAGGCGTAGGCGGTCGCATCGGTCCCTCCGGTGCCCTAACCGCCGCATGCAGCTCCGCCGGCGGTCGGAAGCAATGCTGGTGGCGCCGCTTGTGCCTGCGCGGCGCCTAGGCCGGCCATCGTGGGACCGGCGCGCTCCCGGCACAATCACCCGCCCATGGGACCATCGTCAGCCGGCGCTCACGCCCAATCGGTGTCGGCAGGGGACTCGACAGCTGCCGGCTAGCGGCGTCGCGGCGGCTTCTTGCTCGGCCCGCGCTTGACGGTCGCACCACGCCCGGGCTGCCAGGAGCGGTCGTCGTCCTCTGCGTTTGAGCCGGCCTCCGGCATGCGCTTGAGCTTTCGGCCGATGGAAGGGGCACGCTGCCGTCCACGCTGCGATCCGATCGCGCAGCCAGTCGTTGCGCTCCGCGCGGGCTCCAAGGAGTGTCACGCGATCACGCAGGCCGATGTCGTTGGTCACGACCAGCGTCAGGTCCGGCGCGGTGGCCGTGCGCTGAACGATCGCATCGTCACCGCCGCCGGCTCGCGCATGGACGACAGTGACCCCACCGACGATGCGGCGCGTGCCCGAACCGATGGGCGGGTCGGTGTCGAACACCACCACGACCTCGATGGATGGGGGGAACAATGCGCGCAGCGACCGCGCATACGGCTCCTCTGGGAGCGGCTCGGAACCGGGGCCTCGCTGATTCGACCCGTCCACCAGCACGCGAGTGCGACCCGCCAGGACGTCGCGGTCCTTCATGCCCATCTGGACGATGGTAGAACGCTCCACCGGCGGAAGCGCTGCTGCCTACTCGATCGGGCGAATGTCCTGCCAGAGCTCCTGTACCCCGAGCTCCGTGGCCCAGCGATCGAGGTACTCGAGGTCCAGCCGATCCCCGGACACGGCCACGACTCCGGCGGCATCGCGCAGCTGGCGCTCGGATTGGCCCGATGCGGCCCACTCCAGCTTGGCGAGGATCGTGTCCTCCGCGGTCGCCACTCGCAGCGGACCCATCGACAGCTCCGCTGACTCCCGCCTGGCGAACTCTTCGCGTGAGAAGGGCCGGTCCTTGCGGACGATGAGGTCCAGCTTCCACCCGGTGGCCGGGTCGATCACGTTGAACTGCGAGCGCTCGGCGAGCGCCTCGCGCGCTGCATCCGCATCAGCGTACAGTCCGGCGTCCCTCAGACGACCCACCAGCAGACCAACGGCTTCCGAGCTCGGGTCGATCACCACATCGACGTCCCGCGTCATCCGCGGCTCACCGTGGTACGAGCTCGCCAGCGAGCCCACGATCATGTACGGGATGCCTGCGGTCTCCAGCTCACGAACCAAGCGTGCAACCAGGCCCTCCAGCGTCATCGAACGTGCTTGGCGACCGTGGCGCCCATCAGGAGCTCTGCAACGGCGCGCTCCACCCGGGCAGGTGGCCAGTCAGGGTGCCGCGAGCGGAAGCCAGCCTCCGCCACCCTTCGCGTCTCCTCGCTCATCTCCAGTGCCGCCAGCAGTCGGCGGTTGCCGCCCATCGAGCGATATGCCGCCAGCTGCAGCTCACGCGTCGCGAGGCTCGTATCGGCGGGCGTCGTCATGGACGGCATCGTAGCGCCACGGCCAGGTGGCGATGCACGCACCCGCCACTGATGGGGCTGGCCATGCTCGAAGTTCTGTACGCTGTGCCGGAGGTGTGGGAGGTTGCCATGGAGGATCGCCGCGCGTCGGAGGCCGAGCACCGCCTGGACCGATGGTTCGGGGAACAGCTGCCCGAGCCCTTCGCGCTCTACCCCAACGTGGCCTGGCTGACAAAGGCCGATGGCGACGAGCCGCGCGATGGCGAAGCCGACTTTGTCATCGCCCATCCCGAGCTTGGGATCATGGTCGTCGAGGTCAAGGGCGGCGGCATCCGCCGCACCGGCGGCCGATGGGAGAGCGTGAACCGCGCAGGCGCCGCCAACCCGATCAAGGACCCATTCGACCAGGTGCGGCGCGAGATGTACTCGCTCAAGCGCATCGCCGAGGCACGGCCGGAGTGGCCGGCGCACGAGGCCCGCTTCTGCCGTGCCGTCGCCTTCCCGGACATCCCCTACGGGACCGCGCTGCAGCCAGACGGACCGCCGGAGATCGTGATCGATGCGGACGACCTCGACCGCCTGGAGGAGCGCATCCGCGCGATCTTCGACTGGTGGTCGGCCCACACCGACGAGGGGCGGCGCGGCGGGGCTCCGGGCGCCATCGGCATGGCTGCCCTCCACAACCTGCTGGGTCGCGACTTCGAGATCCCGTCTCCGCTCCAGCTCCAGCTGGCGGAGGACGAGCGCGAGATCATCCGCCTCAGCGAGCAGCAGTTCGCCATCCTGGACGCGCTGAAGGCGCAGCGGCGCGCGCTGATCCTGGGGGTCGCCGGCTCGGGCAAGACGCTGCTGGCGGCCGAGCAGACCCGCCGCATGGCGGAGGCGGGCCATCGAGCGTCCTGCTCACCTGCTTCAACCGGCCGCTGGCGGAGTACCTGCGCGGAAGCATCGGTCTCGGCGAAGGCGTGGACGTCTTCACCTTCCATGGGCTGGCGGAAGAGCTGGCGACCCGCGCGGGCATCGGCCTCACCAAGCGCCATGGCGAGCAGGACTACTGGGACACCGAGCTGCCGCAGGCGCTGGCGGACGCGGTCGAGGCACTGCCGGAGCAGCGGTACGATGCGATCGTGGTCGACGAGGCCCAGGACATCGACGCGGTGTGGTGGCTGCCGCTGCTGGACCTGCTGGCGGATCGGGAGCGTGGCCGGCTCTTCGTGTTCGGCGACGCGAACCAGGACCTCTACCACGCCGAGCCCGACGAGATCGGCGTCGTCATGCCGGACCGCCCTCCCGTCTACCTGCTGGAGGAGAACCGCCGCACCACGCGCGCCATCCACGACTGGGCCCAGCGCTGGGCTTCCGCACGTCCACTGGAGGCCGATGGAGAGGCCCTCACCTTGACCCCTCGCGCGGTCGGCCCTGCCGGCCGCCCGGTCCAGGTCGTCACCTACGCCGAAGGGTCCGATGCCGAGGCTGCCTGCCGTCGCGCCGTCGCATCGGTCCTGAAGGAGCTCATCGGCCCGGGTGGGGGAGTAAAGCCGTCGGACGTCGTGGTGCTCACCCCGCGCTCGCCGCGGACGTCCTGGCTGGCGGGCGCCAAGGTCGGGTCGTGGACGCTGGTTTCGGAGGCTGGCGCCGACGGTTCGGTGCTGCCGCCGCCCTCCTCCGCATGGGAAGTCCGACTGTCGACCATCCACCGCTTCAAGGGGCTGGAGGCGCCGGTGGTGATCCTGGCTGAGATCGACTCGCGGGTACCGCGCGGCAGCAACTGGCGGGACTGCTCTACGTGGGTGCGACCCGGGCGAGGACGCACCTGGTGGTCATCGGTTCAGAGGACGTGCTGGGACCGTACGAGGCGGGCGCCGGGGACGCAGCGGCCGGTTAGCGGGCCGGCTGCCTCATCTATGGGGCCGTTTGCCACCAGGCGCCGCTTGCGGGTGGCGTTTGTCACACCTATGAGCCGATGCCGAGCGTAGAGCCGACCCGAGCGCGGTGGTCATGCTCATCGGTGTGCGATAGATGTTCCAGACCGGCCCCCGCGAGGCCTTCGCGCATCGGGTGGACCGATCTATCGAACACGACGGTAGGCTTTCGCCAGCGTGCGGATCACCGGCACCATCCCGACACGCTCCGGATACGCCGTCATGCTCGACCGAGAAGCGACGGTCGACAGCGCGTGGACCCACGCAGCAACGAGGTGGTGGCGGAGCTGAATGTCGGGGCGCGCCCGATCACGCTCGTCACGCTTGGGGGGCAGCTGTGGGCCAGCGTCCTGAACGGGGACCCGGAATCGGACGATGAGCTGGTTCGGATCGATACCGACGCCAATGCCGGCGCCAGCCACGTGGTGGTCCCGGCGCGTCACAACATCGCGGCCGGCGGTGGCCTGCTCTGGGTGCAGGACCTCAGTGGCAACCTGCGCTCGGTCGATCCGGAAACGGGATCGGTCGCCGAGGTCATGACGTCCGGGCTCCAGCCGGTGGCGCTGGCTGCCAACGACGTCGCGGTGTACGGCATCCGCGGGAACGGGATCGCCTGGCGCTGGCCGATCGCCGGGGACGGCGACTTGCTCGAGACGTCACTGGGCGTGGACGTGCCCGGCCGGAGCCGCGTGTGGGCCGGGGACGATGGGCTGTGGGTTGCCGTGCCGAGCGACGTCTTTGCCCTGGATCCTGCGTCCCTGGAGGTGGTGGCGCACCTGTCATTGCCGGAGATGTCGCTGGTGAACGACCTGTGGGCGTCGGCAACCGACGTGTGGCTCAGCGCCCGCGTGGCCAGCGACGAGCTGGGGCTGGACGGGGGCTCCATCCTGCAGCTGGATCCGGTCACGCTGGAGGTGCGCCGCGCGCTGCCGCTCGGTGACGAATCCTCGGGGGTGGTTGTCGCGGAGGGCTCGGTCTGGGGGGTGGATCAGGCCCGTCACCAGCTGGCGCGCTACCCGCTCGACCAGGTGCCGGGCTGACCAGGGCGAAGCCTCCAATCGGGGAGACCAAGGTCGCATGCGCCGAGGTTCTTGCAGCGGGGCTTAGCATGCGTGGCATGGAAGCCGAATTCCCGGACCCCAAGTTGGAGCTGCTGCGGAGGGTGCCCCTCTTCGCGAGCCTGGACCCTGATGCGCTGGCACTGGTGGCTTCCATCAGCGACGAGCGTGAAGTGCCCGCCGGCAAGGCACTGACCACCGAGGGCAGGCTGGAGGGCTACTTCTACGCCATCGTGAGCGGGACCGTCCGCATCGATCGGGGAGGCGAGACGATCAACACGCTCACCGACGGCGATTTCCTGGGCGAGATCAGCCTGGTCGACGGTGGACCCCGCACGGCCACCGCCGTGACGGAGACGCCCTGCCGGTTGCTGATGATGACCCACGGACGCTTCTGGCAGCTGCTGGAGGAGGCGCCCCAGGTGCGCGCGGCCATCCTCGAAGAGATCGGTCGGCGCCTGCGGGACATGGACACCGACGGCATCCACTAGCGCAGGAGCGATCGGCTTGGGTCACCCGGCGCCCGTCGCGGCGCCACGATACTGATGGCTGACGAGATGCCCCTGGAGGTCCGGCTGCGAGCGCTCGCGCGTCACCTGGACGCCTTCGAGGCGCCCGGCTTCACGTTTGGCCGCTGGGTGTCCGCGCGAACCGATGCGGACGGCGTCATCCACATGGGCTGGTACGAACCGAGTCCGGGTGCCGAGGCATTCCTGGCCGATGTCCGCTCGGCCGGCTGGGTGACGCCGGTCGACTGGATGGGGTGGCTGGCGGGTCCGGACGGACAACGGCTCAGCTCCGATCCGTCCGCGCTGGCGGGCGCAACCGCGGAGCAGCTTGGCTTGCTCCTCACGTCGTACATCCGCGGCGAGCGGTTCGGGGACGGCACGCTCGCGGCGGCCCACGAGCGCGGGATGCTGACCGCCGTCATGCGGCGCGCGCGGGACCTCCTGTCCCGCTCAGGCGCGTAGCACCCGCCGATCGCATGGGCAGGTCCGGCGCGACGGTTTCGTGGCCCCGGGACAGTGTAGACCCGGCGCCCAGCCGGCTCCTTGCTCATCTATGAGCTCATCCGGCACCCGACCTAGGTACGCAGTGTGGTTTGTCACATCCATGGACCGATGACGAGCGTGAAGCCAACGGCTGCGCGGCGCTCACGCTCACCAGCGTTTGATAGATGTTCCAGATCAGCCCCCACCGCGCCCAGGTACACGGGATGGACCGATCTATCGCACACGCCTCGTCAATCGTCCAGGATGGAAAGGTCCAGGTCGCGCAACCGGATGGGATCGGCCACCGCGTCGAGCTCGACGATTCGGCCGCCGCTGACGGTGAATGCCAGCACGGCGATTGGCGCCCCGTCGCGCACGACGACGAAGCCGGGAGCGCCGTTGACGAGTGCCGCACGGGCGAACCGGGCGAGACTGGCGAACCCAAGGGCGGATTCGGCGACGGCGCGGGCGCCGTGCATCTCGCGGGTCGCCGGGGAGGTCGACCCGTAGTCGGCTCGCACCACCGCATCGGGATCCAGCACCGCCAGCAGCGCCTGCAGGTCTCCGGCGCGGGAGGCGGCCCGGAAGGCATCGACCACTGATCGCTGCTCGCGCAGGCCGGCGTCAGGGAGCGCCCGCGATGCCTGCACGCGGCGCCGCCCGCGGCTGGCCAGCTGGCGCGCGGCCGAAGGCGATCGGCCGACGATCGCCGCGACCTCGTCGAACGGCATCCCGAAGACATCGTGCAGCACGAACGCCACCCGTTCGGCCGGCCGCAGCGTGCCCAGGACGACCTGCAGCGCCATGCCCACGGCATCGGCCAGGAGGAGCTCCTGCTCGGGATCCGCATCGGTTTCGGCGGCGATGATCGGGTCCGGCAGCCGCACGGGGAGTTGCTCCTCGCGCCGCGTCCGGCGCGAGCGCAGGGCGTTCAGGCAGACCCGTGCCACCACGGTGGTGAGCCACGAACCGAGGTTCTCGATGGCGTCTGTATCGGTCCGGCTGTAGCGCAGCCAGGATTCCTGCACGGCGTCGTCGGCGTCGGGAAGCGAGCCGAGCATGCGGTAGGCAACCGCACGCAGGTGCGACCGATGCACCTCGAAGCCTGCCGCCAGTGCGTCCGCGTCGTTCATCCGGTCACGTTCCTCGTCGCGATTGTGTCAGACGGTTGACCCGACCTTGGGACGATGTGTGACAGCGAGGAGGTTTCGATGGCAAGCGCCGACAGCCCGATTGACCGCCCGCCAGGGTTCGTGCGCCTGGTGGATCCCGTTGCGCGGCGGCTGCTGCGCGCCGGCGTGCCGATGGGCGGCAGCGTCCTGCTCACCGTGCGCGGGCGGCGGAGCGGTGAACCGCGCAGCGCCGGCGTCGCGCTGGTCGAGATCGGGGAGCGACGCTGGGTGATCAGCGCCTACGGCGAGACGCATTGGGTTCGCAACGTGCGGGTCGCGGGAGCAGCGGAGCTGCGCGTGCGTGGCCACGCCCAACTCGTCGCCGCATGGGAGCTGGCGCCCGAGCAGGCCGAGGCATTCTTCAGGGACGAGCTGCTGCCGTACGTGGCTCCGATGCCGCTGCCGCTGCGCCTGGTGAGCCGCATCTTCGTCGGAGAGATCCAGCGTGACCCGGCGGCCGCCGCTCGCCGTCGTCCGGTCTTCGAGCTCGTGCAGCGTGGCCGGGCACTATCCTCCGCGGTGTGACGAGGTTGCTCGCGTGGGTGGGGGAGATCGGGGCCGATCCGAACGACGACGCGGAGACGCGGGGCCGCAAGGCGCTGCTGGTCTACCTGGCGGTGCTCATCTGGCCCATCTCGCTCACGTGGGCCACCCTCTACCTGGCCCTCGGCGCACCCGCCGGATCGGTGGCGTTCGCCTACTTCGTGGTCTCGGTGGCCTCCATCGGCCTGTTCGCCCGCACGCGGAACTTCGAGCTCCTGCTGCGCATCCAGCTGCTCGACATCACCCTGGCGCCCACGCTCTCGATGTGGCCCACCGGCGGCTTCCTGATGTCGGGCGCGGTTGGCCTGTGGGGCCTGCTCGGACCGATGGGCGCGCTCGTCTTCGGCAGCGTGCGCTCCAGCATCCGCTGGTTCGTCACTCTTCGCGGCCGCCTTCCTGGGGGCGGGCATCGCGGGCGAGCTGAGCGGTGGACTGTCGCAGCTGCCGACCTGGTTCAGCGCCACCATGCTGGCCCTCAACGTGGTCGTGGGCGGCGCGGTGGTCTTCACCCTGCTCGCCGTCTTTGCGCGGCAGCGGCAGGACGCCCAGGACCGGGCGGAGACGCTGCTCCTCAACATCCTGCCGCGCTCCATCGCCGACAAGCTGAAGGCGGCGCCGCAGACGATCGCCGATGCCTTCACATCGGCCTCCATCCTCTTCGCCGATGTCGTGGACTTCACGCCGATGGCCGAGCGCGTCTCACCCGCGCGCGTGGTGGAGATGCTCGACCGGCTGTTCGGCCACTTCGACGACCTCGCCGAGCGGTACCACCTCGAGAAGATCAAGACCATCGGCGACTGCTACATGGTCGCCGCCGGCATCCCGACGCCGCGTGCGGACCACGCCCGGGCGCTGGCGCTGCTGGGACTGGACATGCTGGAGGCGGTGCGCGAGGAGGGCGCGGTCGGCTCGCTGGGGTTCGAGCTGCGGATCGGGATCAACTCGGGGCCGGTGGTGGCCGGCGTCATCGGTCGCAAGCGGTTCCTCTACGACCTGTGGGGCGACGCGGTGAACACCGCCGGCCGCATGCAGACCGACGGCACGCCGGGTCGCATCCAGATCACGCGGGCCACCTACGAGCTGCTGGGCGACGAGTTCGTGTGCGAGCCACGCGGCACGGTCCCGGTCAAGGGCAAGGGCGAGATGGAGACCTGGTACCTGGTGGGCCGGCGCGGGTAGTCACACGGCCGGGGGCGAAGGCGGCTGGGGGAGGACCACGCGCGCCTGTCGACGCGCAGTGGACGTCATGACACATCTCGCACTGGCCTCCGGATCGCCCTTTCAGACCTATTGAGCACCTTGAGCCGTAGCGGTGCGCCGACACGCTGCTTCCGCGCGCGGACGGTGGTGAGCTGCACGGCATTGCCAAACCTATTGGCAGAGCGGTCGCTTCAGTGCATGTCGGGGATGCGACGAGGGGGTGGCATGCTCAATAGGTTTCGAAATCCAGAGAGGTTGCCGCGTCCGCGCTCGGGCGCCGGACGCGGCAACGCTGGCGAGAGCCGCCCGTCGGAGCGAGCGGCTCTCGCATCGGTCTACTCGTGGAAGGCGAACGTCTCGATGATGGGCATGGCCTGCTCGAGGAACGCGCTCGAGTCATTCATGCCCGCCGCGTCGACCACGACGACCACCGTGTGATCAGGCCCGACGTCGAAGACGAAGAGCTGCCACGTGTCGCCATGGGGCAGCGCGTACGCGGCACCCGTCTCCTTGAAGAAGACCGGCACTGCCACGAAGGGATCGGCCTCGCCGCAGGTGACCGTCCAGTCGCTTGCCGCGCTGACGGCCAGGGACGTTGCCGCGCGCCCATCGATCGTCGTCTGGCTGACGTCGCTGATCACCAGGCCCGGATGCTGCGTCAGCCACGCAACCAGGTCCTCGGCACGCGAGCCGACGCCCTCCACGTTCGCATCCGAGCAGTCCTCGGCAGCCGCGCCGAAGTCGACCAGGACCATGATCGTGTCCCGCGCCCCCGCGCAGTCGTAGCAGTCCGAACCATCGAAGGCGGCATACTCCGCCTGCGGCGTCAGCCCGTAACCGTCGGGCCAATCGGCGAAGGCCGACCAGCCGTCGGGGACGCTGTAGGAGAACCTCCCATGCGGGGCTCCCACGCCCCGCCTGTCGTCCGCGCCCGGAAGTAGCCGGACACGTACGAGCCCGGGTCGAGGTCGCCGGGGCAGAAGCCGTCGGCATTCTTGCAGCCGTTGTGCAGCCAGACGCCGGAGAGCGCGGCGGCACGATCGGCGCAGGCGTCATCCTCGGCGGTCAGGAGCAGCTTGGCGCCGAGTTCCGACAGCTGCCAGGTGTAGGTCCCCTCATCGCCCTCCTGGCACCCCTGGCTGCTGTTCGTCGATCGCAGCGTGAAGCGGTCCGATCCCACCGACGTGGGGATCGAGAAGTACTGAGACCTGGCCCCGTTGCGGTTGATGCTCAGCCCGCTCGGGTTGATCACGAGCTCTGCGGTATCGATGGTGCCTGCGGTCGACGCATCACCTGCGGGCCCGTAGTAGTGCTGCCCCTGCAACTGGGCGGGCATGGCGGCAGGCGGTGCGGAAGCCTGCGGCGTTGACGTCGATACTGGTGTCGCGGTCGTCGATGGCGGACCGACGGCGCTCTTGTTCAGGACGTTCCATCCCACGAGCGCCACCAGTCCAACCACGGCTGCGGCGATCCCGTAACGCACGGTGCTGTTCATGGTCATCAACCTCGCCAGCCCGCGAAGGGGCGGTCCTGTCGTGTCTTCGGAAGCCGGCCGCGGACAGCGTCACTAACCGCATCGGGCAGGGGAGTGATGCCCTCGTGCTCGTCGAGGTACGCCTCCAACCGCTCGATGAACTGGTCGTTGCGCGTCATGCCGTGCCTCGCTGTTCGCTGATTCGCGCATCGGCCTGCAGCGCCGTGCGCATCTGTTCGAGTGCGTAGTGCAGCCGCGAGCGGGCGGTGCCGGCGGGCGTCCCCATGGCATCGGCCGCCTCGGTTGGCGTCAGTCCGAGGTAATGGACCAACACGACCACGGATCGGTGCTCAACGCTGAGCTGGCCGAACGCGCGGTCGAGCTGATCGTGATTGGCGATGTGCGAGGCAGGATCCGGAACTGTCGGCTCGTCGTGAGGCAGCAGTCGAAGGTTGCCGCGCTGACGTCCTTCGCGGCGCGCTTCGGCATGACATGCGTTCACCAGGAGCCGATAGGCCCATGCCTCGAAGCGATCGGGATCCCTGAGCTTTGGCAGGTTTCGCCACGTGTCAAGCAGCGCCTGCTGCGTGGCGTCCTGTGCCAGGGTCGTGTCGCGCAGGATCCGGCGCGCCACGGAGTAGAGGCGGTCCCCGATGCGCCCGACCAGCAGGTCGAACGCCTCTTCGTCGCCGCGCATCGCCCGCTCGACGAGCCTCCGCTCCATCCCTCGCTCCCGTCTGATCGGTCCTCATCATGGGATCGATCACGGAGTATGAGTGCGGCACCCCCCGCAGCGTTCATCTCGCTTCCCAGCCGGCTCATCTATGGGGTCAGGGCGCACCCCAAGCCGCTGCCCGGTGCGGGTCTGTCACATCTATCGGTTTGTGCTGAGCCTGGGGGCCTCCCGCGTGCGGCTCCTGCGCTCACCGGCATTCGATAGATGTTGCGATCCCGGACCCCAACAAGCCTTAGGGCATCGTTGGGACCGATCTATCTTGCTCACCGCCTACGTCCGCGGCGAGCGTTTCGGCGAGGAGTCGGGAAGCGGCGTACCGGCGCGGCCTGAAGTCGAAGAAGGGTCCAGCAGGCGACCGGGCCGGCCCCGACGACCGAGGCGGCCGCGCTCAACGCCCTCCAGGCACGTGTCCCGGCTGCCCTGGCCGACAAGGCGCGACATCCACGGCGGCACGCGCATGACGCTCGACCTGGTCCTCTCCCGGAAGCCGATGCCGGTCACCGGCCCGGCGCTGGTCGCGCGTCGCTGACGGGTCCGGCTAGCCGCCGGCGGGGAGCTCCCTCTCTCGGCGCCGCTCCTCGGAGCGCTTCGCCGCGACGTCCAGCGACTCGAGGTGCTCGGCCAGCTTCGTTCGCGCCGTTTCCGCTTCGGGGTCGAGCCCGTCCAGCTCGAAGACCTTCCAGTGGCTGAGGAGCGGCAGCAGGACCTCGTCGCGGTGGGCGCGAATGTCGTAGATGCCGGCCTTGGCGATCTCCGCCGCCTTGCGACGGAAGCCGGGGATGCCGATGCCGGGCATCTTGAAGCCGAGCACCTCATCGGTGATGGCGCAGATGGTCGCCGATGGCTGCAGCGCCAGCGCGGCCGCCACCATGTCGCGGTAGAAGACCATGTGCAGGTTCTCATCGGTCGAGATGCGGACCATGATGCGGTCCGCCACCGGGTCATCGGAGTAGCGGCCCGTGTTGCGGTGCGAGATCCGGGTGGCGAGCTCCTGAAACGCCACGTAGACGAAGCTGTGCAGCACGCTGTTGCCGGCGAAATCGAAGCCCTGCTGGGTGGTCGTCATGCGGCCCTGTTCGAGGGCCACCGGATCGATGTTGCGGGTCACCGTCAGGTAGTCCCGCAGCACGATGGCGTGGCGGCCCTCTTCGGCCGTCCATCGCCGAATCCAGTTCATCCAGGCCCCGTCGCCCTTGCGGAACATGCCGTGGATAGGCGGTGATAGCTCGGCAGGTTGTCCTCGGTCAGGAGCCTCACCTCGAAGGCGGTCTGCGCTACGCCCGCCAACCGCGGCTGTTCGGGCGTCCACGGTTCGCTGTCGAAGTCGCGTCCCAGGCGATACGGGATGAATCGTGCGGGAACCAGTCCTGCGCCATGCCCATGTGGCGGGCTGGGAGCCGTTCCGCCTCGGGCGTCAGCTCGTGCAGGAT
>CAWEUD010000020.1:0-81845 GCA_963812115.1 uncultured Chloroflexia bacterium
GAACGACGACGCGGAGACGCGGGGCCGCAAGGCGCTGCTGGTCTACCTGGCGGTGCTCATCTGGCCCATCTCGCTGACGTGGGCCACCCTCTACCTGGCCCTCGGCGCACCCGCCGGATCGGTGGCGTTCGCCTACTTCGTGGTCTCGGTGGCCTCCATCGGCCTGTTCGCCCGCACGCGGAACTTCCAGCTGCTGCTGCGCATCCAGCTGCTGGCGATCACCCTGGCGACCACGCTCTCGATGTGGCCGACGGGCGGCTTCCTGGCCTCCGGCGCGGTTGGCCTGTGGGGGATCCTGGGACCCCTGGGCGCGCTGGTCTTCAGCAGCGTTCGCTCCAGCATCCGCTGGTTCGTCCTGTTCGCGGTGGCCTTCCTGGGCGCGGGCATCGCCGGCGAGGTGAGCGGCGGACTGTCCACGCTGCCGCGGTGGTTCAGCGCCACCATGCTGGCCCTCAACGTGGTCGTGGGCGGCGCGGTGGTCTTCACCCTGCTCGCCGTGTTCGCGCGGCAGCGGCAGGACGCCCAGGAGCGAGCGGAGAACCTGCTCGTCAATATCCTGCCGCGCTCCATCGCGGACAAGCTGAAGGCGCAGCCGCAGACGATTGCGGATGCCTTCACATCGGCCTCCATCCTCTTCGCCGATGTCGTCGACTTCACGCCGATGGCCGAGCGTGTCTCACCCGCGCGCGTGGTGGAGATGCTGGACCGGCTGTTCGGCCACTTCGACGACCTGGCCGATCGCTACCAGCTGGAGAAGATCAAGACCATCGGCGACTGCTACATGGTCGCTGCCGGGATCCCGGAGCCGCGTGCGGACCACGCCCGGGCACTGGCGCTGCTGGGACTGGACATGCTGGAGGCGGTGCGAGAGGAGGGCGCGGTGGGCTCGCTGGGGTTCGAGCTGCGCATCGGGATCAACTCGGGGCCGGTGGTGGCCGGCGTCATCGGTCGCAAGCGGTTCCTCTACGACCTGTGGGGCGACGCGGTGAACACCGCCGGCCGCATGCAGACCGACGGCACGCCGGGTCGCATCCAGATCACGCGGGCCACCTACGAGCTGCTGGGCGACGAGTTCGTGTGCGAGCCACGCGGCACGGTCCCGGTCAAGGGCAAGGGCGAGATGGAGACCTGGTACCTGGTGGGCCGGCGCGGGTAGTCACACGGCCGGGGGCGAAGGCGGCTGGGGGAGGACCACGCGCGCCTGATCGACGCGCAGTGGACCTCATGACGCATCTCGCACTGGCCTCCGGATCGCCCTTTCAGACCTATTGAGCACCTTGAGCCGTAGCGGTGCGCCGACACGCTGCTTCCGCGCGCGGACGGTGGTGAGCTGCACGGCATTGCCAAACCTATTGGCAGAGCGGTCGCTTCAGTGCATGTCGGGGATGCGACGAGGGGGTGGCATGCTCAATAGGTTTCGAAATCCAGAGAGGTTGCCGCGTCCGCGCTCGGGCGCCGGACGCGGCAACGCTGGCGAGAGCCGCCCGTCGGAGCGAGCGGCTCTCGCATCGGTCTACTCGT
This sequence comes from uncultured Chloroflexia bacterium, assembly GCA_963812115.1. GTDB lineage: Bacteria > Chloroflexota > Limnocylindria > QHBO01 > QHBO01 > JAPSGM01. The sequence goes on from CAWEUD010000020.1 coordinate 1,522, forward strand.
GGAAGGCGAACGTCTCGATGATGGGCATGGCCTGCTCGAGGAACGCGCTCGAGTCATTCATGCCCGCCGCGTCGACCACGACGACCACCGTGTGATCAGGCCCGACGTCGAAGACGAAGAGCTGCCACGTGTCGCCATGGGGCAGCGCGTACGCGGCACCCGTCTCCTTGAAGAAGACCGGCACTGCCACGAATGGATCGGCCTCGCCGCAGGTGACCGTCCAGTCGCTTGCCGCGCTGACGGCCAGGGACGTTGCCGCGCGCCCATCGATCGTCGTCTGGCTGACGTCGCTGATCACCAGGCCCGGATGCTGCGTCAGCCACGCAACCAGGTCCTCGGCACGCGAGCCGACGCCCTCCACGTTCGCATCCGAGCAGTCCTCGGCAGCCGCGCCGAAGTCGACCAAGACCATGATCGTGTCCCGCGCCCCCGCGCAGTCGTAGCAGTCCGAACCATCGAAGGCGGCATACTCCGCCTGCGGCGTCAGCCCGTAACCGTCGGGCCAATCGGCGAAGGCCGACCAGCCGTCGGGGACGCTGTAGGAGAACCTCCCGATGCGGGGCTCCCACGCCCCGCCTGTCGTCCGCGCCCGGAAGTAGCCGGACACGTACGAGCCCGGGTCGAGGTCGCCGGGGCAGAAGCCGTCGGCATTCTTGCAGCCGTTGTGCAGCCAGACGCCGGAGAGCGCGGCGGCACGATCGGCGCAGGCGTCATCCTCGGCGGTCAGGAGCAGCTTGGCGCCGAGTTCCGACAGCTGCCAGGTGTAGGTCCCCTCATCGCCCTCCTGGCACCCCTGGCTGCTGTTCGTCGATCGCAGCGTGAAGCGGTCCGATCCCACCGACGTGGGGATCGAGAAGTACTGAGACCTGGCCCCGTTGCCGTTGATGCTCAGCCCGCTCGGGTTGATCACGAGCTCTGCGGTATCGATGGTGCCTGCGGTCGACGCATCACCTGCGGGCCCGTAGTAGTGCTGCCCCTGCAACTGGGCGGGCATGGCGGCAGGCGGTGCGGAAGCCTGCGGCGTTGACGTCGATACTGGTGTCGCGGTCGTCGATGGCGGACCGACGGCGCTCTTGTTCAGGACGTTCCATCCCACGAGCGCCACCAGTCCAACCACGGCTGCGGCGATCCCGTAACGCACGGTGCTGTTCATGGTCATCAACCTCGCCAGCCCGCGAAGGGGCCGGTCCTGTCGTGTCTTCGGAAGCCGGCCGCGGACAGCGTCACTAACCGCATCGGGCAGGGGAGTGATGCCCTCGTGCTCGTCGAGGTACGCCTCCAACCGCTCGATGAACTGGTCGTTGCGCGTCATGCCGTGCCTCGCTGTTCGCTGATTCGCGCATCGGCCTGCAGCGCCGTGCGCATCTGTTCGAGTGCGTAGTGCAGCCGCGAGCGGGCGGTGCCGGCGGGCGTCCCCATGGCATCGGCCGCCTCGGTTGGCGTCAGTCCGAGGTAATGGACCAACACGACCACGGATCGGTGCTCAACGCTGAGCTGGCCGAACGCGCGGTCGAGCTGATCGTGATTGGCGATGTGCGAGGCAGGATCCGGAACTGTCGGCTCGTCGTGAGGCAGCAGTCGAAGGTTGCCGCGCTGACGTCCTTCGCGGCGCGCTTCGGCATGACATGCGTTCACCAGGAGCCGATAGGCCCATGCCTCGAAGCGATCGGGATCCCTGAGCTTTGGAAGGTTTCGCCACGTGTCAAGCAGCGCCTGCTGCGTGGCGTCCTGTGCCAGGGTCGTGTCGCGCAGGATCCGGCGCGCCACGGAGTAGAGGCGGTCCCCGATGCGCCCGACCAGCAGGTCGAACGCCTCTTCGTCGCCGTGCATCGCCCGCTCGACGAGCCTCCGCTCCATCCCTCGCTCCCGTCTGATCGGTCCTCATGATGGGATCGATCACGGAGTATGAGTGCCTCACTTCTCGCAGCGTTCATCTCTCTTCCCAGCCGGCTCATCTATGGGGTCAGGGCGCACCCCAAGCCGCTGCCCGGTGCGGGTCTGTCACATCTATCGGTTTGTGCTGAGCCTGGGGGCCTCCCGCGTGCGGCTCCTGCGCTCACCGGCATTCGATAGATGTTGCGATCCCGGACCCCAACAAGCCTTAGGGCATCGTTGGGACCGATCTATCTTGCTCACCGCCTACGTCCGCGGCGAGCGTTTCGGCGAGGAGTCGGGAAGCGGCGTACCGGCGCGGCCTGAAGTCGAAGAAGGGGTCCAGCAGGCGACCGGGCCGGCCCCGACGACCGAGGCGGCCGCGCTCAACGCCCTCCAGGCACGTGTCCCGGCTGCCCTGGCCGACAAGGCGCGACATCCACGGCGGCACGCGCATGACGCTCGACCTGGTCCTCTCCCGGAAGCCGATGCCGGTCACCGGCCCGGCGCTGGTCGCGCGTCGCTGACGGGTCCGGCTAGCCGCCGGCGGGGAGCTCCCTCTCTCGGCGCCGCTCCTCGGAGCGCTTCGCCGCGACGTCCAGCGACTCGAGGTGCTCGGCCAGCTTCGTTCGCGCCGTTTCCGCTTCGGGGTCGAGCCCGTCCAGCTCGAAGACCTTCCAGTGGCTGAGGAGCGGCAGCAGGACCTCGTCGCGGTGGGCGCGAATGTCGTAGATGCCGGCCTTGGCGATCTCCGCCGCCTTGCGACGGAAGCCGGGGATGCCGATGCCGGGCATCTTGAAGCCGAGCACCTCATCGGTGATGGCGCATATCGTCGCCGATGGCTGCAGCGCCAGCGCGGCCGCCACCATGTCGCGGTAGAAGACCATGTGCAGGTTCTCATCGGTCGAGATGCGGACCATGATGCGGTCCGCCACCGGGTCATCGGAGTAGCGGCCCGTGTTGCGGTGTGAGATCCGGGTGGCGAGCTCCTGGAACGCCACGTAGACGAAGCTGTGCAGCACGCTGTTGCCGGCGAAATCGAAGCCCTGCTGGGTGGTCGTCATGCGGCCCTGTTCGAGGGCCACCGGATCGATGTTGCGGGTCACCGTCAGGTAGTCCCGCAGCACGATGGCATGCCGCCCCTCCTCGGCCGTCCATCGGCCCACCCAGGCCATCCAGGCCCCGTCGCCCTTGCCGAACTCGCGGTGAATCAGGCGGTGGTAGCTCGGCAGGTTGTCCTCGGTGAGGAGCCCGATCTCGAACGCGGTCTGCGCCACGCCCGTCAACCGTGGCTGTTCGGGCGTCCACGGTTCGCGGTCGTAGTCACGGCCCAGTCGATAGGGCACGTACTCGTGCGGGTACCAGTCCTGGGCCACGCCCATGTGGCGGGCGAGCAGCCGTTCCGCCTCGGGCGTCAGCTCGTGCAGGATCGCTCGATCGGTGTCGGTCACATCGGTCATATGCCACCGATCCTACTCGCCCCGGCGAATTGGCATCTGCGGCGGCGATCTGCCGGCGGACGGCCCTGGCGCGGCACCGACCGTCCGGCCAACTCATCTGTCGGGCCATCCGGAGCGCGGGGACGCTGCCAGGTGGGGTTTGTCACATCTATGGACCGATGACAATCGTGCAGCCAGCCCGCGCGCGGGCCCCATGCTCACCAGTGTTCGATAGATGTTCCAGACCCGGCGCCGGGGGGCCTTCCTGCACCAGGTGAACCGGTCTATCGAAACCCGCTGGCGGTCCACGCCGCGGGCAGTGTCATGGCCGAGGCACTGCCCGGTATATCGCTGCGCGAGGTGGGGCGGCGCAGCCTGCGCGGCGTCCCCGGCGAGTGGCACCTGCTTTCCGTTACCACGTCCGGCGGCGGCTGAGGCCGTGACAGGCTAGCTGTCGCGCCGGGGCGAGTATCGTTTGGGAGTGAGCCGTCGCCGGGGGTTGCCCATCGGCGCGGCAGATGTGACAGGGAGTCGATGCATGCCGCTCAGCGACCGCCTGGATGCTCGCCGCCGCGAGGCGGGAGAGTCCGCAGAGGAGCCCAGCAGCCAGGCCGTTGACTACGAGGGGCTCGCCAACGACCTGGCCGACCGCGTCAGCCGCCTCGGAGGCTATCGCGGCCGCAGCGACCGGGCGAGGATCCTCCACCAGTTGACGGAGATCGACCAGCGCGTCCACGCACTGCTGGCCCTCGTGGGCGGGAGGCCCGCCACTTGACCCCGCTCCCTGGGAGCAGGATCAGCCCCGAGCAGGTCCTCGCCGACTTGAACCCGGAGCAGCGAGAGGCGGCGGAGACGGTCGTCGGTCCCGTCGTCATCCTGGCGGGTGCGGGGACCGGCAAGACCCGCGTCATCAGCCACCGGGTGGCCTACGCGGTGGCGACCGCCGCCGTGGACGAGCGGCAGGTGCTGGTCGTCTCCTTCACCACGAAGGCCGCGCGCGAGATGGAGGGCCGGCTGCGCCGGCTGGGGCTGCGGCACGCGACGGCCAGCACGCTGCACGCCGCGTCGCTCGCGCAGCTGCGGCACTTCTGGCCGTCGACCCGCGGCCGCGACCTTCCGCCGCTCGTCGAGTCGAAGCTGCCCCTCGTCCGCCCATTGGCGCGCGGGCTGCCCGGCAACTATCGCTTCACCGCCACCAAGGACCTGGCCGACGAGATCGAGTGGGCCAAGAACCGCCGCATCGTGCCAGGCGACTACGCGCGGCGTGCACAGCAGGGTGACCGCTCACTGCCGATCCCGGTCGACCTGATGGCCCGCCTGTATGCCGACTACGAGCGGGCCAAGGACCGGGCCGGCCGGCTCGACTTCGAGGACCTGCTCGAGCAGGCCGTCCGCCTCTACGAGGCCGATCCGGACGCTGCCGGCCTGGTCCGGCGTCGCTACGCCTGGTTCAGCGTCGACGAGTTCCAGGACACGAACCCGCTGCAGCAGGCGCTGCTGGATGCCTGGCTGGGAGATCGCCGCGACATCGGCGTGGTGGGGGATCCGAACCAGACCATCTATTCCTTTACCGGTGCCACGCCCTCGTACCTGCTGGAGTTCAAGCGGCGCTACCCGGACGCTGCCACGGTCAGCCTCGTCCGCAACTACCGCAGCACCCCGCAGGTGCTCGCACTGGCGAACCGGCTGGTCCGAGCGGGGAGCGGGCCGCGGCTGATATCCACGTCTTCCAACGGGCCTGAGCCGGAGGTTCGCCGCCACGCGCGCGAGGGAGCTGAGCTGGAGGCGGTGTCCGCCGCAATCCGCGCCCACCTGGGCGACGGCATGCCGGCGAGCGAGGTGGCCGTCCTGACGCGGACCAACTACCAGCTGGAACCGATCGCGGCCCGACTGCGCGCCGATGGCATCCCGTTTCGCTTCACGGGCGTCCCCTTCTTCCAGTCGGCCGATGTGCGAGCCGCCATTCGGGCGCTGGGGACTGCAGCCGATCGGACCGATCTGGAAGGGTACGCGGCAGAACGCTGGCGCGAGCTGGGCTACGCGCCCGACGCGTCTCGCGACGATCCGGGAGCCGCGGAGCGGCAGCAGGCCTTCGAGGCGATGCTGGCCATCGTTGCCCGCTTCGCGACGGAGCACCCCACCGCCGGTGTCCCGGAGCTCGTCGCCGAACTCGGCAGGCTCGCCAGCGTCGAGGCCGACGGCCGCGCGGACGGCGTGACGCTGTCCACGATCCATGGCGCGAAGGGCGCCGAGTGGCGTGCCGTCTTCCTGCCCATGCTGGAAGAGGGCAGCCTGCCCATCCGCCACGCGTTCAAGAGCGACGAGGCCATCGCCGAGGAGCGGCGGTTGCTCTACGTGGCCGTCACCCGGGCCAAGGAGCACCTCGCGCTGTCCTGGTCCGCGACTCGCACCAACCAGCGCGGCCACGTCGCCGATCAGCGGCCGAGCCGCTTCCTCGCAGAGCTGTCCCCGCCCGGGAACTCGCCACCGCGGCGCACCCAGCCCCGGTCGGCCGGCGCCCGGCGTACCCGCGTCGAAGCGGAGCCTGCCGGGGAGCTGGAGCAGGGTCGGTTCGCGAAGCTGGCCGAATGGCGCCGGGAGCGTGCGCGACGCGACGGCGTGCCGGCCTACGTCGTGGCGCATGACGCCACGCTGCGCGCAATCGCCTCGGCCAACCCGGCGAGTGATACCGCGCTCGCCGCCGTGGCCGGCATGGGGCCGGTGAAGGTCGATCGCTACGGACAGGAGATCTGCGAGGTGCTGCGCCGCGTCGGGCCGGCGTAGCGTGCACGCGGACCATCGGCCCGCTGGCGTGCGGCCGCACCACGCCACGCGATGGCGCAGCTCGGGCCTCTCCGGCTCGAAGTAGCCACTGGTCCGGGTCGAGTCGGCCGATCTATCGGCCCAATGCACGCATGGCACCTCGCGCGGGCACCGAATTGCACATCTATCGGCCGCCGGTGAGCGTGAGCCCGCCCCGCGTGCACCGGCTTACGGGCACCAGTGTTCGATAGATGTCACAGGAACGCCTCGGCGGTGCCGTCGCGCGTCAATTGGGCCGATCTATCGAACGCGCCGGGTGGTGAAGCGACCGGGCACTAGCCCTTGGGCTCGACGAGCGCGAGCACGTTCCCGCTGGGATCGATGAACCACGCGGCCCACGAGTGCCCCATGTCCGCGATACCGTCGTGGGTCACCGGGTCCGGGGCCGTGTATTCCTCGATGCGGACTCCGCGAGCTCTCAGCTCGTCCCGCGCAGCCTTGACATCCGGCACCTTCCAGGCCATCTGCGTCTGCGTGTCCCGCGTGCCGGTCGTGCTGCTCGTGCACACCAGCTGCGTTCCGCCGCCGCTGCCGAACACGATCCGGTCGCCGGCATCCTCACGTAGGATGGGCAGCCCCAGGATCTCGTTGTAGAAGTGTCGGCTCGCGTCGAGATCCTTCGAGAGCAGGATGGGGAACACCGGGTGGTCGTTGAGCATGCTCGTCCTCTGCATAGGATTTGGGTCCATGTTGATCGATTGCGGCAAGCTTGAACCGGCTACACGGTTGGGGCGTAGTTGGTTGTGTGAGCCGACGCATCGGCTCGGAAGGACGCAGGGTTGCGTCGGAGGAGAGACGGGCCATGGCAGGCGGCACGAACCCACGAGCAGGACGCCCAGCATGGGTGGACCTGTCGAGCTCGGACCCGGCGGCATCGCGCGAGTTCTACGGCAAGCTCCTCGGCTGGAACATCGAGGTGAGCGAAGATCCGCAGTACGGGGGCTACGGCATCGCGCACCTGGCCGATGGCGGAGAGGACGTGGCCGGCATCGGCGGCAAGATGATGCCGGAGGCGCCCACTTCCTGGAACCTCTACATCGGGACCGATGATGCGGCGGCGCTCGGCGACGCGGTGCAGGCGGCCGGCGGAACCGTCGTGGCCCCGGCCTTCGATGTCGGCGAGATGGGCCGCATGGCGGTCTTCTCCGATGCGGTGGGAGCATCCATCTCCGCGTGGCAGCCGGCGGGCACGGGCAGTTTCCGGACCGGCGAGGTCAACACCTTCGGCTGGGCCGAGCTCAACGCCCGGGGCATCGACAAGGCGAAGGCCTTCTACGCCGATGTCTTCGGGTGGAGCGCCATGACCACCCCCATGGGCGCCGGACAGCCCGACTACCACCAGTTCCAGCTCGACGGGGAGAGCTTCGCCGGCGGCATGGAGATGAGCCCCATGATCCCGGACACGGTGCCCAGCTACTGGATGGCCTACTTCAACGTGGCCGATGTGGACGAGGCATTCACGGCGGCCCTGGGGCTGGGTGCCTCGGAAGTCGTCGCGCCCACGCCCATGCCGGGCGGGCGCTTCGCGATCGTCACCGATCCGCAGGGCGCGACCTTCGGATTGCTGAAGTTGGACCAGCCCGGCTAGGGGCCTCGCCCTCGTCCTCACCTTCCGGCAGCGGGTGAAATGGCCCGCGGCCGACCGTCCATCCGGCACTTCCGTGGGGTTCGCGCTCCAATGACCATTCGCCCCGAAGGCGCAGCGACGTGAGGTCGCGCGCAACGAGGAGGGTCGGCAATGTCTGCCGCGCTACCCGGAACGGATCGGTCCGGCGCGTCCGCCAGCGCGGGCGGCCAGGAGAAGGGTCGCATGGACAAGGTCATCGACGCTGCGGCGACGGGGCTCGCAGACGGCATCACGTTCATGGCTGAGCACTACATCCTGTTCGCGATCTTCGCCGTGCTGTGGGTGGCCTTCGCCATCGCACTGGTGATGAGCCAGGGGAGCATCGACGACGCCTGGCAGTGGATTCGCAGCCTGCATTGGCTGCTGCAGGGCGTGGTCTGGCTGCTCTTCCTGCCGGTCGTGGCCGGCATCTGGGTCTGGGAGACGACCTGGCCCCTCGCCGTCCGCCTTTTGCTGGTCATCGGGCTGGCCGGGTTCAACCTGCTGGCATTCCTGCCGAAGGCCGTCACGCGAGGCTGACCCATCGGCCCGGGGAACATCCTGGGCCCATGGGCGGGTCCGCGCGGGCCGAGGCGGGAGCGTGGCACGGGATCGGCTGGGTTGGGACGACATGGACACCAACACGACCGTTCAGCTGCGGACCGACGGCGCAATGCCCGTGCTGGGCCTCGGCACGTGGCAGCTGACCGAGAACACCGCGGCCACGGTTCGCGAGGCGCTGGAGCTCGGCTACCGCATGATCGACACGTCCGGCGACTACGGCACGCAGCCGGGGATCGGCGAGGCGCTGCGAACCACGGACGTGCCACGCGAAGAGGTCTACCTCGTCACCAAGGTCGAGGAGCACGAGGACGCGTACGAGGCCACGCGGCGCAATCTGGACGAGCTGGGGGTGGAGCGGGCCGACCTGATGCTGATCCATCGGCCTCCACCGGCAGGCGCGGGCCAGGAGCTGTGGGAGGGGCTGCTGCGCGCGCGCGAGGAGGGCCTGGCCGGCGACATCGGCGTCAGCAACTACGGCAGCGATCTGCTGGATGAGCTCATCCGCTCGAGCGGCGAGACGCCGGCCGTGAACCAGATCGAGTGGTCGCCCTTCGGCTGGAGCCGCGAGGTGCTGGACTGGTGCCGAGACCACGGGGTCGTGATCCAGGCGTACAGCCCGTTGACGCGCGCACGGCGACTGGACGAGCCACGGCTGCAGGCCATCGCCGATCGACACGGCAAGACGCCGGCACAGGTGCTGCTGCGCTGGAACGTGCAGATGGGCACGGTCCCGATCCCGAAGGCCAACCGGCGTGGGCACCTGGAGGAGAACCTGGCCATCTTCGACTTCCGCCTGGCCGATGAGGACCTGCAGGAGCTGACCGCGTTGAACGAGCACGCATCGTCGCTCGGTTCGCTCGCCTACCTCTGAGCGGCTGCCATCAGCGGGGCATGCTCCGTGCATGGTCGGCGAACGCATGCGGCTGGAAGTGACAAGCGACCTGTGGTGGAAGAACGCCATCGTCTACTGCGTCGACACGCAGGCCTTCCTCGACTCGAACGGCGACGGCGTCGGCGACCTCGACGGCCTGACGCAGCGGATCGACTACCTGGCCGGCCTGGGCGTCACCTGCCTGTGGCTGATGCCGTTCTACCCGTCCCCGGAGCACGACTACGGCTACGACGTTGCCGATTACTACGGTGCCGCCGCCAAGTACGGCTCCATGGGCGACGTGGTGGAGCTGATCCGCGCTGCGCGCGAGCGGGGGATCCGGGTCATCGCCGACCTGGTGGTCAACCACACCTCCATCGAGCACCCATGGTTCCAGATGTCACGCCAGGGGCATCCTCGATTCAAGGACTTCTACGTCTGGGCCGATGAGAAGCCCGCCAATGCCGACGATGGGGTCATCTTCCCCGGCAAGCAGGAGGGGACCTGGAGCTACGACCGCGCGGCCCGGAAGTGGTACATGCATCGGTTCTACAAGTTCCAGCCGGACCTCAACATCAACAACCCAGAGGTGCGGTCGGAGATCACCAAGATCATCGGCTTCTGGCTCGAGCTCGGCCTCTCCGGCTTCCGGGTCGATGCCGTGCCGTTCGTGATCGAGCAGGTGGACCCGGACCATCCCGCGGTCAAGGACCCGCACGAGTACCTGCGCGACCTGGGTGACTTCATGACCCGGCGCCGCGGCGACGCGATGTTCCTGGCAGAGGCGAACGAGCCGAAGGACAAGATCGGCCACTACTTCGGCGAGCGCGGCAACGAGATGGACATGCTCTTCAGCTTCATCACCAACGAGGCGCTCTACCTCTCGTTCGTCAGGCATGACGCCACGCCGGTGGCCGACGCGCTCCAGAGCCTGCCGCCCATCCCGCCGCAGTCCCAGTGGGCGAACTTCATCAAGAACCACGACGAGGAATCCCTCGACAAGCTGACCGACGCGGAGCGCGAGGAGGTCTTCGCGGCCTTCGCTCCGCGCAAGTCGATGCGGCTCTACGAGCGGGGCATCCGACGCCGGTTTCCGCCGATGGTCGACGGTGATCGACGACGGATGGAGCTTGCCTACTCCCTCCTCTTCTCGCTGCCGGGTACGCCGGTGCTGTTCTACGGCGAGGAGATCGGCCTTGGCGACAACCTCGCCATGCCGGACCGGGCCGCCATCCGGATGCCCATGCAGTGGTCCAACTCACCGAACGGTGGCTTCTCGACCGCGGACGAGGGCGACCTGTGCCGCCAGCCCGTCCGGGACGGAGCATTCGGCTACCGGAAGGTCAACGTGGAGGATCAGCGCCGCGATCCGCACTCGTTCCTGAACTGGATGGAGCGAGCCATCCGCATCCGCAAGGAGTGGCCGGAGTTCGGTTGGGGCGACTGGCGCGTGCTGGGCACGCGGAACCCTGCCGTGCTGGCGGTCGTGGCGACCTGGATGAAGGGCAGCGTGCTGGCGGTGCACAACTTCTCGTCGGAGCCGGCGAACGCGACGATCCAGCTGCCGAAGGACGCGGAACGGAGCCGCTGGCGTCACCTGTTCGGGCCACGCGACGGCGGCCAACCAACCCCCGAGGGCGGACGGATGACCGTGGAGCTGCCCGCGTACGGCTACCACTGGGTTGGGAGTCGCGAAGGGGTCTAGCCGTGGTCTGAGCGTCCGACCGAAACGCAGACCGATCTCAGGCCTTGGCGATGTACCGGAACTTGATGCGCTTGTCGCTGCCGGCGAACGGTCCCTCCCCGCGGCGGTGCAGCTGTACCGTGAAGGGCATGAGGGCGGGGTACTCGCCGAACGCTTCGCGGTAATCGCGGTTGAGGCTTCGCACACCATCGGTCAGCAGGGTCGCGACTCGGTCGCGGAAGGCATCGGTCGGCTCGTCGCTCAGCAGCTGGATTGCCACCTGCGGCCTCGTCTCACCGGGACGCTCCTCTAGCAGCGACAGCTGGTAGGAGAGGATCTGGCGCGCGACCTCCGGCGCCGAGTAGATCGTCGCCTCGATGTCTTCGGGGTAGATGTTGGCGCCCATCACCGACACGGTGCTGTCCATGCGCCCGAAGACGAACAGGTAGGGCATCCGGATGAGGCGACGGCCGCCAGCCGGCAGGAGGTCCTCGAGCTGCACGTCGACGCTTGCAAGGCGTGCCCGCAGCTCGTCGTCGCGCAGCACGCCGCCTTCGTCGTGTGGGTTGTAGCGGATCTTCGGTGACAACGTACCGTGGCGCGCGACGGTGAAGAGCAGCTCCCGTCGTTCGTTGACCTCGACGTGGTGGAAGAACGGGTTGTACTGGAAGACCATCGGGCTGCGGGCCGCCTCGCCGAAGACCGCATGAGCGACGTCCGGCCGCTCCATCGCCAAGCGGCGGAGGGCGATCGAGCTCGGCGTCTCGGCCGCCAGGCCGATCTCGACATCGGTCACGCCGTAGCCGGAATACACCGATGAGAACGTGCGCAGCAGGTAGGACCGCAGCGCCTCCGAGTTCCCTTCGCCACCCAGCAGGGCATGCACGTCATGGGCGGACCAATCGATCCCGCGCCGTTCTCCCTCGTCCACGAGGACCTTGATGAACGGGGGATAGCCGACGAGGAGGTAGCGGTACGTCGGCCCGAGCTGCTGCAGCGTGCCCAGGATCTTGTCGAGATCCGGGCCCGTGGCCTTGACCATGCCGCGCCGCTCGAGCGCGATGGCGGTGGTCATGCCCGTCGCCCAGGCACCCATCGAGAACGAGTTGAGGACGACGAGCGGCTGGTCACCGAACGTGTAGCGGGCGAAGAAGGCGATCATTCGCCGTACGTGCTGGCGCTCCTGTGCACTGCGCACCCAGTTGTAGGGCGTTCCGGTGGATCCCGAGCTCTCGTCGATCGTGGTGCCGACGAGCGGCAGCTTGCCGCCCATGCAGCGTTCCGGGAGGGAGTAGTTGTCGATGTACGAGGCCTTGTCCGTCTCGGGCAGTTCGGCCAGGTGGGTGATCCTCCGGGCGTCCACGCCTGCGAGCGAGAGGAAGTCGCGATACGCCGGGACCTCTCGCGCCGCCTCGCGTGCGGCGCGGAGCGCTCGGGCGGCGGAGAAGGCATCCGCCGGCCCTGGCGGCATCACCTCCAGGAACCACTGCAGCGCGCCGTACCGCTTGCTGACCATTCGCAGCAGGAGCTCCAGGCCGGCGAGTGCCATCGGCCCTGGCAGGCGACGCCCTGCCCGGGCGGGGAGGTTGACAACCGTTTGATGTTCGGTCACGAAGCCACCTCAGCGCTCAGGCCCGTCAACCTCGGTGGACGAGGTCGCGCATGCCGGCCGCCACGGTACTCCCTTCGTTGGCCACGGCGCCCCCCACGCCGCATACCGCGTCATGCATCGCCGCCGCAGTATCGCCCGGACTGATCGTTTGGAGGACGAACGCCGGTTCTGACGCCGATCGATCACCGGCAGTGATGAAACAACGGACCGGGTGGCCGAAATGCGCCGAGCGCGGGACGCCACCCGCCAGTTCATCACCCCCAGCGGTGAATCGGCCGCGCTACTGTGCGCGCTTGCGGGCCAGGGTCGTCAGGTATCGCTTGCGGAGGCGAATCGCGGAGGGGGTCACCTCGACCAGCTCATCGGCCGCGATGAACTCGATGGCCGACTCCAACGTCATCGGCCGCGGTGGCGTGAGGCGCAGCGAGTCGTCGTGCGAGTGGGTGCGCATGTTGGTGAGCTGCTTCGACTTGGTGGGGTTGACGTTCATGTCGCCGGGCCGGGCGTTCTCGCCCACGATCATGCCCTCGTAGACCTCCACGCCTGCGCCGATGAAGAGCTCCGAGCGTTCCTCCAGGTTGACCAGCGCGTAGGCGTTGGAGAGTCCGGCCCGATCCGCTACCAGCACGCCGCTGGTCCGATGCGTGACCTCGCCGGCCCACGGCCCGTACCCCTCGCCGATCTGGTGCATCAGGGCCGTGCCGCGCGTATCGGTCAGCAGCTGGCCCCGGTAGCCGATCAGGCCGCGGACCGGGACGATGTACTCCAGGCGGGCGCGTCCGTCGGCATCGGTCGACATCTGTTCCAGCCGGCCCTTGCGGCCGGCAAGTGCCGCCTGCACCGGGCCGATGAACTCCGGCGGGATGTCGATGGTCACCCGCTCGTAGGGCTCCTGGCGCTCGCCGTTGCGCTCGTGGAGGATCACCTCGGGGCGCGAGACGGTCAGCTCGTACCCCTCGCGGCGCATCTGCTCGATGAGGACGGCCAGCTGCAGCTCACCCCGACCACGGACCTCGAACGTGTCGGCGGACTCGGTCGGTGCGATCTCGATCGATACGTTGCCCAGGACCTCGCGGTCGAGCCGCGCCTTGAGCTGCCGCGAGGTGACGTACTTGCCGTCGCGTCCGGCGAGCGGCGAGGTGTTGACCCCGAAGGTCATGCGCAGCGTGGGCGCGTCCACGTCCAGGCGGGGGAGCGGACGCGGGTCCTGCGGGTCGGTGATCGTGTCGCCGATGGTTACCTCCGGCAGCCCCGCCACCGACACGATGTCGCCGGGACGCGCCTCGCTGATGTCGACGCGGTCGATGCCGTGCGCGGTCTGCAGGGTGGTGACGGCGCCCTGCAGCGTGAGCGTTCGACCCGGCTCGATGGATCCGGCGGTGTCCTCCGCCTCCTCGCGCACCACGCTGACGCGCTGACCGACGCGGATGGTCCCGTTACGGATGCGGCCGACCGCCATGCGACCGACGTAGTCGTTCGCGGTCAGGTTGGTGACCAGCAGCTGCAGTGGGTGGTCCGGCTCGTAGGTCGGCGGCGGCGTGACCTCGAGCAGCAGGTCGAGCAGCGGCAGCAGGTCGTTGCCGGGCTGCGAGAGGTCGCGCGTGGCGGTGCCCGCCTTGGCGTTGGTGTAGACGACCGGGAAGTCGATCTGGTGCTCATCGGCGCCGAGGTCGATGAAGAGCTCGTAGACCGCGTCGAGCACCTCGCCCGGCCTGCGCGTCCGACCGATCGATCTTGTTGAGTGCCACGATGACCGGTAGGTGCCGCTGCATCGCCTTCTGCAGGACGTAGCGGGTCTGCGGCAGCGGCCCCTCCGAGGCGTCGACCAGGAGGAGCACCGCGTCGACCATCATGCAGGCCTCGCTCGACCTCGCCGCCGAAATCGGCGTGGCCGGGCGTGTCGACGATGTTGATCTGCACGCCGGCGTACTCGACGGTCGTCTGCTTGGCCAGGATGGTGATGCCCTTCTCGCGCTCCAGGTCGCCGGAGTCGAGCACGCGGTCGACGAGCGTCTCGTTGGCGCGGAACGTCCCCGTCTGGCGCAGCAGGCCGTCGACCAGCGTCGTCTTGCCGTGGTCGACGTGCGCGATGATGGCCACGTTGCGCAGGTCGCTGCGCACCGAGAGGCGGGTGGTCGTGGGGCTGGCCATGGGGAACCGCATGGTACTCGTCTTGCCGCGGGGAGTCGCGCGGCCCCGATCGGCATATCACCCGGGCTGATGGTCTGGCGGAAGAGACGTGCGTTCGGCCGTTGTTTCCACCGTTCGTCCGCCGGTCTATCACCCCGACTGATCATGCGGCGGTTCTGCGGCCGTTCATCCTCCAGTCCATCGCTGGCAGTGATAACCCGGCGGCCCGGCGCTGCGCGGCCCGGCGCTGCGCGGCCCGGCACTGGCCCGGCACTGGCCCGGCGCGGCGCGTCACGGCGCTGCGTGGCTGCGTGCGACATTCGGCCGATGCCCACCGATCCGCACGCCGGCTACACTCTGCCGGCTCGGCAGGCAGGCGCGCTCGCGCCCCGGGCGCACCGAGAGGAACGTAGCACCGATGACCGCCACCACCCAACCGGCCGTGTCGCCGCGCGACCGCGCGCCGATCGAGCTGCCGCATCGCACCCGCATCGAGATCCTGATCGCCGTCCTGCTGGGCATCTTCCTGGCAGCCCTGGACCAGACCATCGTCGGCACCGCCCTGCCGCGCATCGTCACCGATCTGCAGGGCAATGACGTCTACACCTGGGCCTTCACCAGCTACCTGCTGACCGCCACGGTCTGCGGGCCGATGTACGGGAAGCTCTCCGACATCTACGGACGCCGGCCGATCTTCCTCGTTGGCGTCGCCGTCTTCCTGCTCGGCTCGATCCTGGCCGGCCTGTCGGGGGAGATGTACCAGTTCATCGGCTTCCGAGCCCTGCAGGGCCTGGGCGCCGGCGCGCTCTTCCCGGTGGCGCTGGCGATCATCGGCGACATCTTCGCGCCATCGGAGCGCGGCAAGTACCAGGGCTTCTTCGGGGCGGTCTTCGGCCTCTCCAGCCTCATCGGCCCCGCGCTGGGCGGGCTCATCACCGACAACGTCGGCTGGCACTGGATCTTCTACGTCAACGTGCCGATCGGGGCGGTCGTGCTGTACGTGATCTGGCGCACCATGCCGCCGCACCACGAGCCCGATGCGGACCGTCACATCGACTTCATGGGGGCCGCGGTCTTCGTCGCGGCGCTGGTGCCCATGCTCATCGGCTTCACCAACAAGCAGTCCGGCGAATGGACCGATGTCGAGGTTGGTGGCCTCATCGGCCTGGGCGCCTTCTTCACCGCCGTCTTCATCTGGGTCGAGTCGCGCGCCAGCGAACCGATCGTGCCGCTGGCGCTCTTCCGCATCCGCGCCTTCACGGCCAGCGTCATCGCATTCTTCCTGGCCGCGATGGGCTTCTTCGCGGCGGTCGTCTTCCTGCCGCGCTGGTACCAGTTCGTGGCGCAGACCTCCGCGACGGAATCCGGCTACCAGATCCTGCCGCTGCTCTTCGGCCTGATCATCTCGGCGGTGGGCGCGGGACAGCTCGTGGCGCGCACCGGCCGCTACAAGGCGCTCATCGTGGTGGCGCTGGCGACCACCGCGCTCGGCCTCTTCCTGCTGACCCACCTGCGGGCCGATACGCCGCACGAGCTGATCTGGCTGTGGATGGCGGTGGCCGGCCTGGGCATCGGCCCGTCGTTCGCCGTCTTCACCCTGGTCGTCCAGAACGCCGTGCCGGTCCGTGAGCTGGGTGCGGCGACCTCCAGCCTGACGCTCTTCCAGCAGGTGGGCGGAACCATCGGCCTGGCAGTCGTCGGCTCGCTCTTCAGCTCCGTCTTCCTCGACGAGGTGCCGCGCCAGATGGTGAGCGCCGGCGTTCCACAGGCGATGGCCGACCAGTTCGCCTCCGGCGGAACCGACGCCCTCAACCAGCTGGGCGGCGTGGGCGGGGACCTTGGGCCGGCGATCCTGGCCGGGCTGCCGGCCGCGGTGCAGCCGGTGGTGGCGCCCTTCATCGACGGCATCGTGTTCGGGATCTACCAGGCCTTCTCCATCGCGACCTCGGCGACCTTCGTGGTCGGGATCGTCACCACGCTCGTGGCGGCGGTCGTGGTGCTGGTCGTCATGCCGGCGGGCAGGATGGGGGAGAACGCGGAGGCGGAGCCGTCCGGGCCCATGACCGGTCGCGAACTGGAGGCTGAGCCGGTCGTGGTCGAGACCGGCGACGGGGCCTGAGCCCCGCGAGGTCAGGAGCGGTTCGGAGAGAAGCCCAGGCCAGACCGCCGGGGATGGTCGGCACTGTCGTCGGCGAGGTCGATCTCGTCGAGCGGCAGGTCCCAGTGCGCGTCGATGAGCTCGAAGCGCCGGCGCTCCTCGGCCCGGAACCGATCCTGGTCGGGGAAGAGCCGCTGGGCGATCTCGGCGTCCGAGTGCCCCTCCACCGAAGCCCAGTTGCGGTAGGTGATGGTGACCATGAACGTCCAGTCGGCACCGCCGTCACCGTGGAAGCGCGGCCGGTAGCAGCGCAGGTCGGTGAAGCGGCCACTGCTCAGCTGCTCGGCCAGGATGGGGTAGTGGTTGCGCCGGAAGAGCCGCAGCCACTCGTCGTGGTGGCCCCAGCGGACGCGGTAGTAGTAGGCGATGGTGACTGGCTTGTCGCTCATCGGGGTAGCGTAGCCGTCAGGGGTACTGCACCGCGTCGACGACGAACTTGGCGGCACAGGTCAGGCGCTGGCCCTGCCCCTCCACGCTTCCCGGGTCCGATGCGGTGACGCAGCCCTCGGAGGCCGGATCGTCGAAGTGGCCGGTCACGCGCACCGCCGCTCCGGTCACGCCGACATCGGCCAGGCCGGTCGGCTCGATGCCGGAATCAGGGTTGAAGTGCAGCTGCAGGAGCCAGTCGACGCCGCCGTCGACGTTGACCCAGCTGTAGTTGATGTGGTCGCACATCAGCCAGCGCGGGTAGGCCTCCTCGACGTCGCACGCGCCGCCCAGGCCGGCATCCGGTGGGAGGGAGGCGATGCGGGCGTCGAAGACCTGCTGCAGCGAGCTGTAGCACGCGACGCGCTCGATGCCCTGCATCTCGGCGAGCGCGCCGACCGATGGCTGCGGGCAGGACGCCGTGCTCGCTTCGATCCACGGCTCGGCACTGGTTCCGGCCGCCGCCCACCCGACCGGGATGGGCGCGGCGTACAGGCCCGAGTCCTGCGCCAGCGCCACCGTCAGCCACCAGTTGTCATCGGCCCACTGCGGGGCCGAGAGCACGAGGACCTCGTCGCCTGCCGCGAGCGAGAGCGCGCTGCCGGTGACGTCGGTCTGCCGCGGCGCCGTGGTCGATGGCTCCGTTCGCAGGTTGAGGCCGTTGACGCGCACCGTGGCGAGCCCCTGGTTCTGGAAGGTCGGCGGTTCCGGCGTCGCGCTGGACGTCGGGGTCGGCGTATCGGCGGGAACGGGCGTGGCGCTCGGGGCTGCCGATGGCGTCACGGTAGGGGCCATGGACGGCTCGACCGACGATGTCGCCGTGCTGCTGCAGGCCGCCAGGGCCACGAGCAGCGCAATCGCGAGGATCGCATCGCGGCGCATTGGTCTCCCCTCCGTCCTGAATCGGGTTGCGCGCAATCGCGGTGGGGAAACGATACTCCCCACCGTAACGGCGGGCCGTCCTACATCAGGCCGATGACGTTGCCCTCCGGATCGGCGAAGAGCGCGATTGTCGTCTGCGGCGCCACCTCGGTGAGGGGCATTAGGACCTTGCCGCCCAGCTCCTCCACGCGACGCAGCGTCGCGTTCGCGTCCTCGGCGTTGACGTAGAAGGTCACGTGGCCCGGACGCCCGTCTTGGCTTGCCCCGATGCCGGCCGACAGGTCGCCGTCGCGCAGCATGCCGTAGCCGCCGGGGTTGTTCGTGTCGAGCTCCCAGCCGAACAGGTCGCTGTAGAACTCCTGGAGTGCTCCGCCGTCCTTGCCGACGACCTCCACGTGCACGATCTTGGCTGCCATCTCATCTCCTCCTGGGGTGGATCCTGGTTGGACCTACCAAAAACGACGAAGGAGCGCGGCGCCTTTCGACAAAGACGAGATCGCAGTCCCGGCAACGGAGGCGAGCGCGGCGTGCGCCTCAGTCGATCCGGAGTGCCATCTCCGCGGCCGCCTCCGGCTCGAGGCCTTCGCCCTCGTGCCAGGCCGGCGCGAGGTCCGTCGCCGTCCGCAGGTGCTCGACGTCGAAGCCCTCGGACCAGCCCTCGGTGGTCCAACCGGTGAGCTGGGCGCCGCTCACGTGCTCGATGTGCGCCGACGCGCCGGCCAGCCTGGCCGCCGAGCGGGCACGGCCCTCCATCCACTCCAGGCGTGCGGTGGCACGCAGGCACATCGCGTAGCCGGACAGGTCTCGCAGGATCATGAATGCGCGCAGTGCCTGCTTCAGTTCTTTCCGAGCGGCCGCCACGTTCCCGGTTCGGGTGTTCACGCCGCTCGACATGAAGTAGGCCCAGGCCTGCATCGGTCTGTCGCCGAGCTTGCCGAGGAGCTCCTTGGCCTCATCCAGGTAGCCGCGGGCCGCTCCGGCGTCGAGCTCGTCCTCGCTGAGCTCGATGCCACCCAGGGCCCACACCGTCAGGGCGATGCCGCGCTCGTTGCCAAGCCGGCGATAGATCTCCAGGGCTTCTTTTGCCAGTCGCCGTCCGGTGGCCGCGTCCTCGCGCGAGACGAAATAGGTGAAGCAGATGTTGTAGAGCGCCTCGGCGACGCCCGCATCGTTCCCGGCCCGGCGCTCCGACTCCAGCCAGCGTTCGTAGTGGCGGCGAGCGCCGGCGAAGTCTCCCTGCCAGTAGGCCAGGCTGCCCGCGGCTTCCAGCGCCCGGACGAGCAGGGCCGCATCGGCCTCGCCGACCGCGCGCAGTACCTGTTCGGCGCGATCGCGACCCTCGACGATGTGGCCGCGCATCTGCCAGAAGCGCCAGGTGGCGGCAACCAAGCGGAGCGCGTGGTCTGCGTGCCGGCCGGCAATCGCCCATGTCAGCGCACCGCGCAGGTTGTTGTGCTCCCGCTCCATCTGGTCGAGCCAGTGTCCACCCTCCGCACCGGTCAGGTGGCCGGCCGCCTCCTCGATCCAGCGCACGTAGGCGTCGGCGTGGCGCGCCTGCATCCCGTCCAGCTCGCCGGTCGTCTCGAGCCGGTCCACTGCGAACTCGCGGAGCGTCTCGAGCATGTCGACACGGAGCTCATCCTCGGCATCTGTCCGGCGGAGAATGCTTTTGTCGGCGAGAGAGCCGAGCCGCTCGACAAGCTCCAGGTCATCATCGGCCTCCAGGACCTCCGCGAGCAGCGCAAGGGGAGCGCCCCCGCGAAAGACGCCGAGCCGATTGAAGAGAGAGGCTTCCTCGGGCGTCAGCAGGTCGTAGCTCCACTGGATCGTCTCGCGAAGCGTCCGCTGCCGGTTGCTCCCGGCGGAGCCGCCGCGGTCGCCCCCCAGCAGGGCCAGCCGATCGTGCAGGCGCTGACGCAGCTGCTCGAGCGGCAGCAGCCTGACGCGGGCCGCGGCCAGTTCGAGCGCCAGGGGAAGGCCTTCCAGCTGTACCGCGATGTCGGCAATCGTGGCGGCATTCCCCTCCGTCAGGGCGAAGTCGGGACGGACGGCGCGCGCGCGGTCGACGAACATGGCCACGGCCTCCGAGCGTGCGAGCTCATCCAGGGGCGGCAGCCGGAGCGGGTCCGGAAGGGCGAGCGGCGGCACGTCGTACTCGCGCTCGCCGTAGATGCCCAGCAGGGATCGGCTGGTCACCATGACCTTGAGTCGCGGCGTCTCCGTCAGCAGCTCCTCCACGTCGCGCGCCGCCGGCAGGAGTTGCTCGAAGTTGTCGAGCACGAGCAGCTGCCGCTTCGAGCCGATCGCCTCGACCAGCCGCGCCCGCAGGTTCTCTCCTTCCTGCAGCGCATAGGTCGTGGCGATGGCGGGCAGGACCAACTCCGGCTCGCGGAGCGCCGCAAGCGCGACGAAGTAGATGCCGTCCGGGAAATCGGCGCTGACCTCGTGCGCGAGGCGGATGGCGAGGCGTGTCTTGCCGGTTCCGCCTGGTCCGGTCATGGTGAGCAGCCGTGTGGCGCGCAGCAGTACGGATGCCTCGCGCAGCTCGCGGTCGCGTCCGACGAACCGGGTCAGCTGCTCCGGCAAATTGGACGGCACCATCTCCAGGCTGCGCGGCGGCGGGAACTCGGCCGGCAGGGCGTCCATCACCAACTGGTAGAGGCGCACCATGCCGTCGAGGTCCTTGAGCCGATGCGCGCCAAGGTCGCGCAGGCGCAGGTCGTCGCCGAGGCTGCCGGCGGCATGGTCACGCGTTGCCCCGGAGACCAGCACCTGCCCCCCGTGGGCGGCATCCGCGATGCGCGACGCCCGGTTCACGTCGATGCCGATGTAGTCACGCCCGGACGGCTGCCCGTCGCCGGTGTGTATCCCGATCCGCACGCGCACCGGCTTTGCCCACGTCTCGGCTGACAGCAGCCGCTGCATCCGGGCCGCAGCGTGCACCGCGGCGCCGGCCGAGCCGAAGGCGGCGAAGAGTGCATCGCCCTCCGTGTTCACCTCGGTTCCGTCGTGCTCCGTGAGGGCCTGCCGCAGGAGCTCGAAGTGCCGGGCGAGCAGGTCTCGGTAGGCCGGGCCCAGCTCGGCAAGCAGCCGCGTCGACCCCTCGATGTCGGTGAACAGGAACGTGACGGTTCCGACCGGGAAGGTGCTCATTGCCTGCCGTCTGCGACGGCCCCGATCCTAAACCAGCGTGAGCCCCATGGGTATCGCCGGGGCGTCACCCGCGCCGCTAGCTGCCCGGCGGCGAGTAGTCGGGGTGGATCTTCGACGCGTCGTCGAGCTCCTCAGGCGTGATCAGCGGGATCGTTCGCGCCGAGAGGCCGCCCGAACCACCGGCGGTCAGCGCCAGGGCCGCCGCAGCCGCGGCGCTCGGCGCCTCGTAGATCAGGTAGAAGTCGTCCGCACCGAATCCGAAGTAGAACGACTCGACGGTTCCACCAACGGACTCCACCGCCTTGCGTGCTGCCTCGCGGCGAGCGCTGCCCCCCTTTGTCAACGTGCCCTTGGCGCCCTGCGCCGTGTAGCTGCCGACGTAAAGGTACTTGGCCATCTCCGGGCCTCCTGAGCGGATGTGGAGACGGCCACGCTACACCCTCTGGGAAGTCGCAGGGCTACTCCCGCCGGCGGAAGTTCATGACGCCGATGGCCAGCATCACGCCGCCGAAGGCGAGCAGGATCAGCGCCTCGACGCCGATGGGCAGGACATTGTCGAAGATCGTCAGCCCCAGCTGGTTCACCGCCTCGGGGGGAAGCGTGGCGCCCAGCACAATGCGGCGGATGGGGTCCATCCCGTAGGTCACTGGGTCGAGCCGTCCGAGGACGGCCATCCAGTCGGGCACGCCCGTCAGCGGGAACAGCGAACCGGAGAGGAAGAACATCGGCATCATCAGGAAGTTCATGACGATCTGGAACCCCTGCATCGACTTCATCCGGGAGGCGAGCGCCACCCCCATGGCGGATAGCGCGAACGCCAGGATGAAGAGGAACGGCAGCAGGAGCAGGACGGTGCCTACGTCGAGCGTGACGCCGATGACGGGTGCGAGCACCAGGAGGATCACGCCCTGGATCATGGCCTGCGTCGCGCCGCCCAGCGCCTTCCCGATGGCGACCGCCGAGCGGTCGATGGGCGCCACCAGGATCTCCTTGAGGAATCCGAACTCGCGGTCCCAGACGATCGACATCGCGCCGAAGATGGCACTGAACAGGACCGCCATGCCGATGACCCCGGGATAGACGAACTGGGCATACGAGAGCCCGCCACCCGCCGCGTCCGACCCGCCGAACGAGCCGCCAAGCGACGAGCCGAGTCCGGCGCCGAAGACCACGAGGAAGAGGAGCGGCTGGGCCAGCCCGACGATGGCCCGCACCCGGTCGCGCCAGTAGCGCAGGAGGTCGCGGTACCAGACGATGTAGATGCCGCGCAGCGTGTTCGAGAACCCGACGTTGCGCCGGTGGCCAGGGGCAGGGCGGACGTCGGCCAGAACGGTCCCTTCGGTGCTCATCAGCGACCTCCTCGGGCGCGCATGAACATGCGCATGTGATCGGTGGCGCCCGCCTCTTCCTCGCGGATGGCGTGGCCGGTCAGCTTCAGGAAGACGTCATCCAGGCTGGGCCGGCGCGAGGCGACCGAGGTGACCGGCACGCTCGTCTCGCGCACGAGGCGCGGGATGAACTCCGCGCCGTCGGTGACCTCGACCCGGATGCTGCCGTTGTCGATCGTCGGCTCCAGCTCGAAGATACGGGCGATGTCGGCTGCCGCTGCCTGGTTGTCGGGAGTGGCCAGGGTGACCACATCGCCGCCGACGAGGGCCTTCAGCTCGGTCGGCGTGCCGAGCGCCACGATCTTGCCGCCATCCACGATGGCGATGCGATCGCACTCCTCGGCTTCGTCCATGTAGTGCGTCGTCATGAAGATGGTGACGCCCTCCTCCGCCCGCAGCCGGCGCAGGTAGGTCCAGATGTGCCGGCGCGTCTGCGGATCCAGACCGATGGTTGGCTCGTCGAGGAAGAGCACCTCGGGGGTGTGGAGCATGCCGCGCGCGATCTCGAGGCGCCGCTTCATGCCGCCGGAGAAGGTCATGACGATTGACCCGGCGCGATCGCTCAGCTCCACCATCTCGAGGACGCCCTTGATGCGCGCGTCGCGTTCCTCGCCGGGTACGCCGTAGATGAAGGCATGGAAGGCGAGGTTCTCGCGGGCCGTCAGGTTGGCGTCGAGGCTGGGATCCTGGAAAACGAGGCCGATGGAGGCGCGTACGTCGCCGGGGTGGCTGACGACGTCGTAGCCGGCCACGGCCGCGCTGCCGGCCGTCGGCCGCATCAACGTGCAGAGGATGTTGATCGTCGTCGACTTGCCGGCGCCGTTCGGCCCGAGGAAGCCGAAGATCTCGCCGCGATGGACGTCAAGGTCGATGCCCTTGACCGCCTCGAGCGACCCGAACCGTTTCGTCAGTCCGCGGGCGGTGATGACCGGCTCATCCATGGGCCGTGCAGTCACGATCCGCGCCTCAGCGTCGGCGCGGCGGCCGTGGGGGAGATGAAGCCTGGTGCTCGACCACGGCGAAGCAGCCGATGGGTATGCCGAGTCGGAGCGCGGCGTCCAGCCAGTCGGCCATGAAGGCGGTGACGCGTGGGCGCCCGGCCAGGCACGAGCTGAAGAGGCGCAGCTCGCGGTCGCGCCAGGCGACGATGTCCCAGGGCCCCAGGTAGCCGGCCTGCCGGCCGATCTGCTCCACGATGGTATGTGCCAGGGGGCCGGGCTCGACCTTCTCGTTGAGGTCGCGCCAGTAGGCCACGCCGTTCCACGTCTTGCGCCAGGCCGCGCCCCAGCCGGCGTTCTCGAGGAGGCGCACGACCAGCAGCTCGGGGTAGAGCGGGGCGCCGTCGAGCTGAAATGCCGGCTTGTTGGGAATCGCGCCGAACTCCTTCGGCAGCTCGGCCGTCCAGCGCGACTCGCGTCGGACGAACACCGGCAGCTCAACCGAGCGGCGGGTCGATGGCAGGATCGCCGTGGCGTGCTCGACCGCGGTCGCGCCGAGGCTCTCCCTCAGCGACCCATCCCGCACCCGTTCGCGCCGTTTGCCCTGGATGGCGCTGATGCCATCCGCACCGATCACGAAGGGCTCTCGGTGGCTACGCGATCAACCGCCTTCCGGGCGAGGAAGACGGATCGGTAGCTCTGGGGCGACGCCGCCGCGCCCTCCGGCGCCCGGTAGTACCAGCCACTCACCGCCGGATCGTAGAAGATCTCGAATCCGGCGTACTCCTCGCTGGCCTGCGGGGCGGCGGCGGGTACGGCGCGACGGGTCGAGGCCGCTGCCGCGGCGCAGCGGCCGCAGCGGGCTACGCTCAGACCGTGTGGGCAGGATTGGCAAGAGGCGCACTCGTCAGTGCGGAAACCGTGGATGCATTGGGGGGTCATGAGCGCCTTCCGGTGGGGACCTCAAGGGTACTCCACCTCGTCGAACCGTGGACAGCACGCGCCGATGGTGTATCATTTCGAAAACGTGTTCGATTGGCGCTCCGGTCCGCGCCGCGGCTACCACGCCGCCCCGATACCGATTCAACCCTCGCCCTGACCGGGCCCCGCGACTGCGGGTGGGCCTTCGTCAGGAGCTGACTTCCCTTGTCATTCTCATCGCTCGGGCTTACGCCCGAACTGCTTCGCGCCGTCTCGGTGCAGGGCTACACCGACCCGACCCCGGTCCAGCGCGAGGCCATCCCGCTCGTCCTCGCCGGCCGCGACCTGCTCGCCGGCGCGCAGACCGGCACCGGCAAGACCGCTGCATTCGTGCTGCCAATGCTGCAACGGCTGGAGGGCAGCGCCCGCGGCGGCGCCGGCGGCAGGCAGCGCATCCGCGCGCTGATCCTGGCGCCCACCCGCGAGCTCGCCCTGCAGGTCGAGGAGAGCGTCCGCGTCTACGGCGCGAACCGACACCGCTCGGCCGCCATCTACGGCGGCGTTGGCTTCGGCGGCCAGGTCGCCGCGCTGCGTCGCGGCGTTGAGATCGTGGTCGCCACGCCGGGCCGCCTGCTGGATCACTCGCGGCAGGGGACCATCGACCTGCGGGACGTCGAGATCCTCGTCCTCGACGAGGCGGATCGCATGCTCGACATGGGATTCATCCGCGACATCCGCTCGGTGCTGGCCCTGCTGCCCGACCGACGGCAGAACCTCCTCTTCAGCGCGACCTTCTCCAAGGAGATCCGCGGGCTGGCGGAGGGGCTGCTCGACCGGCCCGCATCGGTCCAGGCCACCCCGGCCAACACCGCGGTCGACCTCGTCCGCCAGGTGGTGCATCCGGTCGATCGATCCAGGAAGCGGGAGCTGCTCTCGCACCTGGTGCGCACCCACGCAATTGATCAGGCGCTCGTCTTCACCCGCACCAAGCACGGTGCCAACAAGCTCGCGGAACAGCTCTGGACCGATGGCATCGCGACCGCGGCCATCCACGGCAACAAGTCGCAGCCCCAGCGCGTCCGTGCGCTCAATGACTTCAAGGCGGGGCGCGTGACGCTGCTGATCGCCACCGAGGTCGCCGCGCGGGGCCTTGATATCGAGCAGCTGCCCCACGTGGTGAACTACGAGCTGCCGATGGTCGCGTCGGACTACCTGCACCGCATCGGCCGTACCGGGCGAGCGGGCATCGAGGGAGACGCCGTCAGCCTCGTGTGCGTCGACGAGGCACCGATGCTGCGCGAGATCGAGCGGCTGCTCGGCCACAAGGTGGAGCGGGTCGTCATCCCGGGCTTCGAGCCCGACGCCTCGATCCGCCCCGAGCCCATCCGCCTGCGCAGCGGCGGCCGACCGCAGGGTGCCCGACCGCAGGCTGGCCGACCGCAGGCTGGCCGACCGCAGCATGCGACAGCGCAACGCCCGCAGGCCGCCTTCTCGGGCCGCAAGCGTCATGCCGGTGGGCGCGCGCGCCCTCACGAACGACGCTCCGGCGACTGGATGGCCCTTCCCGGAGAGCGCAAGCGCGGCTGAGCCCCCGGCGAGCGTGACGACCGACGCCGCGTGTCGGTGCTGTTCGCCCCGATGATCAGCCCCGGCGATCATGTGGAGGATAGAAGCCGCCTCGACCTCCGGATGATCGGCCCGACTGATGAACCGGGGGACGAAGTGGCCGGAACGGGCTGGGTCCGGCATCCCAGGCTCCACTTCATCACCCCCGGCGATATGCAAGCAGACCGCGCCAGAGACGCGGACCCGCTACTCGCCGCCCTCGCCGCCCTCGCCACCCTCGCCACCCTCGCTGCCCTCCCCGCCGAACGTCGCCTGCAGGCCGTCGATCAGCGCCTGCTGCTCCGCGTCGGAGAGGCTGGCGTTGGGATGGAGCCAGGTGTAGTAGAACGGCGGCATCTCGCCATCGGCCACGGTGTGCGCGGCATCGTCTGCCTCCTGGCCCGGCCCCCAAGCCGAGAAGTTGAGCGCGTCCCGCCCCTCCTCGACATCATGCTGCGCCAGCCACGAGACCGGCGCGACGTTGGTGTACCACGGCCACGCGGTCTCGTTGCTGTGGCAGTCGAAGCAGGCCCTGACCGCAAGCGCCCGCGTGGTGCCGCTGTCCCAGCTCGGCTCGCCGGCGACCGGCGGATTGGCGTGATCCCGCCCGTAGGGGATGAGCTGGATGAGCAGGAACGCGAGGATGATTCCCACGCCACCCCATAGCAGCAGCCTTCGAAGCACGTAACCTCCTGTCGCTGTAGGTTTCCGCAGACGGTCCGCGAGTCGCGCGCCGGGCGCAAGAGCCAGAGTACCCGCCAATCGCCCGCGAAGCGGGTTGACGTGCCTGCTAGGCTCGCCGCAGCCGCCCATGCGGCGCCTATCACGAGTGGCCCGAGAGCCCTGGCTCGACGACGGCCCGGCAACCGACCAACCCTCCTCGGGGTGGAAGCGGTGCTCCAGCCAGGACCGATAGGGAAGGAGGCTCCCCTTGCCACCCACAGCGGTCCATTTCAACGGCGGCGTCAACCTGGTCGACGCGGAGAGCGTCATGCGCGAGATCGCCGCACGCGTCCCTCGTGGCGTGACGCGCATACCCGACGGAGAGACCGGCGACCGACAGCAGTGGATCTTCTTCCAGCTGCAGAAGTTCTGGCAGACGCCCGGGCTCGAGCAGGCCGGCACGAAGGACATCGTCGCCGGCTACGAGGGCATGCCGAAGGTCCGCCTGGCCGATGGCGTGGCCGCGGACGAGGTGGAATGGCCGAACCTCGGCTACGCCGACGCCTACCTCGAGTCGTTCGAGACGTTCGAGCGCCTGCAGTCCGACGGCGTCATCGGCCCGGACGTGCGCTTCCAGGTCGAGTACCCCACGCCGCTCGCCTCCATCAGCAGCTGGGTGGTTGATGAGCAGCAGGATGCTCTGGAGGCGTCATACGAGCGCGCCCTCTTTGCCGACCTGCAGCGGCTGCTCGGGGAGCTGCCGCACGAGCGCGTGGCGGTGCAGTGGGACGTGGCGATCGAGTTCGGCATCCTCGACTCCGGCTTTGGCGTGGACGGTGGTCCCGGCCTGGAGGCCATCGTCGAGCGCCTGGCACGCTGTGTTGAGCAGGTACCGTCCGACGTGCCGGTGGGCCTGCACCTGTGCTACGGCGACTACCAGCACCGGCACTTTGCCGAACCGGAGTCGCTGGCGACGCAGGTGGAGGTGGTCAACCGGCTCAACGCGCGCGCACGCCGCCAAGTCGGGTGGTTCGCCTTCACCGTGCCGCAGTACCAGCGCCAGGCCTCCTACTTCGAACCGATTCGCAACCTGCGGATTCGTCCCGGGACGGAGCTCTACTTCGCGCTGGTGCCGTACCACCCTGAAGAGCAGGAGCCCGGCACCACGGCCGAGCAGGTCCGGCTCGTCGACACCTACCTGGTGAGCCATCCGGGCAACGGCGGAGCAGCGTGGGGGATCTGCACGGAGTGCGGCATGGCACGGGCGGAGCGCGAAGAGATCCCGCTGCTGCTCGACAAGCATCGCCAGATCCTCGAAGACCACGGCTGACGCGCGCGGGCGGAGGCTGCGTACACTGGGGCAATGAGCGGGGCAGGCAGCGCATCCCTCGTCGAGCAGGGTCGCGCCGAACTGGGCGCGCACCAGTGGCGCGACGCGTTCGAGCACCTTGCGGCCGCCGATGCCGCCGGCACACTCGACGCCGCCGAACTGGAGCTACTGGGGAGCGCAGCGTGGTGGACGGGGCAATTCTCGGCAGCGATTGACGCGCGCGAGCGGGCCTACGCCGCGGCGACGCGGGCAGGCGACGTCCCGGCCGCCATCCTGGCTGCCATCGAGCTCGCGAGAGACAACCTGCGACGGATGTCCACATCGGTCGCAACCGGCTGGATCAACAGCGCCGAGCGGCTCCTTGAGGGGGTGCCGGAGAATGCCGGCCACGGCTGGCTGGCCGCCACCCGCGCCTTCCACGCGTCGATCACCGGCAACCAGACGGAGGCTCTGGCCCAGGCGTCGCTTGCCCTGGAGCTGGGTCGCCGCCTCGGGATCCGCGACCTCGAGGTCTTCGGCCTCAGCGAGAAGGGGGCGATCCTGCTCTCCATGGGCCGCGTGGAAGAGGGATTGGCGCTCGCCGACGAAGCCACCGCGGCCGCCATCAGCGGGGAGCTGGAGCCAGAGATCGCCGGGGGCGTCGCCTGCGCCACCATCGAGGGCTGCGCCGGTATCGGCGACCTTCGCCGAGCGGGGGAGTGGATCGAGGCGCAGGACCGCTGGTGCCGGCGTGAGGGGATCAACGGCTACCCGGGGATGTGCCGCCTGTTCCGCTCCGAGATCAAGTGCCTGCGCGGGACGTGGCCGGAGGCGGAGGCGGAGGCCCTGCGCGCGACCGACGAGTTGCTCGGCTTCATGCCCGGCGCCGCCGGCATGGCGTGGCACCAGATCGGGGAGATCCGGCGCCGGCGCGGCGACCTGCCCGGCGCTGAAGAGGCCTTGCTGAATGCACACGCCAACGGACAGGATCCGGAACCGGTCCTGTCGCTGGTGCGATTGGCACAGGGCAGGACGGAGGAGGCCGCAACCTCCATCCGGCGCGTCCTGGCCGAGCCGTCACCGTTGCCCAACTGGCGCACGTCGCCGAACAGCGCCGCCTGGCGCTTCGCCGTCCTGCCGGCCGCGTCGGAAATCCTGCTGGGTGCCGGGGACCTGGCTGGCGCCCGGGCGGCGGCCGACGAGCTGGACTCGCTGGCCGCGACCTTCAAGACGACCTCCGCGCGGGCGAAGGCGGCTTCGGCCGGGGGTGCGGTGGCGCTCGCGGAGGGCGACGCGGCGACGGCCATCGGTCGGCTGCACGAGGCGATTGGCATGTGGAACGATCTCGACGCCCCGTACGAGCTGGCGCTCGCCCGGATGTCTCTGGCCGGAGCGTACCAGGCGGACGGGGCGCCCGACCGCGCCGCACTGGAGGTGCGCGCAGCGCGCGCGGCCTTCGAGGCG
Organism: uncultured Chloroflexia bacterium; assembly: GCA_963812115.1. Classification (GTDB taxonomy): domain Bacteria; phylum Chloroflexota; class Limnocylindria; order QHBO01; family QHBO01; genus JAPSGM01. The sequence continues at coordinate 31,030 of CAWEUD010000020.1, forward strand.
CTGGGCGCTCGACTGGACCTGGCGCGGGCCGATGAGCTGCTCGCGGAGCTGCGGTCCGTGGCCGGAGAGCTCCCGGTCGGTATGGCGACCACGCGCGTGGAGCGAACCTTCATGTTCACCGACATCGTCGACTCGACGCGGCTCGCCGAGGAGCTGGGCGACGACAGGTGGGACGGCCTGTTGCGCGAGCACGACCGCCTCGTCCGATCGGCGACGGCGGAGCAGGGCGGCGTGGAGGTGAAGTCGACGGGGGATGGGTTCTTCCTGGCGTTCGCGGAAGCCGATCAGGCGATCGCGGCCGCGGTGGCGATGCAGCGACGCCTCGCAGCTCAGGGCGATCGGGGCCCGGACGGATCCGCCATGCCGCACGTCCGCATCGGCATGCACCAGGCCGAAGCCAATCGAGTTGGCCTGGACTTCGTGGGATCGGGCGTGAACGTGGCGGCCCGGATCGCCGACGCCGCGACCGGCGGAGAGATCCTGATCAGCGAGGCGACGTACGGACACGCCCGCCAACGGATCGCGGCAGGGGACCGTCGCGTCCTCCAGCTGAAGGGGGTCGGTACGCCAGTCCCCGTCCTGCCGATTCGCTGGCAGCCCTAGCCGGCGCTAGGGCCTCCCGGCGTCGATGGTGCGCTGCAGGAACTCGCGTGTCCGCGCCTGGCGGGGATCACTGAACATCTGCACCGGCAGCCCCTCTTCCAGGATCTGGCCCTCGTCGAGGAAGGCGACCCGGCTGGCGATGTCGCGTGCGAAGCCCATCTCGTGCATGACGATCACCATGGTCATGTCGCTGCCAGCGAGCTCGCCTGGAACTGCGTCAGTCCCAGCGAGCGGGACGACCCCCCAGAAGAACGGATCGCTGGGAACGCCCGGAAGGCGAAGCCCGGGGATCCCGAAGCCGAGCAGTCGGCAATCAGGAACACCCGGACGTTGACCAGGAACTTCCCCGCGATGCCGGGCGCCGAGCCCGCGAAGTAGTCCCAGTTGAAGAAGGAGTCGCGAATGCGGGGCCAGTTCGGCGCGTTGGTGACGACGAGGCCGATCGCCGTGAAGAAGACGACCGCGGAGACGAGGGCAATCAGCAGTGAGCGCGCCCCGGCGCGCCCCAGGCCGAGCCGGGGCCGCGCGGGCCGGGGCGGTGGGATGGCTCCCGAGTCCCTCGGCTGGTCGATCACCCGGCAATCACGGCCGGGCCGCTACTCGAGGACCGGGGCGTACTCAAGCGCCCGTGCCGTCACCACTAGATGGCGAAGGCACGCGCTCCGCATCCGGGAGGAATTGACCGTCGCGGTACCGTCTTGCCATGGCCGTGCAGCCGACGCCAGCCACCGCGCTGAGCAGCAAGATTGACGGCATCGTGCTTCAGCCGGGCGATGATGGATTCGAAGCGGCGCGCCGCGTCTGGAACGGCATGGTCGACCGCATCCCCGCGCTGATCGTCCGCTGCAGGTCGGCCGCCGACGTCTCCGCGGCCCTCTCCTTCGCCAGGGAGGCGGGGCTCGTGGTGGGTGTCAAGGGCGGCGGCCACAGCGTCACGGGCCAGGCGGTGCCGGTGGACGGCCTCCTGATCGATCTCTCGCTGATGGGCGCGGTCGAGGTGGACCCGGACCGACGCATCGCGCGCGTGGAAGGCGGCGCGCTGCTGGCGAGCCTGGACGGCGCGAGCCTGGCCCACGGGCTCGCGACGACCGCCGGCAACGTCTCGCACACCGGGGTCGGAGGGCTGACCCTGGGCGGCGGCATGGGTTGGCTGGCGCGCCAGCTGGGGATGGCGTGCGACAACGTCATGGCCTACGAGGTCGTCCTGGCCGATGGCTCCCGGCTGACCGCCTCTTCCACCCAGAACGCGGACCTCTTCTGGGGCCTCCGCGGCGGCGGCGGCAACTTCGGCGTGGTGACGAATTTCACCTTCCGTCTCCACCCCATCAGCGGGCAGGCGCTCTCCGTCGACCTCTTCTACGCCGCTGACGATGCCCCGCAGGTCCTGCGCGGCTGGCGCGACTTTGCGGCCGCGGCGCCGCGGCAGGCCACGCCCACCGCCTGGACCGGGACGGCACCAGCGTGGCCGTTCCTTGCCGAGGGGCTGCACGGGGCGCAGCTCGTGAACGCGGGGTTCGTATGGGTTGGCGATCCCGACGCGGGCCGCAAGGAGGTGGGTGCGCTGCGAGGCCTGGCGCCGGCGGTGGCGGAGGTCATCGAAGAGTCTTCCTACGCCGATCTCCAGTCGGGCAGCGACACGGCGATGCGCCACGGCCTGCGCCGCTACTGGAAGAGCAACTACTTCAACGACTTCTCCGGTGCAGCCATCGAGGCGTTCGTGGGGCGGGGTGGCCCGTCAGCCGATGACGCGGTGATGCCCAACGGATCACTGCAGGCCTACGGCGGAGCGATTGCCGACGTTGGACCCGACGATTCGGCGTTCAGCCACCGGGACACCAGGATCGAGTTCGTCACCATGGCCGGGTGGGAGGTCCCGGCCGAGGACGAGGGAAGGATTTCCGCCTGTCGTCGCTACGCCGCAAGCATGCAGCCCTTCGCCAGCGGGGCGTACGTCAACGGCTTGGCGGACGAGGGTGAGGCCGGCGTTGGGCACGCCTATCGACCGGAAACGTACCTGCGGTTGGTTGCCCTCAAGGATCGGTACGACCCGGACAACGTCTTCCACCTCAACCACAACATTCGACCCACCGCCGCATCTGGCGCCCCACTTGCTTCGTAACCGGATGCGAAGAGCACGTCAGGAGATAGCGCAACCGGTGTCGCACCTCTCACGGTGGTTCGTAGCCCTTGGGCTGGCAGCGCTCCTGCCGGCCGCGGTCCTGGTGGGCGGCAGCATCGGAGAGGTGCTGCGCCATCCGAGCCTGGGCATCGGCGAGATCCTCCGGCACGCATCGGAGGTGCTGATCCTGGCCGTCATGGCCACGTTCCTCCTGAGCACCGCCTCCGGTCTCCACGAGCGGCGCCGGTGGGCCCTCTTCGTGGGCATCGCGGAGGCCACGCTGCTGCTTGCCGCAGGGCTGATCCTCCTTGTCGGCAACGCCGGCCTGCTGACCCTGCTGGGCATGCCAAGGATCTTGAGCCTGGCGGCCATCATGCTGGGTCTGGCCGCGCTCATCGCCGGGGCCCGGCTGCTACGGTCCCTGTGGGCCGCGCTGGGGCTGGCACTTCCCTTCGGCGCGGACGATGTCCGGGCACTCGGCGCGCTGACGGCGCTCGTGGTCGCCGGTACGCTGGGCCACATCCTGTTCGCGCGCCCCCCGGGCTGAAAGAGTCGGATCGCTGCGGATCAGAGGTCGGCGTTGAACGTATCGCAGGCGTTGGGGTCGCCGCTGCGAAGGCCGGTCTGGAACCACTGCTGACGTTGCGTCGCCGAACCATGGGTCCAGGTGTCGGGATTGATGCTGCCCTGGGTCTGCTGCTGGATCCGGTCGTCGCCGACCGCCGCCGCCGCCGAGAGCGCCTGGTCGACCTGCGCATCGGTGATGGGCAGCAGGTAGCCGGTGTCGACGGCGTGGAAGGCCCACACCCCGGCGAAGCAGTCTGCCTGCAGCTCCGTCCTGACCGATCGCGACTCGGCGCCCGTGCCGCCGCTCCCACTGCCCAGGTTTCCGATCAGGTCCTGGACGTGGTGCCCGTATTCGTGGGCGATGACGTAGGCCTCCGCGAACGGCCCATCCTGCGCGCCGAAACGCGATTCCAGCTCGTCGAAGAAGCCGAGGTCGATGTAGACGTTCGCGTCGGGCGGGCAGTAGAAGGGGCCGACCGCGCTGGTCGCATTGCCGCAGCCGGTGCCGACCGAACCGGTGAAGAACGTGGTCGGGGCAAGCTGGTAGCCATCGACGACGTCGGTCCAGTACGCCTGGATGCTGTTCACGTAGCCGACGATGCGGCAGTCCTGCCGCTCGTTGGCATCGGCGCCGGTCTGGCACTCCTGGGATAGGTCGTTCGCCTGCTGGCCGCCCACGGTCGTGCCGTCCAGGGCACCGACCGGGATCTGCGACGGATTCCCGCCGAGCAGGATGAAGAGGGCAACCAGGACGATGCCGCCCAGGCCGCCGCCCACGGCAATGGTCCCACCTCGTCCGCGCAGGTCGCGGACCTGGCCCGGGTTGAGCCGGGCCCCACGTCTGAAGGTCATGGCGAGATCGCGCTCCCTTGTGGCGGCCGGTCGCGCGCCGGCCAATCGCCAGGTCGTTGTTCGCAAGTGGCGCGCCAAGTTGCCCGCCAAGCCGGCCCGTGTGCTGGCACACCACTTGGTGATGCATCGTGACATGAACGCGACGAACACCGCGGCGCCCGCTGGCGATCGCCGCGCGGCGCCAGCCGACATGGAAGCACTGGCGTGGCTGCTCGACAACAGCATCCCGATTCCGGGAACCGGCTGGCGCGTCGGGTTGGACGCGCTGATCGGCCTGATCCCCGGTGTCGGTGACGTCGTGTCCGGGGGGCTCGGGCTGCTGGTCATCGCACGCGGAGCCCAGCTCGGGCTCCCGGGCGTCGTCCTGGCCAGGATGCTCGCGAACGTCGCGCTGGACCTGCTCACCGGGCTGATCCCGGTGCTGGGCGACGCCTTCGACGCCTGGTACAAGTCGAATCTGCGCAATGTGGACCTGGTCCGTCGTCACATGCAGGAGCCCGATGCCCCGACGACTGACAGCTGGGCGTTCTTCCTCGGGCTGCTCCTCGCCATTGCCGCCCTCATGGCGGGTGCCATATGGCTGATCGGGCAGCTCGTTGGAGCCCTGTTCGGCTGAGGGCTTGACGCTCGACCGGCCCGAAAGTCTAGGCTCGGCGAGCGCCTGCGTCGCATCCTTCACCAGCCCATCCCAGGAGAACGCCATGACCGAAACCCCGCGCACCGATCCACTCGACGACGATATGCATCGCCAGCTTGGCGCTGACCTCTTCAACCACGTGTGGTCGCTGCTCGAGACGGAGGAGCGATCTCCGGCGCAAGACGACGAGATGGTCCATGCGGCGCACGCCTCGGTGTGGCATTGGTCGCAGACCGGTGTCAAGGATCTGCGACAGCGGCTGGCGGTCGGCGAGTGGCAATGCTCCCGTGTCTACGCCGTGCTGGGGCGCCCGGAACCGGCGCTGCACCACGCGCGCCGATGTCTTGAGCTGGTCGAGGGTGGCGGAATGGAGGACTGGGTCGCCGCATCGGCCTACGAGGCGATGGCGCGGGCATCCGGAGTTGCCGGTGACCGTGCAGCGTTCGACGAGTGGCGTGAGCGGGCACGCGTTGCGGCGGCGGCGATCGAGTCGGAGGAGGATCGCGAGGTGATCGAGAGAGACCTCGCGACGTTGGCGTGAGGGGCTCGAGTCACCCGGAGGACTGCAGCAGCCCCGCCAGCTCGCGTGCGTTGGTCGTGCCGTAGTTCGCGTAGCAGTTGTTCATGAGCACGTGGACATCGCGGGCCGCTTCGGCCGCCTCCCGGACGCGCGGAACCCACTCGCCGAGCTCCTGCTCGTCGTACAGGTAGCGGAACCGCTCCACCACCGGGATCCCCTTGGCCTCCCACGTCTCGGTGCGCCGGCCGTGGAAGCGGACGACCGCCAGCTGCGGCGAGGTGACCACGTAGACGGGCGGGAGGGCCGACTTCGTCTGCGGCTCGTCCACCATCACGAACGGGATCTCGTACTTCTCCAGGAAGCGCACCGTGCGTTCGGCGTTCTTCTCGTTGAACCACGAGCCGTTGCGGAACTCGACCGCCATGCCCACGTCGCCGAGCCGGTCCCGGGCCTGGACCATCGCGTCGCGGCTCTCGTTCGAGGGAAAGAACCAGCGCGGGTACTGGAGGAAGACCGCGCCGAGCTTTCCCGCCGAGTGCAGCGGCTTGAGGGCGTCCAGGAACTCGTCCCAGACCGCGTCGTAGATCTCGGCGGGGAGGTCCTTGCCGTAGATGCGCTTCTTGTCGAGCAGCTCAACCGGCAGCTCCTCGCGCAGCTCCTTCGGCAGGCGCTTGACCTCCGACGGCTGCCCGGTCATCAGGGCGTGCGCCTTGACGTCGAACGTGAAGTGGGGCGGGGTGCGCTCCAGCCAGACCTCGCCCATGTGGCGGTTGGGGAGCGCGTAGTAGGTGGCATCGACCTCGACGATGGGGAACTGCTCGGCGTAGTACCGAAGTCGATCCTCCGCCGAAGTGGCATCGGGCGGGTAGAAGACGCCCGGTGCGACCATGGTCGGGTCGGTCCATGACGAGGTGCCGATACGGACCGATCCCGATCCCAGCTTCAGTGGCTGGCGTGGGGCGGTCGCACGCTCCTCTCCGCGCTCGGCTGCGGCTTCGGGCCCGGGGTCGTGGTTGGCGGCCATGGCACCATTGTCGCGCGCTTCAGCGCCCGAGTGGGAGCTGGTAGGCGCGCAGCCAGAGGTCGTCTTCGACCGCGACGTCCAGCTCCGGCTGGCGCAGGAAGCCCATCGACCGATAGATCCGATGCGCAGCCGGGACGCGATCGGTCGTGTTCAGCAGCACGCGGTCGGCGCCGTCGGCCTCCGCCCGGCGTACGCAGGCGCCCGCCAGCGCCCGGCCGATGCCTCGGCCCTGCTGCTCGGGCTCGACGGCGAGCATCCTGATCCCGGCCGCTCGTGGATCGTCCCACTCGACGAGGTCGGAGGAGAGGCCGGGCGGCACGTAGGTGACGCAGCCGAGCAGCCTGCCCCCTTCGACCGCAACCAGGACGCTGGCGCCGTCGCCCACGCGGCGCTGCACGTCGGCGAGCGTGGCGGCGTAGTCGCCCAGGTCGTCGTGCACCTGCAGGTACGCCCGCACGACGAGGTCGCCGGCGGTCCGGTACTCGGCCGGCCGGATGGGTCGGATCTGCATGGCGGCTAGGCTAGCCCGATCGCAAACGGGTAGGCTGCTCGCATGGCACGCGTGCTCGTCCTGGGCGGGGGATTCGGGGGCATCGCCACGGCGGTGGCACTGCGCGAGCAGCTTCCCGACACCGCGGAGATCACCCTGGTCGACCGCCGCGAGGAGTTCGTGATGGGGCTGCGCAAGACGTGGTACCTGCTCGGGATCTCGCCCCTCGCCTACGGCGAGCGCCCGCTGGCGCAGCTGACGCGGCGCGGCATCGCCTACCGGCATGGGGAGATCGAGGCCGTCGACCCGGGTGCGCGGAGCGCGACCGTGGACGGCGAGGTCCTCGAAGCCGATGCGGTCGTGATCGCGCTGGGCGCCCGGCATGCCCCTGACGAGGTCCCCGGGCTGGCGGAGCATGGCCTGAACTGCTGGACGCGCGAGGGGCTCGAGCGGGTGATGGCCGCCATCGACCGATTCAGGGGCGGCGCCGCAGTGGTCGGCGTCTTCGGCCAGCCCTACTCGTGCCCGCCCGCGCCATTCGAGCTGGCGCTGCTGCTGGCTGACCGGCTGCAGGATCGTGGCTTCGACACCGACCTGTCCGTCTTCACGCCGGCACCGATCACCCTGCCCATCGTCGGCGCCGCGGGATGCGTGCCACTGGACGCTCGACTGGACGAGCGCGGAATCGCCTTCCTTCCGGGGCGCGTCGCCGATCGCGTCGAGCTGGCGGCCGTCCACTTCACCGATGGCGCGGCCCTGCCCTTCGACCTGCTGCTTGCCGTGCCACCGCATCGGGTTCCATCGGTCCTGGTGGAGGCCGGGATGGCCACCCCGCAGGGCTGGGTGCGGGTGGATCGCGAGACGCTTGAGACGGGGCACGAGGGGGTCTACGCCATCGGCGACTGCACCGGCATCGGCCTCACGAACGGGATGGGGCTGCCGAAGGCGGGGCTCTTTGCGCAGAAGGAGGGGGAGGTGGTGGCCGCGCGCATCGCCGCCAGGCTGCGGGGTGAGGAGCCGACCGCCACTTTCGACGGGGCCGGTGCCTGCTTCATCGAGATGGGCGCCGGAGAGGCGAGCATGGTCCGCGGCGACTTCTACGCCGATCCGCCGGCGGCCGAGCTGACGCAGCCTTCACGCGAGCAGCGCGGGGAGAAGGAGCGCTTCGAGGCCGAGCGCCTCACGGCCTGGTTCGGAGCCTGATCTCACACCAGCGGTGACAGCGCGCAACGCAGATCCGCGGCGCTGAGCGGGGCACGGCCGGGGTGGCCGGAGCGGAGTGCTAGCGTTCTGTAGTACTTCTCTCCTACACTTGGCGGCCTACCGGGGGAGACCGACCGCGTTAGCAGACAAGGCAGGAGTAATGAAGCGCTCACAACTTTCGCGGCGGATTGCCGGTACGACGGCGTCGCTGCTCTTCCTCACCGGCATCTTCGCCGGGACCGCGCTGGCCAAGCCGCTCGACCTGACCGGTAACGCCGTGGCGCAGCCCGGTATGGTCTCGCCCGAGGGGTACGTCCGCTTCGACGTTACCTTTACGAATCCGACGGCAAGCAACATCGCGCAGCTGGACATGAGGGCTGACACCTCCAGCACGCTGATGGCCGTGGTCGTCCCGCCCAGCCAGGGCACCTGCGACGACAGCGGCACCGTGCTGACCTGCAACTTCGGGGCCTTGAACGCGTACCAGACGGCCACGTTCTCGGTCGTGTACCAAACGCCGAGCTCCGGCAGTGGGGACGTCGACTTCAACTTCATGAGCACCGGAAGCACCAGCAGTGACCGTGGCAAGAACAGCCACGGTGACGAGCGCACCATCACGGGCACCGTGACGATCAGCACGTCGAAGGACTTCGCGGGATCGTACCTGTACGACCCGGCGAATCTGACGGTCAGCGACGTCCTGAACGTCACGAAGCAGAACCCGCAGGGCACCAAGGCCACCGGCAAGCAGACGGGCGTCCCGCTCACGGTCGGCGAGTACCCTCCGAACACCTACGTTTGCCCGGGCGTCTCTTCCGCCAGCTGCTTCGGTGAGTGGTCGGTCGTCAACCTCGACAACGGCGCCTACGTTCCCGGCGGCTTCGAGGTTGTGATCGCCTACAACAAGGTGCCGGGCAACGCGAACGCCACTCGCTTCGTCCACCTGGTGGGTGCTGGACTGCAGCCGGTCTTCATCACCGACGCGTGCAGCGATACCCTGACCGTGAACTGCATCAAGAGCGTCACGTCCAGCCAGGGAGATACGTACTTCACGCTGGTGGTGGATAACAACGGGCCGATGCGCGGCTACTAGCTCTCGTCGCGTCCGATACCACGACCCCCGTCGCTCCCCGAGCGGCGGGGGTTCGTTTGTCAGTCGGCGAGGATCGCCTGTTCCGCGGTCGTGTCACCCTTGGAGCGGTACAGTGCTGCCGCACTTGCCAATGCGGCAGCACGCTCATCGTCCTCGCCCGCGGCCGCATGCGCGGAGGCCAACGCGCGGAACGCCACTGCCTGGAGGCGAGGGCTATCCGTCTCGCGGCTCAATTCCAACGCACGGGTTGCGAGTGCCACCGCCTCCACCGCGTCGCCCGTCGCGGCGGCCACCTCAGCGAGGACGACCCGCCACCCCACCTGCGAGTCGATATCGTCGTCGCCGGCAATGCCCCTGACGCTCGTCGCGATCGCCTTGGCGCCGTCCAGCTGTCCCTCCAGCTGCAACGTCCTGGCCAGCAGCACGCCGACGGTAGACCGGACGAACTGCTCGCCCATCGCTTCGAGCGCATCGTAGTCGGCGCGCAGCAGCCGCTCGGCTTCCGCCCGATCGCCGGCCATCAGCTCCACCTGCGCAGCGTCGATGGACGTGGAGCAGGCCACCACGCTCCTGCCGAACTCGTTCAGCATCTGCTGCGCGCGCCGGTAGTCGCGCGCGCGACCGAGAAGTCGCCGCGCATTGCCCAGAGGTGAGCGGCGCTGAGCAGGATCATGGCCTCGGCCCGTCGATCACCGGCCGCTTCGGCGGCCAGCTGCTCGCAGGTGCGCAGCGCCTCCTCGACCGGCGTCGGGCCGAGCAGCGCCGCCTGGCTGTAGCCAATGCTCCCGCGCGTTTCCAGCCGACGATCTCCGGCTGCTCGCGCCTCCTCGATCATCCTCAGTCCGGCTTCGGCCGCCTGACCGTAGTGGGCGCGAGCTCCCGTGGATGCCTACCAGCACGCGGTAGGCCATGGCCAGGCCGGCGTGATCGTCGCTCCGCTCCAGGATGGGGATGGCTCGCTTGACCTCGGCGAGCGCAGTGTCCGCCCAGTCCGGGCTCTCGCCGCTGAAGTACTGGACCTCCATCTCGACGAGACGAGCCTCGGCGCCAGCGCCTCGTCGCCGTGCAGCGCCGCGATGCGCTCGGCATCGCCGAGCACCATACCCGCCTCGTCGAACTCACCGATTTCCTGGAGGGCCATGCCAAGTCGCGGCAGCAACCGGCCGCGCTCGATGTCGTCGCCGGGGAGCGTCGCAGCTGCGCGACGCATGAGGCCCGCGGCGGCGGGGCCGTCTCCGCGGGCCGTTGCACGGGAACCAGCGGACGCCAGCTTGGCAGACGCACGCGCCCCGAGGTGCAGCGCGTGGTCGTCGACCGTGCCGAGCTCGGTGAGGTAGCGGTACGCCTGCTCGAGGTGGTATCCGTGAATCTCCTCGAACTCGCGGTTATCGACGCCGTGCGCGGCGTTGAAACCCTCTGCCCAATCGACGAACCGCTCGTGGAGCTCGGCCCGCGCGCGCTTGAGCAGCCCGCTGTAGGCGGCGTCTCGTACCAGCAGGTGGTGGAACCGATACGCGGCCTCGGCGGCATCTGCGTCGGGATTGGCTGCAACCAGCTGCTTGCCCGCAAGCGATTCCAGGTGGGACGGCACGTCCGCGACGGCGGCAATCGGGACTAGTTCGGTGACGGCGGCGAGGGCGAAGTTCTGGCCGATGACCGAGGCAGGCTCGATCACGCCGCGCTCGTCGGGCCCCAGCAGGTCGAGGCGGGCGGCCAGCAGCGCCTGGATGGTGGGCGGCACCTGCAGGCGGGTGAGATCGCCGACCTGCACCCAGCGGTCGTCCTGGCGCTGCAGGGTCCCCTCGTCGATGAGCATCGAGAGCAGCTGCTCGACGAAGAGGGGATTTCCGGCAGCCGCCTGCACGATGCGGCCGCGCACGGCGTCGTCGAGCCCGGTTCCGCCCAGCAGCGCCTCGACGACCAGGCCCGCATCCGCATCGGTCAGCGGGGAGAGGACCACCCGGAGGGTGCCGTCCGCCTGTGCCCAGTCCACGTGCTTCTCCAGGAGCTCACGGCGCGCGGTGCACAGCAGGAGCACGGGTGCCGACTCGACCGACTCCACCAGGTTGCCGATGAGATCGAGGAACGTCGCCTCTGCCCAGTGGATGTCGTCGACCACCAGCACCACCGGGCGCTCGTGGCCGAGCTGCTCCAGGAACTTGCGCGCCCCCCAGAACACCTCCGGCACGGGGAAGGGCTGCTCCGACAGGCCGATGACCGAGGCCAGGCGGTCGCAGACGTCGGCATCGGGGATGCGCGCGTGGAGCTTGGTCAGGGCGGCATCGGGCCCGTCATCGGCACCGATGCCGGCCGCATCGCGGACCGCCTCCCGCAGCGGCCAGAAGGTGATGCCGTCGCCGTACGGGAGGCAGCGGCCGCGGATGACAAGGGCCTCGGCGGCACGCTCGTCGGTGAACTCGGCCACCAGGCGGGTCTTGCCGACGCCGGCGTCGCCGACCACCGTTGCCATGCGGCAGTCCCGATCGGCGACCGCGCGCCCGAAGAGCTCCCGCAGGGCCATCATCTCCTCCTCGCGGCCGACCATCGGCGTGTCCGACCGTCGCTGGTACCCCTCGACGGTGTCGCTGACCGAGAGGAGCCGATAGGCGCGGACCGGTTCCGACTTGCCCTTGAGCGTGAGAGGCTCCACCTCCTCGACGGAGACCGCATCGCGCACCAGGCGGTAGGTGAGGTCGCCCAGCAGGATCTCGCGGTCCTCGGCCGACTGCTCCAGGCGCGCCGCGACGTTCACCGTGTCGCCGGTGACGAGTCGCTGGCCGAGGCTGGCGTCACCGGCCACCACCTCGCCGGTATTGACGCCGATGTGGTTGCCCAGGGTGATGCCGTATTCCGCCTCGAATGCCGCGTTCAGCTGGGGCAGCGCCTGTTGCATGTCGCGCGCGGCGCGGACGGCGCGCAGCGCATCGTCCTCGTGGCGGATCGGCAGGCCGAAGACGGCCATCACCGCGTCGCCGATGAACTTCTCCACGGTCGCACCGTGGTTGGAGAGGGCCCGCTGCATCCCGGCGAAGTAGCGCGACATGACGTCGCGCAGGGCCTCCGCCGCCGGGGCGGAGCCGTCGGCGGTGGCCGGCTTCGGATCGGCAAAGACGATCGTGACCGTCTTGCGCGTGTCGCCCACCACCCCGCGCAGGGCCAGCTGACTGCCGCAGCTGCCGCAGTAGCGGAACTCCTCTGGGTTCTCCTCGCCGCAGGTCTGGCAGATCCGCATCCCCTCCGAGGCAGGCTCCTCGGCGCTGCCGCTTCGCCGATCCGCGATGGAGACGAGCCGGTACGAGGGCGTGGATAGCGTCGCCCCCTTCGGCGTGACGGGGTCGAGCGGCTCGGCTTCGACCGCGTCCTGCACGAGCGCGTACGTGGAGTCCGCCATCAGGACCTCCTGCGGCGGTGCGTTCTGCTCCATGGCGGTGGCGATCGCGATGGTCGGGCCGGTCAGCACGTGCTGCGCGGCGGCTGCCTCGCCCACCACCACGTCGCCGGAGGCCACCCCGGTCCGCACCGTCAGCCGCACCCCCCAGCGCTGCTCTAGCCGGTCGTTGAGGCTGGCCAGGGCGCGCTGGGACTCGGCGGCTGCCTCCACGGCGCGCAGCGCATCGTCCTCGCGGGCGGTGGGCAGGCCGAAGACCGCCACGATCGCGTCGCCGATGATCTTCTCGATCGTGCCGCCGTGGCCCTCGAAGACGGCCCGCATCTCGTCGATGTAGGTCGTCATCACCTCGCGCAGCGACTCGGGATCCAGCCGCTCGCCGAGGGCCGTGGAGCCCTTGAGGTCGGAGGTGACGATGGTCGCCTGGCGACGGATCTCGGCAGCTGGCGCTTCCGACAGGGCGTGGCCGCAATGGCCGCAGACGCGGTAGCGCGGCGCGCTCTCGCCTCCACAGCTCGGGCAGGTCGCCGTCTCGGGACTCACGGGTCGGAGTGTACGGACTCCGTCACCCTTCGTGTGAACGAGGCGATGCGATCGAGGGCATCGTCGAGCACGGGACCGATGCCGTGGCGCATCCCCGGGTAGATCACCAGCTCATGGTCGGGGAGCTGCTCGACCGCCCGGCGCAGGAGCTCGACCTTCGCGAACAGGTCGCGGTCGCCGGAGAGCAGCAGCACCGGGCAGCCGATCCGCGGCCAGTGCGCGGTGCGCTCGACCCAGCGCTCCGGCGAGCCGGGCGGATGCAGCGGGTAGGAGAGGAGCACCAGGCCAGCGTACCGGTGCTCGGCGGCCAGCATCGAGGCGACGCGGCCGCCGAACGAGTGTCCGCCGACGAACGTGCGGGTCCCGCCGGAGCCGCCGCCTCGTACGCCGGCAGCGCGCGCTCCGCCTTGCCGCGCGGCAGCTGCACCGTGACGGCATCCAGGCCGCGCTGCCGCAGCCCACGCACGTGCGGCTGCATGCTCTCGGCGCTGCCCGATGCGCCGTGGGCGAGGTAGATGATCTGCGCCATCGGCAAGAGCGTACCCAACTCTGCCTTCGCACGGCCTACATAGAACCGTCACACGGATCCGATTGACTGGGGAGCATGGACGCGCGACGACCTCGCCTGGCCCCTGGCTGCCCTCGCCGGCCTGGTCGCCGGCGCCCTCGGCGTGGGGCTGGCGGAGCTGGTCGCCGGGCTGATCGCGGGTGCCCCCTCACTGGTGGTCGCCATCGGTTCGCTCGTCATCGAGCTGCAGCCGCCGGGTGCCAAGCAGTTCGTGGTCGACCTGTTCGGGGAGGCGGACAAGCTGGCGCTGAACATGGCCGTGGCGGTCATCGCGCTGCTCATCGGCGCCGGGCTCGGGGTCCTGGCCGCGCGCCGCTGGCGCCTGGCGCGTGGCCGGTTTCGCGGCGGTCGGCGTGCTGGCCTTCGGTGCCTCGCGGCTGGATCCCGACGTCAACGACTCGATCCTCTCGCTCGCTCAACGCCGGACTGGCGGTCGGCGTCTCGCTCTTCGCCCTGCGCTGGCTGCTGCGTGCGGCGGCGCCCAGCGGAGCCGCGCGCCGAGATGCTCGACTTCGACAGCGTCGCCAGTTCCTGGGCGGCACCATCGCCCTGGCCGGCGCGGCGGCTGCCTCGGGCTTCGTCGGGCGCACCCTGCTCGCGGACCGCGAGACGCGGGTGGCATCGGTCCCGCCGGTGCCGCAGCCCGGGCCGACCGCGCCGCCGCTTCCGCAGGGGGCCAGCCTGGACGTCCCGGGCATCAGCCCCATCGTCACGCCGAACGACGGATTTCTACCGGATCGACACCGAGCTGCTCGTCCCGCGCCTCGATGCCGCGAACTGGAGCCTCGAGGTCAACGGCATGGTCGACAACCCGTTCACCATGACCTACGACGAGCTGCTGGCCATGCCGCAGGTCGAGCAGTACGTGACCATCGCCTGCGTCAGCAACGAGGTCGGGGGCGGCCTGGTCGGCAACGCCAAGTGGCAGGGCGCGCGGCTGCGCGACCTGCTCGATCGTGCCGGCGTGCAGGAGGGGGCCACCCAGATCGTGGGTCGCGCGCACGACGGCTGGACGGCCGGCTTCCCGACCGCGTGGGCGACGAATCCCGAGCGCGAGCCGATGGTGGTGGTGGCCATGAACGGCGAGCCGCTGCCGGCGGCGCACGGGTATCCGGCTCGACTGATCGTTCCAGGCCTGTACGGCTACGTCTCGGCCACGAAGTGGCTCACCAACATCGAGCTCACGACGCTCGACGCCTTCGACGCGTACTGGGTCCCGCGCGGCTGGGCCAAGGAGGCACCGATCCTCACGCAGTCGCGCATCGACCGCCCGTCGGACGGCGAAACGGTCCAGGGCGGCCCGGTCCCGATCGCCGGCGTGGCGTGGGCCCCCGACCGCGGCGTCTCGAAGGTGGAGGTGAGCGTCGACGACGGCGAGTGGCCGGAGGCGGAGATCTCTGCGCCGATCTCCGACGCCACCTGGGTGCAGTGGGTCTACCGCTGGGACGCCACGTCCGGCAGCCACCGGATCCAGGTGCGAGCCACGGACGGGAACGGGGAGACGCAGACCGCCGAGCGTACGCGGCCCGACCCCGACGGGGCGCGCGGCTACCACACGATCCAGGTGACGGTCGCCTAGGCGGTCCCTTGACGGTCCGCGCATCATCGTGGGCGTGCCTGCGCCCGAGACACCCCTGATCATCGTCAACCCCATAGCCGGGAACGGCCGCGCCCATGGCCTGGCGCCGCGCATCCAACGCTGGCTCGAGGCCCACGGCAGGCAGGCGCGCCTCATCGAGACGCGCGAGCGCGGCCACGCGGAGCGGCTGGCATCCACGTCCGGCGACCTGGGCCACGATCGCGTGGTGGTGGTCGGCGGCGACGGGACGATCCAGGAGGTCGTCAACGGCCTGCTCACGGCGGCAGGCGCTCCCGGAAACGGGGTGCCGGCGCTGGGTGCCGTGCCGGGTGGGAACGGGAACGACCTGGTGCGCAACCTCGCGCTGCCGCTCGATCCGATGGCTGCGCTCGTCGTGGCATTGGGCGAGGAGACGCGGCCCATCGACGTGGCCAACGCCACCGGCGCCGACGGACGCGTCCGTCACTTCGCGGTGGCCGGGGGGGTGGGGTTCGACGCGCAGGTGGCGCACGTCATGTTCGGGCACCGCATGCCCTGGCAGCGGGGCCAGGTCGGGTACTTCCTGTCGACCTTCTTCGAGCTGCTGCGATTCCGGAACCGCGACATCAGCCTGGTGATGGAGACGCACGAGGGCGAGCTGCGCATCGAACGCACGTCGCTGCTCGTCGCCTTCGCCAACGGGCCGTACTACGGTGGCGGCATGCAGATCTGCCCCGGGGCGGACGTCGCCGACGGCTTCATGGACGTGTGCGTCGCCGGGGACCTGAGCCGGTGGGAGGCGATCCGCCTCCTCCCCGGCATCTACAAGGGCGCACACGTCGGACACCCGAAGGTCGAGTTCGTCCGCGCGCGCTCGGTTCGGTTCGAGGGCGACGGCGACACGCGCGTGCACCTCGACGGCGAGCCGTTCGGGACGCTGCCGGTCACCATCGGCCTCCAGGAGCGGGTGCTGCAGGTCGCGGTGGGGGATGGGGGCTGGGAGCTGGCTGCATCTGCGCCGTGAGGCGTGTACGGTAAGCCGGTGAGCGAGAACGAGCTCCAGGTCGCCCGCGGGCAGAAGCTGTACGGCGCGGGTGCGCAGCGCATCGGCACCATCGATGCGGTCTTCGCTGACTACCTGCTGGTGCGGACCAGCGGCGTCCTGCCCGTCGACCTCTACGTCCCCCGGCTGGAGGTGCAGGCCGATGAGCGTGGCCGCCCGGCGGTGGCGCTGGGGGCGAAGGAGGCCTACGACGCCTGGCATCGGCCCCTGAAGCGGGTGGCGCACGACGATGCCTGACGATGCGTTTCCCCCGGGCGATCTCGCACGCCTGCGCGCGGAGCGAGAGGTGGAGATCGAGACGAGCGCCGGGGAGGGCGAGCCGGTGCACCGCACCGTCATCTGGGTGGTGGTCGACCGTCATGACCGCGTCCTGATCCGCAGCTACCGCGGTCCCGACGCGCGCTGGTTCCGGGAAGCGACCGAGAATCCGTTCGCCCGGCTGCATGCCGGTGACCGCGCGATCCCGTGCCGCGTGAACGCGGCGGACGACGCGGATCGCATCGAGGCCTGTTCCGATGGCCTCCTGCGCAAGTACGCCGGAGACTCCGCCACCCCGCGCATGGTCGCCGACGAGGTGCTGCGCACCACGCTCGAGCTGACGCCTGCCTGACGCCTCGCCATGGCATTCGTCATGCGGTACCCTCAACCGTGATGGACGAGCAAGCACGAGCCAATGCCTTCTACGCCCACGTGTCGGGCGGCGGCAAGGTTGAGGCCGACGACTGGATGCCGGACGACTACCGCGCCGCGGTGCTCAAGTTCGTGGAGATGCACGCCAACTCGGAGCTGATGGGCGTGCTGCCCGAGCGTGAGTGGATCCTGCGCGCGCCCACGCTCAAGCGAAAGCTGGCGCTGACCTCCAAGGTCCAGGACGAGGTCGGGCACGCGCAGCTGCTCTACCGCGTGGCGGAAGACCTCGGCAAGCCGCGCGAGGCGATGCTGCGGGACCTGCTGGCCGGCAAGACCAAGTTCCACAACGTGTTCCACTACCCGACGGCGTCGTGGGGCGACGTGGGCATCATCGCCTGGCTGGTCGACGCCGCCGCGATCGTGTCCCAGCAGGCGCTGCGCGACTCCTCCTACGCGCCGTACGCGCGCACCATGAAGAAGATCTGCTGGGAGGAGAGCGTCCACATCATGCACGGTCGCGACGTCGTGCTGACGCTCATGAACGGGACCAATGCCCAGCGCGCCATGATCCAGAATGCCCTCGACCGTTGGTGGGGCCCGCTCATGCAGATGCACGGCCCGCCAACGGACCCGGCGAAGGACCGCGACCTGATCTGGAAGGTCAAGGCCAAGCACAACGAGCAGCTGCGCCAGGAGTTCCTGACCATCTATGTCCCGCGCATCCTGGAGCTGGGGCTCACCATCCCGGACCCCGCGCTGCGCTACGACGAGGGCACAGGGCGCTGGGACTACACCGAACCCGACTGGGACGAGCTCCGCTCCGTCGTCACCGGGCATGGTCCGAAGTCACAGGAGCGGCTGCAGTTCCGCCGCACCGCGCGCGACGCCACCCAGTGGGTGCGCGACGCGATCATCGGCCCGCAGGCGGTCGCCGCCGCCTGAGGGCGCGCAATCTCCGCCGGGGTGCGGCCGGCCCCTCCGCGGGGTACGCTTCACGGGCATGAGCGAGCCACACGACCGCGTCTGGGAGGTCTTTCGCCAGGAGGCGGAGGGGGACCCCATGGTGCACGGCGGCAGCGTCCGTGCCCCGGATGAGGAGCTGGCCACCCACTACGCGCGCGAGTTCTACGGGCGGCGGCAGGAGAGCCACCGGCTCTGGGTGGTCCCGCGCGAGGCGATCGTCGAGCTGGACGACCCCGACCTGCTGAACCCGCCCTTCGACCGGTCGTTCAAGCGACCCGGCGGCTACCTGATCAAGCACAAGCTGGAGGCCGCGAAGGGTCGGGCGAGGGACCTCGCCGGTGAATGACGCCACACGCGATGCGCTGGCCGAGCTGCTGCTGACGCTCGCCGACGACGAGTTCGTCCTCGGCTACTGGGACTCCGAATGGACCGGCATCGCGCCGATCCTCGAGGAGGACGTGGCCATGAGCTCGGTCAGCCAGGACGAGATCGGCCATGCCAAGGCGTGGTACGAGCTGCTGGCGGGACTGACCGATGACGACGCCGACCGGCTCGCCTACGGGCGCGCGCCGGACGAGTACCGGCATGCAGCGCTCATGAACCACGCACGGACCGACTGGGCCTTCACGGTCGCCCGGCGCTTCCTCTACGAGCACGCCGACGCCGTGCGCCTCGAATCCCTCGCAGGCTCGAGCCATGCGCCGGTGGCAGAGCTGGCCGCGAAGATGCGGCGCGAAGAGACGTACCACCTCATGCACTTTGACGCCTGGCTCAAGCGACTCTCCGATGCAGGAGGCGAGGCGCGGGAGCTGCTGACCGCTGCGCTGGATCGCCTGTGGACCGATGCCGCTGCCGTCTTCACGCCGCTTGCCGGCGAGCCCGACCTCGTCGGGACGGGCATCCTGCCCGAACCGATGGCTGCGCTCCACGCCCGCTGGCTGGCACGGGTGGAGCCGATGCTACGCGACCTTGGCCTGCCGACCGGGGGCGCGGCTGCCCTACCCGCGTCCGACGGACGGACGCGCCGCACCGATGACTTCCGCTGGCTCCACGGCGAGTTCACGATGGTCGCCCGCTCGGAGGAGGCGGCCACGTGGTAGCCACGCGCGACGCACGGGATCTCGTCGTCTGGTCCGCGCTGGAGGAGGTGTCCGATCCCGAGATCCCCGCCGTGAGCGTGGTGGAACTCGGGGTGATCCGCGGCTTTGCCTTCGCGCCACGCGCCGGTGGGGGAGAGCGCCTCACCGTGGAACTGCTGCCGACCTTCGTGGGCTGCCCCGCAATCGACGTCATGCGCCAGCAGATCGGGGAGCGGCTGGGCGCCCTGGACCTCGTCGACGAGGTGCGGGTCGAGGTGACCTTCGCGGAGCCGTGGACATCCGACCGCATCACGCCGGCGGGACGCGAGAAGCTGCGCGGGAGCGGGTTCGCGCCGCCGGTCGTCATCGGTCCAACATTCTCCGGCGAAGAGCTGCAGCTGATGCTGCCGGTGGCGGAGTGTCCGTACTGCGGCTCTCGCAACACGAAGCTGGAGAACGCCTTCGGGCCTACCCTGTGTCGAGCGATCTATCACTGCGCGAATTGCCGGCAGCCGTTCGAGCAGTTCAAGTCGGTCTGAATGGGACTCGACTGATCCGGTCGCATCGACCTACCGTATGACCAACCGATGACCACCGAGACCACCCGATACCGTCGCCTGCGCTGGTACAACGCGATCATGGGGCTGGTGCACGCCGTCCAGGGCGCGGCGATCCTGCTCCTCTCCAACGACTTCTCCCTGCCGGTGACGGCGACGTTCATGGAGGGGCCGCCCGGAACCACCGGGGTGCTGCGTGAGCTCTTCACGCTGCCGCTCGGGCCGGCCGTGGCGGCATTCCTGTTCCTGAGCGCCGCTGCACACTGGATCATCGCCGCGCCGGGCGTCTTCGGCTGGTATCGGGGCAACCTCGAGCAGAACCGCAACTATGCCCGCTGGGTCGAGTACTCGCTCAGCTCGTCGCTGATGATCGTGCTGATCGCGTTGATCACGGGCATCTCGGATATTGCCGCGCTGATCGCGCTGTTCGGCGTGAACGCCTCGATGATCCTGTTCGGCTGGCTGATGGAGAAGTACGAGCAGCCGGGCCGGCCGAACTGGCTGAGCTACTGGTTCGGCGTCCTGGCGGGGGCGGTGCCGTGGGTGGCCATCGGCATCTACCTGTGGGCTCCAGGAGTTGCGGCGGAGCCGCCAGCATTCGTGTACGGCATCTTCGTCTCGCTCTTCGTCTTCTTCAACAGCTTCGCCATCAACATGGTCCTGCAGTACCGGCAGATCGGTCCGTGGCGGAGCTACGCATTCGGAGAGTCGGTGTACGTGCTGCTGAGCCTGACGGCCAAGTCGGCGCTCGCCTGGCAGGTCTTCGCCAACACGCTCGTCCCCAGCTGACGCTCCCGGAGTGCTGCGGACGCCGCAGGGAGACGCTACCCTTCGCGACATGGCAAACGACCCCGACGAGGTCCGATCTGCCGCCGACGAGCTCCTCGATGCCGGCGCACACGACCGCCTCGACACGATGCGTCACTCGGCGGCGCACATCATGGCCGCCGCGGTGCTGGACCTCTTCCCCGACGCGAAGCTGGGCATCGGTCCGGCCATCCGCGACGGCTTCTACTACGACTTCGACCTGCCGCGCGCCCTGACGCCCGCCGACCTCGAGCAGATCGAAGGGCGAATGCAGTCCCAGATGCAGGCCGGCCTGCCGTTCGAGCGCAGCGAGCTGGATCGGTCCGGCGCGGTCGACATGCTCGAGAGCCAGCACCAGGACTACAAGGTCGAGATCATCCGCGACCTGCCGCCGGAGCAGTCCGAGATCGTGAGCTTCTACCGACACGGCGACTTCATCGACCTGTGCCGCGGCCCGCACCTCGACTCCACGGCGAAGCTGGGACCCTTCAAGCTCCTCAGCTCCGCCGGCGCGTACTGGCGGGGCGACGAGAAGCGACCGATGCTGCAGCGCATCTACGGCACCGTCTGGGAGAACCAGGAGGACCTGGACCGATACCTGTGGCGGATGGAGGAGGCGCGCAAGCGCGACCATCGGCGGCTCGGACGGGACCTCGACCTCTTCACGTTCCACCCCGAGTCGCCGGCGGCTCCGTTCTGGCATCCGCGCGGCATGGCGCTCTTCCGCGCCCTGGAGGATTGGTCGCGCCAGGTTCGGCGCGAGGGCGGGTTCGACGAGGTCCGCACGCCGACGCTCGTCCGCCGCGAGCTGTGGGAGCAGTCCGGCCACTGGGAGCTCTACCAGGACAACATGTTCGTCCTGGACGACTACGACCATCCGTCGGGCATGAAGCCGATGAACTGCCCGGAGGAGATCCTCATCTACAAGACGCGCTCGCGCTCCTACCGGGAGCTGCCACTGCGCTTCGCCGACTACTCCGTCCTCATGCGCAAGGAGCTCACCGGCGCGCTCTCGGGCATGTTCCGCGTGCGCCAGCTGGTACAGGACGACTCGCACGTCTTCTGTCGCGAGGACCAGGTGCCCGACGAGCTGGCGTTGGCCCTGCGCCTCGTCAAGCGGCAGTACGAGCCGTTCGGGTTCGAACCCAGCTTCAAGCTCGCGACCCGGCCGGAGAAGCGCCTCGGCTCGGACGAGTTCTGGGACATGGCCGAGGGGAAGCTGCGCGACGCCCTGCAGGCGGCGGAGGTGTCGTACACCATGGACTCCGGAGGCGCCGCGTTCTACGCGCCGAAGATCGACGTCTTCATCGAGGACGCGCTCGGCCGCGAGTGGCAGATGGCGACCATCCAGCTCGACTACCAGCTGCCGCAGCGCTTCGACCTGGACTACCGGGCGGCCGATGGCGGATTCGAGCGGCCGGTGATGATCCACTACGCCATCTATGGCTCGTTCGAGCGCTTCGTGGGCGTGATCACCGAGCACTACGCGGGCGCCTTCCCGTTCTGGCTCGCCCCGCTGCAGGTCATGGTGGTGCCCATCGCTGACCGCCACATCGAGTACGCGACGCGCGTGCAGGGTGCCCTGGCGGCGGCCGGCCTTCGGGTGGAGGTCGACGATCGTTCGGAGCGGATGCAGGCGAAGCTGCGTGACGCGCAGGAGCAGAAGGTCCCCGTGATGGTGGTGGTGGGGGACCGCGACCAGGAAGCCGGCGCCGTGTCGCCGAGGCTGCGGACCGGTGAGTCGCAGCAGGGCGTCGGGCTGGACGAGTTCGTGGCCGACCTGCGCCGGCGGTCCGAGCAGCGTGAGCTGTGGCCGTACGCGGAGGACGAGGCCGGCACGTGAGGAAGATGCGCGGCGTCGGGCAGCTCGCCCTGCGCTCGACGGATCCGTCGCGGGTCGCGGAGTTCTACGAGTCTGCCTTCGGTTTCAAGCGACGCGCCGGAGACCAGAGCGGCGTGGACCTGGAGCTGGGCGGATTCGAGCTCAGCTTCCGGCGCGGCGACAAGGCCACCCGTGACGGGATCCAGATCGGGTTTCGGGTCGACACCGCCAATGAGGTCGACGCCTGGTCACAGGAGCTCAGCCAGCGCGGGTTCGCCGTGCTGGCGCCGCCCACGGGCGATCGGTGGGAGGGCATCCGCAGCTTCCGGATCTCGGACCCGGAGGGGCGGCAGGTGGCCGTCTTCTACGTCTATCCGTAGGATCGAGGCATGACCGCCGTCATCTCGCTGCTCGTGGTCCTGACGGCCTCGCTGCTGATCACCCGGATCGCGACCGTATCGCTTGCAGCCACGGGCCTGTCGCGGGAGTCTGCGCGCTTCCAGGCGCGATCGGCGTTCTCGGGCTCGGGTTTCACCACGTCCGAATCGGAAGCAGTCGTCCGGCACCCGCTGCGCCGGCGGATCATCATGTGGCTGATGCTGCTGGGCAACGCCGGCATCGTGGCGGTGATTGCCAGCTTCGTGCTGACGTTTGTCGAGCCCGCGGGCGGCGCGCTGCCATGGATCCGCATGGCCACGCTGGTCCTCGGCGTTGCGGGCCTGTGGGGCCTTGCCAGCAGCCGCGTGGTCGACCGGTGGATCACGGCCCTTACCATGCGCGCGCTGCAGCGATGGACCGACCTCGACACGCGAGATTACGCCGGGTTGCTCCACGTGGGGGGCGACTACGTGATCACGGAGCTTTTGGTCAAGCCGGGCGACTGGCTCGCCGACCGCGACCTCGCAACGCTGCACCTGCGGCAGGAGGGCGTCATCCTGCTCGGAATCGAGCGGACGGATGGCACCTACCTTGGCGTGCCGAACGCCAACACCGTGCTGCGGCCGGACGACGTGCTCGTCATCTACAGCCGACGCGGCACCGTGGCGGAGCTTGATAGCCGCCATACGGGGCGGGCCGGTGATCGCGCCCACGAGCGCGCAATCCGTGAGCAGGTAACCGCCGAACGGGAGGCGGCCCGCGACCGGGAGCACCAGCCGCCGGACACCCATGCTCGCTGACGAGTACTCTTGGGGAGGTACGAACGGTGGGCGGACCGCGCGCACGCGAGACGGCACCATCGGTCGATGCAGTCGACACCTGACCGCCTCACGCGGCTCACCCTGGCACTCGCGATCCTCGCCTCACTGGTGCTGAGCGTGGCCGCCGGGCTGCGCTGGGGGTGAGCCACCGGGGGCCCGGATGACACGGCATCCCCGTTCGTTGTAAGATTTCGCGGCGTTTTCGCTTAGATGGGCCACCTGTCCGTCATCGGGTCGGTGGCCTTGCTGTTGAAGGAGTGGCTGCACCATAGCAAGGGACCTGCGAGTCAACGAGATGATCCGGATCCGCGAGGTGAGGGTCATCGACGATGAGAGCCAGCAGCTCGGCGTGATGCCGACCTACAAAGCGCTCGCGCTGGCGCAGGAGAAGGGGCTCGACCTCGTGGAGGTGGCGCCAACCGCAGTCCCTCCGGTGTGCCGGATCCTCGACTACGGGCAGTACAAGTACGAGCTCCAGAAGCGCGATCGCGAAGCGAAGAAGAAGCAGAAGTCGCAGACGTTCAAGGAGATCCGCCTTCGGGTCAAGATCGACGTCAACGACCTGCGGACCAAGGCACGGCGAGCCGGCGAGTTCCTCGAAGAGGGTGACCGCGTGAAGGTCACGGTCCAGTTCCGCGGCAGGGAGATGACCCACGCCAACCTGGGCCGGGACCTCTTGCTGAAGGCAGCGGAGATGCTCGCCGAGCACGGGACCGTCGAGCGGCAGCCGCTGCTCGAGGGCCGCAGCATGTACATCGTGATGGCGCCGCTCGAGAAGCGGCCTGACAAGAAGGCTGAGGAGGCACCGACCGGCGCGGCCGGGGCGCCACAGTCGGAAGAGCCGCCCCCGGGCGGAGAAACCATCGGCGACAAGCTCGCCGCCAAGGGACAGGCACCCACCGCCACGGCGGAGCCGGAGCCCGAAGCGACAGCGGAAGCGCCGAAGGCGGAGCAGGAATAGACCAGTGCCGAAGATGAAGACCCACAAGGGGACGGCCAAGCGCTTCAAGAAGACCGGCTCGGGCAAGTGGGTCCGGCCGAAGGCGTGGCGCGGCCATCACCTGGAGATCAAGTCGAGCCGCCGGACTCGCCGCTACGCCGGCAAGGCCGTCGTTTCGAAGACGCACAATGCGCAGCTCCAGCGGCTGCTCCCGTACGCGTAGAGGAGCGAGATGGCCCGAGTCAAGCGCGGCGTCGCCGCCCACAAGCGTCACAAACGCCTCCTCGCCCAGGCCGTCGGGCGTCGTGGCACCCGCTCCAAGCTGATCCGGCCCGCGCGCGAAGCCCTCTTCCACGCGTTGGTCTACGCCTACCGCGACCGCAAGGCGCGGAAGCGGGACATGCGGCGCCTGTGGATCGAACGTATCAACGCCGCATCGCGCCGGCATGGTCTGCCGTACGGCCGCTTCATCGCCGGGCTGAAGGCCGCCGGGGTGGAGGTGGACCGCAAGGTGCTCGCCGACCTGGCCGTCCGCGAGCCGGCGGCATTCGCGAGCATGGTCGAGACCGCCAGGACCTCCTTTACCGGCTAGCCGGCGTCATCCGACGCCGGCGTCCCTCGGCCCTGCTCCGAATTCCGGAGCGGGGTCGTTCGTTTTTCGCCGATGATGCAGGTGGAACGATGACGACGCTGAGCGAGCGACTCGATGCGGAGCGCACGAACGCGCTCAACTCCCTGTCCGCCGCCGCCGATACGCGGGCGGTCGAGTCCCTGCGCGTCGCCGTCCTGGGGCGGAATGGCTCGCTGACGGCACTGATGCGCGAGCTCGGCTCGGTTCCCGCCCAGGAGCGTCCCGCCATCGGCGCCCTTGCCAACCAGGTGCGTGGGGACGTCGAACGTCGTATCGGAGATCGCCTGGAGGAGCTGCACCGCTCCGCGTTGGAGGACCGGCTGGCGGCCGAAGCGCTCGACATGACGGCCCCTGGCCGGCCGGTGCGGATCGGCCACCTCCACCCGCTGCGGTCGGTGGAGCGCGACTTCCGGGAGATCTTCCACGCCTTCGGCTTCGAGGTGTTCGAGGGTCCGGAGATCGAGACCGAGTGGTGGAACTTCGAGGCGCTGAACATTCCGCAGGACCACCCCAGCCGCGACCTGTGGGACACGCTCTACGTCGCGGAGCCGGGGGGCGAGGGGTCGCGCGAGCCGCGACCGGCCGAGGACGGCACCATCCTGCGCACGCACACCAGCCCCGTCCAGGTTCGGGCGATGAAGGCACTCGCACCGCCCATCCGGGTCATCACGCCCGGGCGCTGCTTCCGCCACGACGCGCAGGACGCCAGCCACGGCTTCGAGTTCTTCCAGGTGGAGGGGCTGGTGGTCGACCGTGCGACGAGCCTGGCCGACCTGAAGGGCATGCTCGAGCAGTTCGCGCACGCCCTCTACGGCCCCGAGACGCGCACAAGGTTCCGCCCCGGCTACTACCCGTTCACGGAGCCGAGCGTCGCCTTCGACGTCGGCTGCCTGGTCTGCGGCGGGACCGGCTGCCCGGCGTGCGGGCAGAGCGGCTGGATGACCATCCTCGGCGCCGGCATGGTCCATCCGCACGTCCTCCGCTCGGGCGGTATCGATCCCGACGAGTACCAGGGGTACGCGTTCGGCATGGGGCTGGACCGCATCACGCTGCTGCGCCATGGGATCCCCGACCTGCGTCTCCTCTACGGCGCGGACGTCCGTTTCCTCGACCAGTTCTCGGCGGGGCGATAGGCCGATGCGAGTCCCACTCTCCTGGCTTCGCGACTACGTCGACGTCGACCTGGCGCCCGAAGCGCTCGCCGAGCAGCTGACGCTGCGCGGGATGGAGGTGCAGGGCATCGAGGTCACCGGCGCCGACTGGACCGATGTGGTGGTCGGTCGGCTGATCAGCGTCGAGCGCCATCCGAACGCGGACAAGCTGTGGCTGACGAGCGTCGACGTGGGCGGCGATCAGCCGCTACAGGTCGTCTGCGGCGCCGACAACATCGCCCCGGGGCAGCTGGTGCCGGTCGCAAGGGTCGGGGCCGTCCTGCCGGGCGAGCGGCGAATCGAGCGCTCGAAGATCCGGGGCGTTGAGTCGCAAGGCATGCTCTGCTCGGCCACCGAGCTGGGCCTCGGGGACGACGCCGAGGGGATCCACATCCTTGGCGGCCCGGAAGGGTCGCTGCCGCCTGGCGCGGACCTGGCCCCCATCGTGGGCGAGGTCGTGCTCGACGTGGACGTCAAGCCGAACCGGGGCGACGCCCTGTCGATGGTGGGGCTGGCGCGCGAGATCGCCGCGTTCACTGGCGCCCAGCTGCGGCTGCCCGAGGCTTCGGTGCAGGAGGACCCGTCGCTCGAGTCGACGGATCATGTCGAGGTCAGCATCGAGGATCCGGCCTGTCCGCGCTTCACCGCGCGCTACTTCGAGCGCGTCGACAACGGACCGTCGCCGGGCTGGATGCAGCAGCGCCTGCTGGCGGCGGGCATGCGACCGATCTCCGCCGTGGTGGACGTCACGAACTACGTGATGCACGAGCTTGGTCAGCCGATGCACGCGTACGACGCCGCGCACGTGCCCAATGGCGAGATCGTCGTCCGCCGCGCCCGGCCCGGCGAGACCATGGAGACGATCGACCACGAGCTGCGGGTCCTCGACGAGCGGATGCTCGTCATCGCCGATCGCGAGGGGCCCATCGGCCTCGCCGGGATCATGGGCGGCGCCAGCACCGAGGTGACGGACGAGACGAGCGCGGTCATCCTGGAGTCCGCCATCTTCCACGGGCCAACGATCCGCAACACAGCTCGGCGCCTTGGGCTGCGATCCGAGGCGAGCATGCGGCATGAGAAGGGGATCGGTCACGACCTGCCGCGCTACGCGGCCGATCGCGCCGCCGGCCTCATCACGCAGATCACCGGGGCACGGGTCGCCGCCGGGATCGTGGACAACGATCCGGGAGAACGGCAGCCGACCGTCGTGCACCTGGATCTCGACCGCACCGAGCGCCTGCTCGGCATCGAGCTCTCGCCGGATCGCTGCCGTGAGCTGCTGGCGCCGCTCGACTTCGGCGTGCGCGACGAGGCGGCGCGGCGGGTGGAGGTCAGCGTGCCGTCGTTCCGGCTCGACGTCGTCGCGCCCGAGGATGTCGCCGAGGAGCTCGCCCGTGCCCACGGCTACCACCGCATTCCGTCGCGCGTCTCGCTCCCGAGCCTCCCGGAGTTCCGGGCCGATCCGACCGAGCCCCGCCAGGTCGTGCGCCGGGTGCTCGCCGGGTTCGGCCTGGACGAGCTGCTGCAGCATGCCCTCATCGGCCCGGACGACCTCCGCCGCAGTGGCTACGACCCGGACGATGAGGCGCTGGTCCGGATTGCGAACCCGCTCTCCGAGCAGCATTCGATCATGCGCCCGGTGATGTACCCGTCCATGCTCGGCGCGCTGGCGGAGAACATCCGCCAGCGGCGCGGCGATCCGTGGCTCTTCGAGGTCGGCAAGACGTACTGGATGGGAGGTGCCTCGCCGGGGGCGGAGAGCGCCGGGACCGGGCGCTGGGAGGCGTGGCACGTGGCGATCGGCCTCCTCGGACCGCGTACGCCGCGCACGGTTGATGGCGAGGCGGCTGCGGCGGACGTTCCCGAGCTGAAGGGCATCGTAGAAGCGCTGCACGAGGCGCTGGGAGCGCCGCTCCCGGCCTATCGTCCAGAGACGGCAGAGGACCACCCACACCTGCATCCGGGGCGCGCGGGCCGGATCATCGGCCCGGACGGGCGAGCGTACGGAAGCGTGGGCGAGGTGCATCCGCAGGTGGCGGAGGCGTGGGGCCTGCCGGGGCGGCCATGTATCGCGGCAATCAACCTGCCGCAGCTGTTCGCCACGGCCCAGCCGGCATCGCGCATGGTCCCGGTGCCGGCCGCCCAGCCCATCGACCGCGACCTGGCGATCGTCGTTGACGAGACGGTACCGGTGGGCGAGGTCGTGCGCCTGGTGCGTTCCGGCGCCGGATCCTCGCTCGTGTCGGCGCGCCTCTTCGATGCCTACCGTGGCGAGCAGGCCGGCACGGGGCGGGTCTCCTACGCGGTGGCCCTCCGCTTCCAGCCCGAGGTCGCCGGTGATGAGCGGACGGCCGAGCGGGCGCTGAAGCGGATACGCGGGACACTGCAGCATCACCTGGACGCGCAGATCCGCTGAGCACCGTCCATCCTTGTCGGGCCGGCGTCGAGACTGCTAACCTTCGCCCGGCCCGAGCCGCCGTTCCCCCGTGGCCGGGCGGTCCCACAGGAGGACAGCCGGAGTGGAGTTTCTCTCGAACCTGAGCCCGATGGACCTGTTCATCGTGATCGTACTGGCGGCAGGCGTCTTCGCCGGCTTCACGCAGGGCCTCATCCGCTACGCCATCAACGCCATCGTCGTCCTGGCTGCCTTCGTACTGGCAGCCCAGCTCAAGGGGCCGCTCTACAACACGCTCGGCTTCTGGAACGCCTTCACGCCCGGGCTCCGCGAGCAGATCATCTTCCTGGTTCTCTTCGTTGGTCTGGTGGTGGGCGGCTGGTTCATCGTGCGATCGATGTACCGGCGCACCCGGCTGCCGATCGCCCGCCAGCTCGACGAGCTGGGCGGCGCCATCCTGGGCTTCCTCTTCGCCGTCCTGGTCATCACCTTCCTGGTGGTGGTGATGGACTCCTTCTTCAAGACGGCGCCAGACTCGGAGGTTGCCGGTTCGGGCATCCTCAAGGGCTTCTACGACGCGATGAACAGCTCAGCGCTCGTCCAGGTCTTCCGAGACATCGTGATCCCCACGATCGGTGTGCTGACGCGCTACCTCGTCCCGGGCGACGTATCGCAGCTGCTGGAGCCCTCCTGACCGTGGGCGCGGCCGGGGCTCCGGCTCGCTCCAATACCGCAGCCGGCGAGGATAGGCGCATCGCCGATCGCGCCTGGTTCGATCGACCCGCCGCCGAGCTTGCGCCGGACCTGCTCGGCTGCGTCCTCGTCCACCAGTCCGGGGAGGGCCAGGTGGCCGGTCGCGTGGTGGAGGTCGAGGCATACCAGGGCCCCGAGGACCTGGCGGCCCACTCCTCGCGCGGCCGCACCCAACGCAACGCCGTCATGTTCGGCCCGCCCGGCCACCTGTACGTGTACCTCATCTACGGCCTCCACCACTGCGCCAACGTGGTCTGCGGCCCGGCCGACAAGCCCGAAGCGGTGCTGCTGCGTGCGGCCGCGATCGAGCCGGGGCCTCGACCTGGCCCGCCGCCGCCGAGGCGACGTGCCGGAGCGCCGCCTTGCCTCCGGCCCCGGCAACCTGGGGAGCGGCCTTCGGGTTCGACCGCTCGCTGAACGGCGCCGACCTGCTGGGCGATCCGGTGTGGCTGGAGCGCGGCGTGCCACCGGCCAGCGTCACGCGGCGCGCGCGAGTCGGCGTCGACTATGCGGGCGAGTGGGCGGCACGACCCCTGCGGTTCCTGGACGCCGATGACCGGCACGTCTCCCGCGCCTGACCCCGCGCCTGCCCTCGGACCGGCTCCGCGGCGGGTGACGGCACGCTGCGCGCGCTGGAGTTCGCCGCGATCGTCGAGCAGCTCGCCGCCCTCAGCGCGTTCCAGCCGTCGCGCGACCTGGCGCTCGGAGACGCTCCCCAGCGGCGACGCCGTCCTGGTCGGCATCTGGCAGGACCAGACCGATGAGGCGGCACGCCTGCTGGACGAGCAGGCGCAGGCCAGCATCGGCGGCGCGCGGGACATCCGGGCGGCGCTCGAACGGGCGCGTCGCGGGGGCCGGCTGGTCGCGACCGACCTGCTCGACATCGCCGAGACCTGCCGGGCTGCCGACCTCCTGCGATCGCGGCTCGCCTCGTGGCGCCGGCCCCACCTCGCCGAGGTGCGCGAGGATCTCGATCCGGCGCCTGCCCTGCGGGAGCGGATCGAGCGCAGCGTCGACGAGTCGGGCGAGGTGCTCGACACCGCTCCAGCGAGCTGGCGGCCATCCGCAAGCGGATGCGCGTGGCCCAGGAGCGGGTGCGCGAGCGACTGAACGCGATGCTCCGCGCCTCAGACATGGCGGGCCTCATCGGTGAGGCGATCGTCACGGTTCGAGCAGGACGCTACGTCATCCCGATTCGGGCCGAGGCCAAGGGCCGCGTCAAGGGCATCGTCCACGACCAGAGCGCGTCGGGGGCGACCCTGTTCGTGGAGCCGCTCAGCGTCGTGGAGCTGAACAACACCTGGACCCAGGCCACCCTCGACGCCGCGCGCGAGGAGGAGCGCATCCTGGACGAGCTGTCGCGGGCGGTGGAGACGCGCGCGGAGCAGCTGCGAACGTCGCTCGACGCGATGGCGCGGGCCGACCTGTGGATGGCCCGCGCGCGCCTGGGCCGGCAGATGGACGGCGTCCGACCCAACGCGGCGGCGGATGCGATCGAGCTGCTCTCGGCGCGGCACCCGTTGCTGGGGCCATCCGCCGTGCCGATCGACGTGCGCCTGGGCGAGCGGTTCGGCTACCGCGCGCTCGTGGTCGACCGGCCCGAACACCGGCGGGAAGACCGTCTCGCTCAAGACCATCGGCCTGCTGGCGCTGATGCACCAGGCAGGCCTGCGGGTTCCGGCGGCCGACGGTGCCCGGTTGCCGATATTCGGGCGCGTCATGGCCGACATCGGTGACGAGCAGAGCATCGCGCAGTCACTCTCCACCTTCTCCAGCCACCTGCGCAACGTCGTCCGGTTCGTCGAGGCTGCCGACGAGCGCTCGCTCGTCCTCCTCGACGAGATCGGCGCCGGCACCGATCCGACCGAGGGCTCGGCGCTGGCGATGGCCGTCATCGAGCGGCTCCTGGCCCGCGGCGCCACCGTGGCGGCGACCACCCACTACGCCGAGCTGAAGACGTTCGCGCAGGAGCACCCCCAGGTCAGCAACGCCAGCGTCGCGTTCGACGTGCAGACACTCCGGCCGACGTACCGGCTGGAGATCGGGCTACCGGGCAAGTCCCAGGCGTTCGCGATCGCCGAGCGGCTGGGCCTGCCGGCCGAGATCCTGGCCGATGCGCGCTCGCGCATCGCCGTGGAGCACCAGTCCATGGAGGAGGCGTTGGCGGCCATCGCACGTGCCGAGGAGGCGCGGCGCGGAGAGCTCGAGGAGGCGCGCCAGGAACGGCGCTCCGCCGAGGAAGACCGGGCGCTCGCGCGCAGCGGTGTCAGCCGCGCACGGCGCGAGGCGGCCGAGATGCTGGCCGACGCGCGGCGGGCCGCCGACGAGCTGCTGGCTCGATCCGAGCGCGAGGTAGCCGAGCTGCGTCGCGAGCTCACCCGGCAACGCAACCTGGCAGGTGGTCGTGCCGCCGCTTCCCCGACGCCCGTGCGCAAGGCGTTCGATGAGCTCTCGCAGCGTGCCGCGCAGGCCCGGGCCGAGGTGCAGCGTTCCGACGCCACGCCCGCCGCAGTCGACGAGCCCGTGCCAGCCGCCGATACGCCACAGCCTCGGGTCGGTCTCTGGGGCCGCAGCATGACGCTCGGCAGCGTCGGCCGCATCGTGGAACTGAGCGGCCGGACGGGTCGCGTGACGCTGGAGACGGACACATCCCGGGTCGTCGTCCCCGCCGATGACCTCGAGGTCGTGCCTGAGCCGATCCGCGGCCCCGCGCCGCGCGACCTCGCCGCCGACGAGCTGCGACGCCAGGCCGCAGCGCGGATCTCACCCCGTCTCGACCTGCGCGGGGAGCGGGTGGAGGCCGCCCTGGAGCGGCTTGCGGATTACCTCGACGAGGCGTTGCTGGCCGCCCTGGACGAGGCGGTCATCCTGCACGGGGCGGGAACGGGCGCGCTGCGGCGCGCCGTTCGCGAGTACCTGGCGGACCATCCGCGCGTGCGCGGGACACGTCCCGGCCGGCGCGAAGAGGGTGGCGACCAGGCGACGGTCGCGGAGCTCTAGCCGCCGGCGCTGACGCTGGCGCTCGGCGTCGGAGGCGGCGTGGGGCTGGGGGTCGCCGGCGTGGTGCTGGCAGGCACCGATGGCGCCGGCGTGGGCGTCTCGGGCGCCGGCGTGGGCTCAGGCGTGGCCGTCGGTTCGGGGGTTGGCGACGGAGACGGGCTGGGCGACGGGCTGGGCGTCGAGGTCGGGACCTCGCCCGGCGTGCACTCCTCCACGGGGGCGAGCGGGGCGTCGAGGGCGAGGATGGGGCTGCGGCGCAGCGACGATTCCTTGCCCTTCCACTTCGCGATCCACGCCTCGTTGGACTGCGTCCCAGGCGGGGTGCTCGTTGTCCCAATCGGCGAGGAAGAGGTAGACGTCCTCTGCCGGGACCGGCGGCGCCGGCTCGGCGCTGGGGTCGGGCGACCCCGAAGGCGTCGCGCCAACCGGAGTCGCCACACCCCTCCTGCCAGATCTTGCCGGTCTCGGCCTCGATCGCGCAGCGCCCGGTGCACGGTGTCCTGCTGGCCCGGCCGGTTCGACTCCGCGAAGATCTCAGTCACGGTGGTCAGCGTCTCCGGGCCGGGCAGCATGCCGCTCATCGCGTCGACCTCCACCTCCACGATTCCCGACGGGCGCTGGAAATCGCGGACCGGCAGGGCGTTGTGCGCGGTCACCTCGGCCATGTAGTCGTGCCAGATGTAGGTGGGTCCATCGGCCGCGAAGACGTCGGCGATGGCGGAGAAGTCGCTGTTGCCGACCCAGACGCCGGTGACGATGGCGCCCTCGCTGACGATCGGGTTCCGCATCGGCGGCCAGGTAGCCGAAAGCCTGCAGGTCTCGGAAGTCGTTGGTGGTGCCCGTCTTCAGCGTCGCGGGGCGGCGGCCCTCATCGGTCGGGAGCTGGAAGCGCGGGCCCCAGATCGAGTTCTGCGCCGGGTCGGTGTTGTCGGCCAGGATGTCGGTGACCAGGTAGGCCGACTGCTCGGAGAGCACGCGTTGCGGCCCGGGCGCATCGTCCGCGTGGTTGTAGATGACCTCGCCGTTGCGGTCGGTGATCGTCTCGATCAGGTACGGCTTGGCGAGCATGCCGCCGTTGGCGAGCGCGCCGTAGGCGCCGGCCAGGTCGAGCTGGTGCACGCCGATGACGCCCAGGGTCAGCGACGGGACGGCCGACGCCCTGCGGCCTGCTGTGGATCCCACTGCAGGCCCATGCGTTCTGCCATGTCGACCACGTTCTGCGTGCCGATGAGCTGCTGCGCCTTGGCGACCGGGATGTTCTCCGAGTACTTCAGCGCGTCGCGGACGCGGATCGGGCCACGCTCGCCACCGTCCGCGTTCGGCGGGTTGTAGCCCTCGGCGATGTCCGCCGCGGACGTCCATGAACATGGTGGCGGGCGTGATCACGCCGCGCTCGAAGCCGGTGGCGTAGGTGATCGGCTTGAAGGCGATCCCGGACTGCCGGTAGGCCGTGCCCACGACGTCGTACGCCGGCTGGTGCGCCGGCGTGGCATCGCCGTAGTAGTTCGCCGAGCCGACGTAGGCGATCACCGCCCCGGTGCGGTAGTTGAGCGCTGACCAGCGCATCGTTGTTGATGTTGCGGCCCTGGAGGCTCGTGATCCACGTCCAGGGCGCGCCTCACCGTACTTGGCGACTAGCTGGTCATCGGTCAGGCGGTCGAGGTCGTAGCCGACCTGCGCCCATTTCTCGGCGAAGACCTGGTAGCCGTTGTAGTCGAGGGTGGTGGTGATCTCGAGGCCGCGGTGTCCAGCAGCTCCTCGCTGCCGAGCAGGTCGGCCGCCTCTCGACGCACGGCGTACACGAAGTGCGGAGCCTTGTACTCCGTCTGCTGCGCGGGCGCCAGCACGATCTCCTCGTCGGCGGCGGCATCGGCCTGCGGCCTGGGTGATGTAGCCCGACTTGACCATGTTGCGCAGCACGAAGCCCTGCACCGTCTTGGCTCCGGCGCGTATCGGGCACGACCAGGATGGTGTTGCCCTGCGCATCGGTCTGCTCGGACCGCCTCGGTGGTCGGATCCAGGCGGCTGGGGGCGCGCACCAGGCCGACCACCATGGCCGCCTCGCCCAGCGTCACCTGGTCCTCGGGGGCCGACGAGGTGATGTCCTTGCCGAAGTAGGCGTCCACGGCGGCGGCGATCCCGTAGGCCTGGTTGCCGTAGTAGACCTGGTTCATGTACATCTCGAGGATCTTCCGCTTGCCCGCCTCTCCGGGATAGGCGTCGCCCACCCGCAGCGCCAGGATCGCCTCCTTGATCTTCCGTTCCAGGATGCGGTCGGGTCGGCCATCAGGTCGGCGTCGATCAGGCGGATGCGCACCAGCTGCTGGCAGATGGTCGAGGCGCCGGAGACGCGCTCGCCGGCCTGGAAGTTCTGTAGCGCGGCGCGCAGGATGCCGCGCAGGTCGATGCAGGGGTTCGTCCAGAAGCTCTGATCCTCGGCGGCCACCTGCGCGTCGATCAGCACCTGCGGGATGTCGTCCAGGCTCACGACGTCGCGGCGTTCCGCGGCGAACGAGGCGAGCTCCACGCCGTCCGCCGAGACCACGCGAGAACCCTCGTCCAGCCGGAAGTCCGCCAGGCCCGCCGGGTCCGGCAGGCTCGAGGTGTAGGACAGGTAGAGCAGCAGCAGCGCCACGAAGAGCGCTCCGGCGAGGGCCAGGAACGAGCCCGAGGATGATGACCGGGAGCGGCGCCGGGACCCGTGCCGGAGCGCGCCTGGGCGCGGGCGCCGGGCCTGCCGGCTCGGGGTGGCGGAGGACGTCGGGACATCGGTTGCGGACTGTAGCACGGACGGCGCGGCGGCCGTGACGATCCCGCAGGCCGGTCACCCTCTGCGCTCGTGGCGGAGACACCTGCTCTGACGACCTGCGCTGGCGTGGCCTCATCGCGGAGACCACCGACGAGGCTGCGCTGGCGGCTGCGCTCGCCGCCGGTGCCCTGACCTTCTACTGCGGCTTCGACCCGACGGCTCCGTCGCTGCACTTCGGCAACCTGGTCCAGCTGATCGACCATGCGACGCTTCCAGGAGGCCGGCCACCATCCGATCGCGGTGGTGGGCGGCGCCACCGGCCTGGTCGGCGACCCGAGCGGCAAGTCGGCGGAGCGGTCGCTGAACGATGTCAGGTGGTCGAGGCCTGGGTCGAACGCATTCGCGACCAGGTCGAGGGCCTGCTGCGCTTCGAGCGGCGACAACCCGGCGCGGATCGTGAACAACCTGGAGTGGACCGGCGGCCTCGGCGACCATCGGCCTTCCTGCGCGACATCGGCAAGCACTTCAGCGTGGCGCGCATGCTCGACCAAGGAGTCGGTCAGCGCGCGCCTCTCCACGCGAGGGGATCAGCTTCACCGAGTTCAGCTACCAGATCCTGCAGGCGATGGACTACCTGGAGCTGTATCGGCGCTACGGAGCGATGCTGCAGACCGGCGGATCCGACCAGTGGGGCAACCTGACCGCCGGCGTCGACCTCATCCGGCGCGTCGAGGGCGTCATCCGTCCATGCCCTGGCGACGCCGCTCGTCACGCGCGCGGACGGCACCAAGTACGGCAAGACCGAGACCGGGGCCATCTTCCTGGACCCGGCGATGACCTCGCCCTTCGCCTTCTACCAGTACTTCCTCAACCAGGCCGATGCGGACGCCGTCCCGCTCCTCAAGGTCTTCAGCTTCCGCTGCCGCGAGGAGATCACGCCCTGGCGAGCGGCCGTCGCCGCGCACGCCGGAGGCGCGCGAGGCGCAGCAGGTCCTGGCGCGTGAGCTCACCGCACTGGTCCACGGCGACGACGAGGCGGCGACAGGCCGTGGCGGCCAGCGAGGCGCTGTTCGGCCGGGCGACCTGCACGCGCTCGACGAGCGGCGCGCTTGCCGCCGCCGCTCGCGGAGCTGCCCACGACCCAGCGATCAGCCGACGAGATGCCAGCGGTCCTGGAGCTGCTGTCGCTACCGGCCTGGCGCAGAGCCGCGGTCGACGCGCGCCGCACCGTCGTCGGAGGGCGGTGCCTACCTCAACAACCGGCGCATGACTCGACCCGCGCGCGGCCCGGCGGCCGCCGACCTGCTGCACGGCCGGTGGCTGCTGCTGCGCCGTGGCAAGCGGAAGCTGGCCGTCGCCGAACGATCACGCGGGCCGAGGGCTGACCGTTCGGGCAAAGCGAGATGCGCCGCGGCTTGAGCCGCCTCGTCAGCGGCGCCTTCTCCGGTCGTTCGCTTGACGCCGCGTGCTCGGCGATCACCTTCTCGGCGATGTTGTGCGGCACCTCCGCGTAGTGGTCCAGCTTCCAGGTGAAGCGGCCGCGTCCCTGGGTGATCGAGCGCAGCTCGGTCGCGTAGTGGAACATCTCCGCCTGCGGGACCTGCGCGCGCAGGCGCTGCATCCCGTCGCTCGAGTCCATGCCCAGCACGTGGCCGCGCTTGGACGGTGATCTGGCCCATGGCGTCGCCCATGTACTCGTCGGGCACGGTCACCTCGACCTCCAGGACCGGCTCGAGCAGCACCGGGTTCGCCTCCGGGAAGGCGCGCTTGAGCGCCTGCGAGGCCGCGACCTTGAACGCCATCTCCGAGCTGTCGACGGTGTGGTAGCTGCCGTCGACCAGGGTCGCCCTCATGCCGACCACCGGGTAGCCGGCCAGCACGCCATCCGACATCGCCTCGCGCAGGCCCTTCTCCACGGCCGGGATGTACTGCTTGGGCACGACGCCGCCCACGATCCGGTCGCCGAACTCGAAGTCCGCGTCGGAGTCGAGAGGCTCGAACTCGATGACCACATGACCGAACTGGCCGTGGCCGCCGGTCTGGCGCTTGAAGCGGTTGTCGATCCTGGTCGCCTTGCGGATCGTCTCGCGGTACGGCACCTTCGGCGTGCTGGTCTTGACCGATGCGCCGAACTTGCGCTTCAGCCGATCCACGATGACGTCCACGTGCGCAGTCGCCCATGGCGGTCAGGATCGTCTCGCCGGTTCCCTCGTCCGCGGTGGACGCGGACCGATGGCTCCTCCTCCTGGAGGCGTGCCAGCGCCTGGCCCAGCTTGTCCAGGTCGGCCTTCGACTCCGGCTCGACAGCCACCTGCAGCGAGGGCGCCGGGAAGGCGAGGGGCGGCAGCTCGACCGCCTTGGACTTGTCGTCCACCAGCGTGTCGCCGCTCTGCGTGCTGGTCAGCTTGGCCACCGCGGCGATATCGCCGGGTCCCACCTCGGCGAGGTTCGACTGGTCCTTGCCCTGCACCGCCAGCAGGTTGCCGATGCGCTCCTCCTCGTGGCGGTTGACGTTGTAGACGTGTCCCTGGGAGTGGAGCGTGCCGGAGACGACGCGGAAGTAGGTCAGGCGTCCCACGAACGGGTCCGCGGTCGTCTTGAAGACGTGCGCGACGAACGGCGCCTTCGGATCGGGCTTCAGCTCCTTGCCGTCCTTGGTGGTGCGCGTGCCGACCTCGGCGGGGGAGGGGATGTGCTTCACGATCATCTCGATCAGCTCGCGGATGCCGATGTTCTTCAGCGCGCTGCCGACGAAGACCGGCACCACGCTGCCCTCGCGGGTGCCCTTGTGCATGGCGGCGCCGATCTCGGCGTCGCTGATCTCCTCGCCCTCGAGGTACTTCATCATCAGCTCGTCGCTGGCCTCGGCAGCGGCCTCCACCAGTGCGTCGCGGCGCGTGTGCTCGATGCCCTGCAGGTCGTCGGGGATCGGCACCTCCTTGGGCTTGCCGCCCTCGTAGACGTTGGCGTGCTCCTCGATCACGTCGATGTAGCCACGGAACGAGTCGGCCGAGCCGATGGGCAGGTAGACCGGCGCGATCTTCGGCCCGAAGCGCGCCTTCAGCCCGTCCAGGCAGGCGTCGTAGTTGGCGTTCTCGCGGTCCATCTTGTTGACGAACACGAAGCGGGGAAGCTTGCGCGCCTCGGCCAGCCGCCACACCTCCTCGGTCCCGACCTCGACGCCGGCGCTGGCGTCGATCACCACGATCGCCGCATCCACGGCGGCGAGCGCCTGGACCACATCGGCCTGGTAGTCGGCATAGCCGGGGGTATCCACCAGCGTGATACGCACGCCATCGTGCTCCAGGCTGCCGATCGCCAGGTTGATGCTCTGCTGGCGCTTCTGCTCGTCCGGATCCCAGTCGAGCGTGGCGGTTCCGGCGTCCACGCTGCCCATGCGGCCGATGGCGCCGGCGTCGAACAGCATCGCCTCGGCGAGCGTCGTCTTGCCGGCGCCACCGTGGGAGATGAGCGCGACGTTCCGGATCTTGTCGGGGGAGGTGGGCTTCATCGATGCTCCTTGTGGTCGCTGAGAAGCGAGCGCCGCCACCCGTCGGTTCAGGATGCCGCGGGGCGGCGAATCATCGGGCCAG
The DNA here is from genome assembly GCA_963812115.1 of uncultured Chloroflexia bacterium. Classification (GTDB taxonomy): domain Bacteria; phylum Chloroflexota; class Limnocylindria; order QHBO01; family QHBO01; genus JAPSGM01. The sequence goes on from CAWEUD010000020.1 coordinate 69,527, forward strand.
GGAATGGGTGTCCATTATAGGTTCGCCGCGCGGTAGGTCTCGGCCAGCCACTCGCCCTCGCGCGGGTCGTGGTTGCCGAACACCCAGCCGGTGCCGAAGGTCGCCGCGATGTCGAGCGTGCGGTCGACGGACCGAAAGGTGTGCACCGTCGCGAAGGCGGCCTCGCGCGCCGCGATCAGCCCGGCCCCGGTCAGGCGTATCCCATACTCGGTGCCGAGAGCGACGGCCAGGATCAGCCCGGACTCGGGCTCGACCAGCGCGGCGCCTCCGGCGAACAGTCGGCGCGTGTCGGCCGGCAGCGCGGCGTTCAGCGTCTCCAGAGCCACTCCACGATGTCGGGGGGGGCGCCGAGGCGATAGGTGTCGACATCGGGCGCCGGGCGCGTCACCGCCACGCGCTGGGCCCGATCCCCCTGCCCAAGGTAGCTGAGGACGCCCGCGTTCTCCGGCAGGTCCTGCGGCCGAGTCATCCGCGCGCGGCCCGCGTGAGACGCTTCGTGGCGAAGGGGACAGCGCCACGCTCCCGCCACGCGCTGAGCTCATGCGTCCAGCTGTCGTCCCGCGGATCGTAGGTAAACCGGTTTGTGAAGGGGCCGCCGAGATACGGGAAGGTGAAGGTGATCGCATCCGCCTCCGGAACTCCGGCTCCCACGCTGCGTTCGGCCACCACACCGGTCGAATCGAGGAGGTGCATGACCATGCGGCCCGAGGAGGCTTCGAAGCCGATGTGGTAGAGGGCCTCGTAGGGGGCGGCGTCCTCCGGCGCGTCCTCCTGCATGCACCGCATCTCGACGTAGCGCCCGCCGAGCGCCCAGCGGGCTTCCACGCGCTGGCGGAGCGGCGTGGACCCCATCTCCCCGGTGAGCATCCACGAGCCGACCATGCGTTCCAGCAGGCGCCCGGCATGCTCCGTCGCCCCCGGAGCCAGCGCCGGCCGGCGCGTTGTGAAGACGTAGAGGCCGGCATCTTCGCTGAAGGGCTCGGCCCCGAGGCCACCGCCCAGGGACTCGAGCTCCAGCCCGGCGACGTCGATCAGCCCCAGCCACTCGTTCCTGGTGGCCCACCACAGAGAGCTGCGCCCGCCATCGTCGATGTCAATGTCGACCCGGTTGTCCCCGATCCGGTAGTGGACGGTGTGCGGGACCGGCTCGTCCCGGTGCGCGCCGTCCAGCTCCGCCGCGACGCTGTGCGAGAAGGCGAACGCGTTCCATGCGAATCGTCCACCGGTTCGGAGGCAGGTCGCCACGCGCTCGAACGTGCGGCGGCGATCAGCCCAGGTCGGAAGGTGCATCAACGCGTTCGCCGGGCAGTAGATCAGCGCAGCCGGCTCGTCCAGCGCCAGCTCCCGCATATCGAGCATGCGCAGATCGAGCCGAACGCCGGCTGCCGCGCTCCGCTCGCGCGCCTGCTCGAGCATGGACGGTGACGTATCGATGCCGATGACCCTCCGGCCGGTCGCCTTGGCGACCGGGATCGCCACCCGGCCGCTCCCGACGGCCAGCTCGACGATCGGCCCGTCGGCCTGCTGCGCGAGGGCCACGTAGAACGGGACGTCGTCGAGCATCCCGGCTGCCCATTCGTCGTAGCGCGCGGAGAATGCCTCGTCCCAGGTGCTCATGGGGGCAATGCTACGCGCGAAGCGATCGCGTCCGGCGTGGCCGTATTGGGCCGGGCGACGGGAGCCGGGCCGGGAGCCATGCGTGCGCCTTGGTAGAATCGGCCTCCACACGAACCCGCACGAGACCCGGTCCGGCTGCGCCATCGGTCGCATCGGCCCATGGGTGACGCACGAAGGAGGGCCGATGTCCGGCCACAGCAAGTGGTCCCAGATCAAGCGGCAGAAGGGCGCCAACGACGCGAAGCGCGGCGCGCTCTTCACCAAGCTCACGCGCGAGATCATCACCGCGGCGCGGCAGGGTGGCGGGGACATCGACGCCAACTACCGGCTGCGCATGGCGATCGACAAGGCGAAAGCCAACTCCATGCCCGCCGACAACATCAAGCGCGCGATCGAGCGCGCCACGGGTGGCGGCGCCGACGCGGAGCAGTACGAGGAGATCACCTACGAGGGATTGGGCCCGGCGAACGTGGCAGTCATCGTGGCGGCCATGACCGACAACCGCAACCGGACCGCCTCGGAGGTGCGCTCCATCTTCTCGAAGTCCGGCGGCTCGCTGACCACCGTCGCCTGGCAGTTCGAGCAGCGCGGCCTGATCTCGATCCCGCTCAACGGACGTGACCCCGACGAGGTCACGCTGGCGGCGATCGACGCCGGTGCCGCCGACGTCGGCTCACCCGAGGGCGGCTCGATCCTCGTCTTGACCCAGCCCGCCGACCTCGAGGCGGTGCGCGTCGTCCTGGCCGGTGCCGGCTACGAGGCCGAGTCGGCCGAGCTCTCCATGGAACCGACCACGAAGGTGGAGATCGGCGACGAGAAGTCGGCGCGCGCCGTGCTCAGCTTCGTGGAACGGCTGGAGGACCTCGACGACGTCCAGAACGTCTACGCCAACTTCGACATCGCCGACGAGCTGATGGAGCAGCTGGAGGCATCCGTCGCCTGAACCGATGCCTGCGTCATCGCGCGCGGTCGCCGCGCTCGCCTGCCTCGCGCTGACGGCCTGCGCGGCGACCAGCCCGGCCTCGCCGCCCACCAGCAGCGAACCGCTGACGTCTGCGGTGCCGGCGTCACCGCCTGCCATCGACGTCGCGCAGTTCGAAGCCTGCGAGCTGCTCGACCTCGAGGAGCTCTCGGCCGCCGTCGCCGCCACCCTCCCGCCGGGCGAACCCCAGCCCGACCTGGATGGCAACGCGGCCTGCCGCTACGACGCTCCGGAGGCCTCGACGTCGGTCCTCGTCCTTGTGGCACGCGAAGCTGCGGTCCCCGGCCGGGGGGAGGACATGGTTGACCAGCTGCCGCTCGACGGGCGAGCGGAGGAGCTGCACGGCGTGGGCGAGGCGGCGTGGTTTGACTACTGCCCGGCCTGTCCCGACCCTACCGCGACAACGCTGACGGTGATCGAGCCGCCGCTCGACTTCACCATCGCCCTCACGCTGCCCGCCCCGGACCTCACGCGGCGCATCATCCTCGAGGACCTGGCGCGTGGGGCGATCGACCGTCTCGGCCTTTGAGACGTCGGTGCACCGAGCCGATGCCGGCCGCGGTCAAGCCACGAGGCCGCGTACCATGCAGCCGATGATCACCCTCGGCATCGATCCCGGCACAGCGGCGTGCGGGTTCGGCGTGGTCGAGTTCGCCGGCGGCCGCCTGCGGCTCGTCGACGCAGGCGTGATTCGGACGACCGCCGCCCAGGCAGATGCAGATCGGCTTCGGCAGCTGCATGGCGCACTCACGGCGCTGCTGACAGAGCACCGGCCCGTGCGCGTCGGCGTGGAGCGGCTCTTCTTCCAGCGCAACGTCCAGACGGCCATGACGGTCGGCCAGGCCCGTGGCATCGCCCTGCTGGTGGCTGCCGAGGCCGGCCTGGTGGTCGACGAGCCGACGCCGAACGAGGTCAAGCAGACGGTGTGCGGCAACGGTTCGGCCGACAAGCGGCAGGTGGCGAGCATGGTGGAACGCCTGCTCTCCGTCTCGCTGAGCGGCGTGCCCGACGACGCAACCGACGCGCTGGCGGTGGCGATCGGCTGCGCCTACCGGGCCGAGAGCGAGCCGCGGCTGGCGACGGCCAGATGATCGGCACCCTGCGTGGGCCGGTGACGCACATCGGCCTGGACTACGTGGTGATCGAGCTTGGCGGCGTCGGGTACCGGGTCATGATCAGCCCGGCCCTGCTGGCCCGCATGCGGCCGGAGCGAGAGGCGCACCTCTTCACCCATCACCTGGTTCGCGAGGACCAGCAGGCCCTGTTTGGCTTCGGGTCCGCGGAGGAGCTCGCCTTCTTCGAGCTGCTCATGACCGTCTCCGGCGTCGGGCCGCGGCTGGCGCTCGCCATCACGGCCGCCTACCCGGTCACCAAGCTGCAGATGGCGATCGTGACCGATGACGTCGACGTCCTGACCGGCGTCAGCGGCGTCGGCCGCAAGACGGCGCAGCGGATCATCCTGGAGCTCAAGGAGAAGATCCACGCGGCCGGTATCGCGGCGGCTCCGGGAGGACCCTCCGACTCGGACGTCGTGGCCGCGCTGGAATCGCTCGGCTACACCGCCTCGGAGGCCCGACGCGCTGCGGGCGCGGTGGCAGGGACGGAAGGCGGGCTCGACGCACGAATCCGTGCGGCGCTCCAGGAGCTTGCTCGGAACCGATGAGCGCCGAGCGATGGTCCGACCCCGAGGTTGCGCGCGAAATCCTCACGCGGTTCCATGTCTGGGCCGTGGTCGGCTGCTCGCCCGACCCGATGCGTCCGAGTCACGGGGTCTCACGAACGCTGATGCGGCACGGCTTCGAGATGATCCCGATCTACCCGCGCGAGACGACCATCCATGGCGTGCAGACGGCGCCTGACCTCGCCACGGCGGCGACGGCCCGACCGCCGGACAGCCCGATCGAGGTGGTGGACGTCTTTCGAGCCTCCCACCGAGCGGGTGCACATGTCGACGAAGCCATCGCCATCGGCGCGAAGGCCGTATGGCTGCAGCTTGGCGTGTGGGACGAGGAGGCCGCCCAGCGCGCGCACGATGCCGGCCTGCTGGTGGTCATGAACCGATGTCCGGCGATCGACATCCCGACCCTCCTCTGATCCGAAGCGCCCGGCCGGAGCCCATCGGCGGTGGCCGAAGGCCGGACCCTGGCGCGCCTGCGACTCACCCTCAGCGGCGCATGACGAGGCCGATGCGACCGAACGGCGGCCGGGGGTCGCAGTAGGACTTCACCTCCGGATCCGTCTCGCTCTCGGCGACGGTGTCCCAGAGCCGGTTGGTCGCTTCGAAGCTCACCTCGGCCAGCTGCGGCCAGCGCGCCAGCATCCTTCCCCCGATCTCGTGGACGAGGTGCTGGATGGAGAGGGAGACGAACTCGTGGAAGACCGCCGAGGCGAGGTCGGAGACCTGCGCGCCATCGACGTAGCGCGAGGGATCGTCGCCGAGCGCATCGCCGGCATCGGTGTAGCGCCAGCCGATATCGGTCCAGACGTAGAGCGGGCGGTCGCGACGTTCGGGCAGGGTCGTGTGCTCATCGCGAGCGAAGTCGGCAAACGCGGAGCCGGTCAGCTTGATCAGCTGCAGATCGGCGCGACCACACGCGTGGCCGGTAACCACGACGTCGCCAGACGCGTCGCGCTCGAGGTCGATCGACGCGGTGGAGGTGTCGTTCCGGTCGCGAGCGAAGAGGCGATCCGAGGCGGCGAAGCCGTCGCCATCGTCCGCCGGCACCACCGCCGCCGGGAATGGCAGCTCGCGCCCGATCATGCTCAGCCGCTCCATGTGCGGGTAGGTCTCCAGGAAGCGCCGGCCGACGTGGTGCAGCCACCCCTCGAGCGTCGATGCGGGAGACTCGAGCGAGGCGGCATGGATGAAGTTCTTCATCGTGTCGGTGGCCACCACCTGCCGGTTGTCGCCACGCGTGTAGGCCTCCAGGAACTGTTCGCCGCGCACCACGACCTCCAGCTGGGCCGCCATGAGCGCGTTCTCGCGCCCGGCGAAGGGGGACTCCGGGATCGTCATCACACCCCGCAGCGGCGTCCCGTGGGTGCGGTAGACCTTGACGTCGGCCTTGCCATAGTGGATCTCGTAGTCCATTGGTTACTCCTCCGTTCCGAGGCCACGGAGCTTCCGCAGCCGATCTCCGGCGATGTAGATCGTGTCGTCGACGGCGCGGCGCAGCTCCACGTCGCGATCGTTACGCAGCGCGTGCTCCAGCAGCGGCACGATGGCCGCCTTCGGGCGGCCCGCCACGAAGACGACGTAGCGAAACCCAAAGCGCTGCTCGTAGATCTCGTTGAGCATGGCCAGCTCCTCGTAGGCGCGCGCTGTCTCGGCATCCTCGGGCGACTCAGCGTCGTATCCCTGCTCGGCGTACGACGCGGTCGAGACCGACTCAGGCGCGGCGCCGATGCGCGGGTGCGCCGCCACCAGCTCCAGCTTCTCGTCCTCCGGGAGCGCGTGCGCGACCTCGAGGGCCGATGCCAGCAGACCCTCGTCGTCCTCGAAGGGATGAGCCTGTGCCAAACGGGCGAGGAAGCGCGGCGCGCCCTCGAAGAGCGGCTGCACCTCAGCGACGAACGCCTCGGCCGACAGCTGATCCAGGTCCTCGATGCGGGGGAACGGCCGGGTGGTCGGCTCCCATCCTTCCTCGGTGGGCAGCTCGAGCTCGAGGAGGTCGCGTATCGGCATGCCGTTCTCGCCGTTGAACGAGGGGATCTCCGGCTTCAGCGCTCGATCGCGTTCCACCGCCCCGCGGTGGACCGCCGCGATGCGCATCCCGCGCCGCAGGTAGAAGTGCAGCGCACTTAGGTTGTCGTTGGTGGTGACCAGCCAGAGCCGTTGGTGGCCGCTCGCCGCCGCCACCTGCCATGCCGTGGCCAGCAGCGTCGTCCCCGCACCCTCGCCCCGCGGCTCGGCGTGCAGCGTGACGACCTCCATGCCGCGTTCCGCTGACTCCTGGACGGTGGCCAGCCCGATCGGCCGCGATCCCACCTCTGCCACGATGCCTTCGAGCTGCAGCGGGTCGATCAGCTCTCCCAGGCGCGCCACGGTCGCGACGCCGCCGGACGCAGCGGCGATGAGCCCCTGCGCCCACGGGCGATCCGCCGGCGCCATGTCGCGGACGTGGAGTTCAGCCACCGAAGGCAGAACCTAGCTGCCGCGGTAGCTCGAGAGCCCGAAGGGCGACAGCAGCAACGGGACGTGGTAGCTGCGCTGCGTGTCGTCGATGCGGAAGCCGATGGCCATGTTCTCGAAGAAGGGTGCGTCCTGGTCATCGGCGTCGTAGTAGGCCGCCACGTCGAAGACGAGCTGGTAGCTGCCCTCCGTGAGCTGCCCCTGGATGAGGGCGCGCACGCGCCCGTCGTCATCGGTCCTGGCCTCCGCCAGGAGGATCGGGCTGCCGCTCTCCGCCAAGCGGAAGAGTGCCACCGGGAAGCCGGCCGCGGGCTCGCCGGTCTCCAGGTCCAGGACGTGGGTACTGATCGCGAAGCCTTGCTCAGCCATGGCGCCATCATGACCGATGGCGGCGGGTTGCGGCGGGTTGCGGCGCTATCCTGTCTGCATGGCAGGTCTGCAGGTCAAGGTGGGGGACGATCTCGAGTTCAGCGCGCGCTGGGAGGACGCGGCGCCTCGCACGCGGGCCGCACTGCGCCCGTGGCTTCCCATCCGTTCGCAGCTCATCCACTGCAAGTGGAGCGGCGAGTCGACCTGGATCCCGTTCGGCGAGGAGCGACCCGACGTCGGCTTCGAGAACCACACGTCCCATCCGGCTCCGGGCGATCTCCTGATCTACGTCGGCGAGATCAGCGAGTGCGAGATCCTCTTCCCCTACGGCGCGTGCTCGTTCTCGTCACGCGTGGGGCAGCTCGCCGGAAACCACTTCGCCACGCTGCTGCCGGACGACGGCTGGCGGGAGCGATTGGCGGAAGCCGGCCGACGCGTGCTGTGGGAGGGCGCCCAGCCGATCGAGATCAGCGAGGTGGCGTGATGCCCTGGCCGTTCCTGGTGCTCGGTGGTCTGCTGCTGCTCGTGCTGCTGGCCGGGTGGTGGTTCGACCGAACCCGGCAGCGGGAGGGCCGCGGGCAGTACGAGGTGCGCGGCAACAAGCAGCAGATGGTCGGCGTGCCGGTTGCCGGGGAGATGATCGAGAAGCCACCGGAGCTGCGGCTGCATCATTCGTCGAGCATGGCGCGGGACGAGGCGGACGAGGGGGACGACGCGGAAGAGGCGGGGCGTTGGCCCGGGGGGCGTCGGCCCGGGGGGCGTCGGCCCGGGGGCCTGACCAGCGCCGACCTGGCGATCCTGCCAGATGTGCAGCGTTTGAGTCCTTGCCGGACTTTTGCCGACATATCCCTGCCAAATCCGCACCTCCTGCAAGTTGCGCTGCCCGCGGTGGGCGGACGCGAGCGTGGTACGGCGGGCGCCGGGGAGGGTGTGGCCGCCTAAGCCTCACAGACTGCATGGGTGACAGGAAGTCGAGCCGATCGGCAGACGTAGCAGTCTCAGCCAGATGTTCTGACAGGGAAGCCGCCGATAACTGATCGATAAGCCCACCCGACGACACTTTCCGCATGGACGCCAGCCGGCTCAGCTCCGCGATCCGTGCCGTGCGGGTACGCAAGGGATGGCGCCAGGCGGATGTGGCTCGCGCCGCACGGCTCTCGGCGAGCAGCGTCAGTCGTGCCGAAGGCCCGCGGATCACGTCGCTTCGCCTCGACGCGATCACGCGCATCGCTGCAGCGCTGGACATTCGCGTTGACGTCGTGCCTCGCTGGCGCGGAGGCGAGCTGGAGCAGCTGCTGAACTCGGCGCATTCCGCGATGCAGGAACAGGTGAGCCGCATCCTCGCGCACCTGCCGCAGTGGGTCTTTCAGCCGGAGGTCTCATTCGCCATCTACGGCGAGCGCGGGGCCATCGATATCCTCGCCTTCCATCCCGCGAGTGGCAGCCTCCTGGTGATCGAGCTGAAGACGAGCCTGATCGACGTGGGCGGCCTCATCGCTCAGGTGAACCGATACACCCGCCTCGCCACCCGCGTGGCGACCCAGCATGGCTGGCGGGCAACGACCGTCAGCTGCTGGGTCATCGTCCGAGACAGTTCGACGAATCGGCGCCGAGCAGCCAGCGCGACCATGGCGCTTCGTGCCGCGTTTCCCGATGACGGCCGACGGATGCGGGCCTGGCTGCGCGAGCCGCGCGGCTCCGTCCGGGCGATGTCATACCTTCTCCCTTCGTCGAGCAGGGTTCGCACGCCCGCGCGCCGAGTCAGAGTTCCTCAGGGATCCGCGGCGCGGTAGGCTCCGCTGCGTGGCAGAACCTGATCTCCTTGTCAGCGGCGGCACCGTGGTCACCGCCCAGCGCAGCTTCCCGGCGGACGTGGCGATCAGCGACGGGCGGATTCAGGCCGTCGGGGAAGGCCTCGCGCGACGCCATGCGGACGCCGAGACGCTTGACGCGACCGGCCTCCTGGTGCTCCCCGGCGTGGTCGACGTCCACACCCACACCCGCCTCCCCACCGACGAGCTGCCGGACCGCTTCTACGCCGACTCGGTGGCGGCCGCGCACGGCGGCACGACCACCTTCCTGTCGTTCAACAACCCGGGCACCGGCATCAGCGAGGAGGGCGCCGCCTCGCTCGTCGCCGGCATGCGCGAATTCCGCGCGCGCACAGAGGGCGAGTCGGCCGTCGACTACGCGCTCTCATCGGTCCTGGGCGGGCATCAGCCTGATCCGATCGCGGAGCTTCCTGCCCTGGTCGACGCGGGGGTGCCGACCGCCAAGGCGTTCATGGTCTACGACTTTCGCCTGGCCGATGACCGCCTCTTCGAGGCGCTGCGCACCATGGGCCGCCTGGGCGGCATGCTGCAGGTCCACTGCGAGAACGCCACGATCATCGACGCGCTGGTGGAGCGGGCGCTGGCATCGGGCCATACCGGCTGCCGCCATCACGCGCTGACGCGGCCTGCCTACGCGGAGGCGGAGGCGACGCACCGCGCGATCGCGCTGGCGCAGGCGGCGGAGGCATCGGTCTACATCGTCCACCTCTCATGCGCCGATGCCCTGGCCGAGGTCGCGGCCGCCAAGGCGCGCGGCTGGCCGGTCTACGCCGAGACCTGCCCGCAGTACCTGTCGAAGACCGATGCCGCCTACGACGCCGATGACGAGGCCGAGCTCATCCGCTCCGTCATCTCGCCCCCCTTGCGCTCCGACGCGGACCGGCAGGCGCTGTGGCTGGGGCTGGCGCGCGGCGGCATGGACCTGGTGGCCTCCGACCACGTCCCGGACCGCCTGGCGGTCGACAAGCAGCTGCCCGCGCCGCCGTTCCCGAAGATCAGCAACGGAGCGCCGGGGATCGAGACGCTGCTGGCGGTGACCTACACCTTCGGGCCGGCGGCCGGGCGCATGTCGCTGGAGCGCATGGTCGACGTCGCTTGCGACGACGCCCGCCCGGCTCTTCGGCCTGCCGTCCAAGGGAGCGATCGAGGCCGGGTCGTGACGCCGACCTCGTGCTCTTCGATCCCGAAGCGTCGCGCACGATCACCCAGGACGCGCTGCACCACTTCAGCGACTTCACCCCGTACGAGGGGATGGTCGCGCGCGGCGAGGTGCGCACCGTCCTTCTCCGCGGCGAGCCGGTGGTGCGCGACGGGATCTTCGTCGGCCGGCGTGGACGTGGCCGATTCCTGGAGCGGCACCTGGCGTGACTGCGCTCGATCCCGAGAACGCCGTCGTCAAGCTGTGCGTGGCCGGCGCGGAGGCCGAGCAGGCCGGCGATGGGGAGCGCGCAGCGGAGCTCTACGGCCAGGCATGGGAGGCGCAGGGATCTCCGCTGGAGGCCAGCGTGGCGGCGCACTACCTCGCCAGGGTCCAGCCCGACGACGTGGCACGGCAGCGGTGGAATCGCCTGGCGCTGGAGCACGCGCAAGCCGCCGGCGGAAGCGCGGCCTCATTCCTGCCCTCCCTCTACCTCAATGTCGGTCACTCGCACGAGGTGGCGGGCGAGGTCGCGGAGGCGGCTGCGTCCTTTGCGCGCGCCGCGGCGGCCCTGGAGAACGTTGCTCCGGACTTGGCCGCTTCCCTGCGAGCCCCCATCGACCGCGCGCGGCAACGCGTGAACCGTCGCGGGCGATAGCGCCAGCTGGCTCTTGTCAACGGCGTCGCCCAGGGTCATGCTGCCGCCGAATGGTGCTGCGGGGGTGACTCGATGACCGAGCTCGCGCTGCCGACGGCCGGCAGCCGTCGCTCGTCACGTTCCTGGCGAAGGGCACGCGGGTTGCTCCTGATCCTCCTGACCGTCAGCGTGCTGGCGCTCGTTGCCGGGCAGGTGGTCATCGCGTCCATCCACCCCGCGGGTCAGGGTTCGTTCAGCGCCGTGAACGTCGTCGGCGGCGATACGTGCGAGGACCCTGTCGAAGCGTTTGACTGCGTCGTCTCCGACTACGCTCCCGGCAAGTCAGCGGCGATGGCCTTCAGTATCCGCAACAACGGTCCCATCGGCATGACGGTCGAAGCAGTTCAACCGATTGGCGCTGATCTCGTGCCGCTCGTCGCCCTCTACCCGGCGCTGCCCGCGAGTGGTCAGCTCGTCTCGTGGACCGATACCCAACCGTTCGAGCCGATCGAGGTCGCAGCTGGCGGCGAGGCGATCATCCTGATGACCGGCAGCATGAGCTCAGATTGCGAGACGGTCGGCGCCAACTGGATGGTCGACGGCGGGTTGATCATCGACCACGCGCTGCTCACCGTTCGCTGGGGCCTCCTCGGCAGCGAGATCAACCTCCCGTTCGTTTCGGCCATGGAGGTGCGAATCCCGCACGACGGGGCGTGCTCTGGCGCGTGACGGTCCCGTGATCAGGCGGCTGGCGCTCCTCGGCGGGGCGACGGCCCTCCTGCTGGCCGGCTGTACCGGGAGCGCACCGAGCGTACCGCAGGGGGAGCCGGTCCTTTCGACCGCCCGCTGGGGCCTGGAGGCGGGCGAGCTGCCCGGTCCGAACGATCGGTCCATCAGCATCGGCGTCTGGGAGGTCCCATGCAGCGGCGGGCGCGACATCAGCGACAAGGTCCTCCCGCCCGAGGTGAGCTATGAGCCGTCTCGCGTGGTGGCGACGATCTTCCTCGAGCCGCTCCCGACGCTTGGCCCAAACGAGGCGCTTACCTGCCCGCTGGCCCCGCCGGTGCCGTACGAGCTCGAGCTTTCCGAGCCACTCGGCGATCGCGCCCTGGTGGACGGAAGCGCCGCCAGCGGCGGCGGTGCAATGTGGGGCGGCCTTATTGATCCGGGACTGATCGGCCCGTGGCAGCTGCTCGACGGCTCGCTGGACGGCCACACCATCGCTCCCGCGGAGGGCGCGCCCGTCTCGTTCGCTGTTCGTGGCGACGTGGCGGTAGGCAATGGTGGGTGCAACACCTACGAGACGGAGCAGCTGAGCGTCACGCCGGACGCCATCACCATCCCGGGGCTCATCAGCCACCTCGCCTCCTGTCCGGGCGATCGCAATGAGGTCGAGGCTCGCTTCTTCGAGGCGCTCAGGCACGTCTCGACCTGGCGCCTGGCGACCGGGCGCCTGGAGCTGAGCGGCGGAGGGGCGCTGCTGACCTTCCGCCGTCCTTTCCCGGAGGGCGCGTCGCCCCCGGCGGCTTCCAAGCGGGGATCGACGGGGTAGCACCGCTCACATCAACCCTTGCTGGCGATACGAGCGAGGATGGGGCTGGATTGGTAGATG
>CAWEUD010000021.1:0-95888 GCA_963812115.1 uncultured Chloroflexia bacterium
TTGGCGCATGCTCTTCTCAGCCTCCCGGCGCTGGGGTTCTGACTCGTTCCAGGCCTTTGCAGCGCGTTCGGCGACGGCATCGGTTGCTTCGCTGACGGACGCGGCGATCTCTCGGCCACGCCGCGCGATCTGGTCGGTCACGTCTGCCTCGAGCACCCTCTCCACCACCTGGCGCAGCCCGGTGGAGACGTCTTCGGCCATATCGTCCTCCTCGTAGTCTCGGGCAGGGTCGGTGCACGAAGTATGCCACTGCCGCATCCGCGAGGACGTCCGTGGTGCCCGTGACGCCCGTGGTGCCCGTGGCGCCCGCCGGGTTCGCCCATCGACGGCGGAGCCGGTTGCCGGCCGGTCGCCAGCGTCATGCCCGGCGGCATTCCCCGGCGGGTGCCAGCCCGAGCATGCGGAATGCCCCTCACTCCCTGCTTACCGGTCGCTTACCTATACTCAGCCGGTGTCCCTTTCCGAGGTGCAGGCCGGCTTCTTGAGCGTCGGCCACGAGACAGCGCGCGAGGCCGCACTGCGGGCGTCGAGCGCCGGTCGGCTGCAGCGGACGATCCTGGTGCACGGACCGAGAGGCGCCGGGAAGGGCGCATTCGTCGAGGACCTGCTGGCACTCCTGCTCTGCGCCAACCGTGGGACTGTCGATCGCCCCTGCAACGCGTGCCGTGGCTGTCGCGACGCGCGTGCCAGGTCACATCCCGACCTCGTCATCGGATCGCCGGAAACCTGGCGCGAAGGGCGTTCCACGGGCGAGAGCATCGTGGGCGCCGCTCGCCGCTGGCTGCTCGAGAGCGCCGGCACGCCGATCGCTGGCGACCGTCGGGTGGTTCTCGTGGAGGGGTTCGATCGGGCGAACGAGCAGACCCAGAACGCCCTGCTCAAGGCGCTCGAAGAGCCATCGGCCCGGCAGATGTTCGTGCTGGTGGCGGACGACATCGGACGGCTGCTGCCCACCATCAGGTCGCGCGCGCAGGCGCTCCGCGTCGGCGCCATCCCCCGACAGGAGCTGGTGGCCTGGCTCGTTGACCGCGAACGGATCCCGGCCGACCTGGCGGACACGCTGGCCAGGATCGCCGACGGCTTGCCCGGCCGGGCGATCGGCTACGCGCGCCAGGCTCCGCTGGTGGAGTGGCGGCGGCGCGTCCAGGCGGAGCTGCTCTCGCTCCTCGAGCGCGGGCGCGCGGACCGCTTCGGGAGCGTCCGGGACCTGCTCGACCAATCCGCACCGACCGCGGCCGAGCCGCTCGTGGAGGCGGATCCATCCTCGGACGTCGACACGCCGCGCACGAGCGGTGCCCAGCAGCGAGCGCGAGCACTGACCATCGTGGAGGCGTGGCGCGGCCTCGCCCGCGACCTGCTCGTCGCGGCGCTCGGGCGGCCCGGGATGGCACCGGCCGGCCACCTCCTGCCGGAGCTGCGCTCCGCCGCGTCGCGGCTGCAGCCGGCCCGGCTGTCCGCCTTCCTGCTCCTGCTGGACCGGGTCGAGGAGGGACTGGCACAGAACGCCGCACCCCGCCTGGCCCTGGAGGTGGCCATGCTCGTTTGGCCGGAGCTCCCCGAAGCCGCGGACCGGCGCGAGCAGGCGGCAGGATGAGCGACGCAGCCGAGCGCATGGAGGTCCGCATCACCGGCCGGGTGCAGGGCGTCGGGTTTCGGTGGTGGGCTCGCACCCGCGCCGAGGCCCTTGGCCTGGGCGGCTGGGTCATGAACGACCACGACGAGCGGAGCGTCTCGCTCGTCGTGGAGGGCCCAACGGAGCGGCTCGACCTGTTCGAGCAACAGCTGCGCGCGGGACCGCCCGCGGCCAGGGTCGAGGGGTTCGAGGCGCGCCGCGGGCCTGCTGCCGGCGCCTTCTCCCGTTTCGAGATCACCCGTCCATGAACTGGCGCGCTGCCGGCTGCCTGGTCGTGGGCGTGGTCGCCTTCGTCGGCCTCGGGCTGTTCGGCCTCTCACTGGCCTTCCGCGACGCGCAGGGCTGCCCCGTCGGCCTGCAGTGGGGCGACCGTGGCTACGCCGCGGTCGGCACGCCTGCGCCCAGTCCTGCCCTCGGCAGCGGGGCTGCCGTACCCATCGGCTCCACCTTCATGGGGCCAACCACCAGGCAGGTGTTCGGCCCGCCTGGCAGCTCGCCCTCCACCGATGCCGCGGACCGGCCCGAGTCGATCGCCCTCGACTGCGCCGACGGGACCTACCAGGTCTACAACTGGGACGGCCGCACGCTCACGCCCGGCCCGTCTGGTTCGGGCGGCCAGTGACCGCGCGCCGCCCTATCCTGTTGATCGTCAATCCGGCGTCCGGTGGCAAGGTGGCTGCGCCGGCCGGGGAGGATGGGCGGGAACGGCTCGAGCCGGAAGACCTGCTCGCCGGACTGCGCTCGCGCGGCCTGCGGGTGGAGCTGCACGCCCTCGCCGAGGACGAGGATCCGGTCGAACTGGGGGCGCGGGCGGCGAGCGACGGCCGCGATGTCGTGGCGGCCGGTGGCGACGGGACGGTAGAGCCGATCGCGGCAGCGCTGACCCGCACCGACGCGACGCTGGGCATCCTGCCCCTCGGCTCGTGGAACAACTTCGCGACGTCGGCGGGGATACCCGCCAGCCTGGACGACGCCATGGACGTGATCGCCCGGGGCCGGGTCGCCGCCATCGACGTGGGGCTCGCGTGGCACCCGTCCGAGGACGAGTCGATCGACGCACCACCACCCCCGGGCGCCGAGCGCTTCTTCGAGGCCGGCGGCGTCGGGGTCGACGCCGAGTGGTTCGGCGCCGCCCAGCTGGCGGAGCGCTACGGGATGCTGCGCGCCCTGCGCACGGCCTGGCGGGCGCTGCGCCGGCGCCATGCTCCCATGCGCATGGTCGTCGACGGCAGCAGCAGCGAGACCGAGGCGCCGGCGGCCATCGTCTGCAACGGTCCCTACCTGGGCATGGGCTTCGCGATTGCGCCCGAGGCCGACGTGACCGACGGCATGCTGAACCTCGTCGTCTTCCGCGGCATGAGCCGCTGGGCGGTCCTGCGCCACCTGATCGCGGTGGCGCGGCGCAGGCCGCGCCCCGAAGCCAGAGCCGTGCCGCTCGCCGCTCGCCGCATCACGATCCACGGCAGCCGTCGCACGTTGCCGGCCCACGTGGATGGGCGCTCCATCGGGACGACGCCGGTCGCGTTCGCCGTCGACCCGGGCGCCCTGCGCATCTTCGGCTAGGCCAGCGCGCGAAGATCCGCCTCCGCAGCGGCGTCAGGGCCGAACACGCGGCGGTGAGCCGCCAGGGCGTAGCGATCGGTCATGCCCGCGACGTAGTCGGCAACCTGGACCACCGCGGGAGCCTCGTGCTCCCGGTACGTGTCGGGGATCTCGCCGGGATGCGCCAGGTGGTGCTCCATCAGGTCGCGCAGGATGCGAAGCGCGCGATCCTGCCGGCCCAGCTGCGACGGGGACTGGTAGACCCGCTCGAACATGAAGTCTCGAAGCTCGTTCATCACCGCCAGGGTCTCGCCGTCCATGCGCACCTCGCCGACCCGCAGGGAGTTGCTGATGACCGCCCGGATCATCTCGCCGACCCAGCTCCTGCCCGGGTCGCCGAAGCGCCTGGTCACGGCGAGCGGGAAGGCATCCGCCTCCAGGACGCCGGCACGCAGCGCATCCAGGGCATCGTGGGTCAGGTAGGCGATGCGGTCGGCGTACCGCACGCAGAACGCCTCGGCGGTCGCCGGTGGCGGCGAGATCCGCCACGAGTGGGCGCGGATGCCGTCGCGCACCTCCCAGGTCAGGTTGAGGTCCTCGAGCACCTCGAAGATGCGGACGCTCTGGGCCGCGTGGTGCCAACCGTCGGGCGGAAAGTACGGCGAGAAGGCCTCCTCGCCGGTGTGGCCGAACGGCGTGTGCCCCACGTCGTGGCCCAGCGAGATCGCCTCGGCCAGCGGCTCGTTGAGGGTGAGGCCCGCGGCCAGCGAACGGGCGATCTGGGCAACCTGCAGCGTGTGCGTGAGGCGCGTGATGAAGTGGTCGCCGTCGGGGTGCAGGAAGACCTGGGTCTTGTGTTTCAGGCGACGGAACGCCTTGGCGTGCACGATCCGGTCGCGATCCCGCTCGAACGCAGTCCGCAGCTCATCGGGCTCCTCGGCTCGTGCTCGCCCTCGTGACGCGGCCGACCGGCTGGCCGCCGGGCTGAGGCGCGCCTCTTCCTCCTCGCGGGCCGCTCGATCGCGAAGTTGCAGTGCAGCCATGGCCCAGATCATGACCGATGCGACCCATCATGGCGCGCCGCTTGCACCCATCGGAGGGTGGAAGACAAGCCAGCTCAGGGAGGAACCAGATGAGCACAGTTCAGAAGTCGATCGACGTCAATACCCCCATTCGAACGGCCTACGACCAGTGGACGCAGTTCGAGGAGTTCCCGCGCTTCATGAAGGGCGTCAAGTCGGTCGAGCAGACCGATGAGACGCACCTGCACTGGACCGCCGAGGTCGGCGGCCAGGAAAAGGAGTGGGATGCGGAGATCACGGAGCAGAAGCCAGATGAGCGGGTCGCGTGGCGCTCCACCCAGGGCGCCGAGAACGCGGGCGTCGTGACCTTCCATCGAATCGCCGAGGACACCACCCGGGTCACGCTCCAGATGGACGTGGAGCCCGACGGCGTGATCGAGTCGGCCGGTGACGCGCTCGGCGTCCTCGACCGCCGCGTGGAGGGTGACCTGGAGCGCTTCAAGGAGTTCATCGAGGAGCGTGGCGCACCCACCGGCGCCTGGCGTGGCGAGGTCGAGAGCCCGGCGCAGCGCCGGTAGGACCGATGGACGAGCGCGAAGCGTTCCCGGCGCCACGTCCGGAGAACCGGCCGCTCGAGGGAATGACCGGGGCGTCGGGGGACCTCACCCCCGACGATCCCGACGAGGCCTTCGTCCCAGCGGAGCGGCGCGAGATCGACGATCCCGGAGCCGCTCGCGAGCTCACCGCGGCGAGCCACCAGCGGCGCAGGGAACGACGGGCGGTGGTCGAGGACGATCCCGGGAGCCTGATCCCGCGCGGCGACGACATGCCGCCGAACGACCGGGATGGCGGCTACGGCTCGGAGCACGGCCTCTCGAGCGATGACCCGGCGTACGCGCACGAGACTCGTCTGCCCGAGATGCCGGCGGGGACTCCGCCGCGGCGCCGGCCGGAAATGGGCAGCGACAAGGTCAGCGAAGGAGAGGATCGCTTCTGAGGGGACGGAGCGGCGGGGCACCGGCGCGCCGACAGGTGGTGAGCACGGCCGCGCGCACCGCGACCGTGCGACCGCGTACCAGGGCTCCGCACGCACGACGCCGTTGTGATGGCGCGCCGGACAGGATTCGAACCTGCGACCTTCGGCTCCGGAGGCCGACGCTCTATCCACTGAGCTACCGGCGCGCGAGCCGGGGAGCGAAGTCTAGCAAACCCCTCCGAGATCACCATGACTGGCTCGGCGTGCGAGCGACCGCTTGGCACACGAAGTGCAATCGCCAGTGGGCAAGCACGGCGAAACGCTAGATGGAGGTAGACATGTACTGGGGTGGAGGGATCATTGGACTGATCCTGCTGATCCTGCTCATCCTGCTGCTCACGGGCAACCTGTAGCAGCAGCGACAGCAGCAGACCAAGATAGAAGAAGGCCCCTCCGAAGAGGGGCCTTCTCATTGCTGCCGGATTCGCTAACCACAAGGGCATCTTTCACGCGCGGTTTCCCGCACTACCCTAACCCAAACCTACCCATGGCCTTGTGATCAGTGGTGAATCGCTGTGCGAACAGCGAACATAGGATACGGTCATGGGCCTCGAAGGGTCAACGGTCTGGGACTAAGATTCCTTTACATTTCAAAGCGCAAACGTGGCGGAATCGCGCCCGTCAGCCCGTCTCGCTGCCCTGAATCTCGATCTTCTCGATCACCACCGCGTCCAGCGGCGTGTCGTACGGATCACCGGTCGTCTCCACCTGACCGATGGCGTCCACCACATCGGTTCCCTGGGTCACCGTCCCCAGCACGCTGTAGTAGGGACGGAGGGTGGGGACGTCGGCCAGCATGATGAAGAACTGGCTCCCGTTCGTATCGGTGCCGCCGGTGATCTCGCCGGTGTTGAAGTCGTACTGCATGGCATTGGCCATGGCCACCATGTAGCGCTGGTACGTCAGCGAAGGATCGGGCAGCTCGATCTCGAACCGGTACCCGGGCCCGCCCGTGCCGAGCCCGTCGAAGACCTGGCGGTTCTCCCTGGTCTGCGGGTCACCGGCCTGCGCAACGAAATCGGGGATCACGCGGTGGAAGGTGACGCCGTCGTAGAAGCCGCAGCGGGACAGGTTCACGAAGTTCGCCACGGCAATGGGCGCCGTGCCCGCGTCGAGGGTGATGCTGAACTCGCCCTGGTTGGTGCTGACCACGGCGCTCGCGGCATCGGCCAGGATCGCCTGGGCCTCGTCCGCCGCGGGCGGGGAGGTCGGGCACTCCGGTCCTGGCGTCGGCGTTGCTCCGCCCAGCGAGCAGCCGCCGATGAGGAGCCCGCCGAGCAAGACGGCAGCCAGCGGCAGGCGCAGCCTCATCGGTCCGCCTCCAGTTTCTGCTCGAAGAGCCGCCAGGCGAACGAAACCGGCATGGTGCCTCCGTAGATCAGCGTGTCGTGGAAGAACTTGAGGGTGAACGACGGGCCCATGGCCTGCGCAACCCGATCGCGAAGGCGGTCGATCATGTGCCGGCCGTAGAGGTAGCTGAGCTGGTACGTGGGCGTGCTGGTGTAGCGTTTCACCTCCGCCACGGCCGCCGCCTCCTCGAAGCCGGTCTGCTCGACCATGAAGCGAACCGCGTCGGTGAGGCCGATCTCACCCCGGTGCAGCTGCACGTCCACGATGATTCGGACGGCACGCCAGATGGCGTCGGTGTGCTGGATGTAGCGGTGCTTCGGCGTGTCGTCGAACCCGGCCTCCTTCATCATCCGCTCGCAGTAGAACGCCCAACCCTCGACGAACTCCGCGGCCGAGAGGCCAAGCGTCCTGACCAGGCTCGGATTGGTGATGGCGCCGGCCAGCTGCTGATGGTGGCCGGGATACGCCTCGTGGACGCTCGTGTTGGAGATGGAGGCGTAGTTGTGCTCGCGCCACATCTCCTCGGTTGCCGGCGGCGTAACGATGTAGGTCCCGGCCGGATCGGGGTCGAAGCGCGGCGGATCGTGGTAGGCGGCGAATGGGATGAGATGCCGTTCGTAGTGCGGCGTCTCGATCACACGCAGCACGTCCTGCGGCGGCATCGAGGCCAGGTCATGCTCGATGACGAAGGAGCGCGCGCGAGCCATCGCACTGCGGTAGGCCTCGAGCGCTTCCGGAAAGGTGCGGGGATGGTCGTCCTTGACGATGTCCGCCACCTCCGATGCGGTAGCGCCGGGGTCGATCTCCGTGCTGACCGCGTCGCGCGCCGCCTTCTCGGTTGCCAGGATTTCGTGACCGACTGCGAGGATCTCGTCGCCGTTCGCTTCGAGCGCCCGCAGGCGAACCAGCTCCTCGAACTGCTCGGGACCGGTTCGCCACTCGGCATGGGCGCGTGGCAGCAGCTCGTTCTCCAGCCACGCGACATGCTCGTGGAGCGCGCGGCGCAGCTCGTCCGCCGCGCGCTGCAGACGGTGCGACAGCCGCTCGTCCACGTGCTCGCTTCGTGCCGCGGCCAGGATCGAGTCCAGGAACTGCCCGAACCCCTCGCTGCTCTCGATGTCGATCTCGACCCAGAGACGCACGGGCGCCTCCGCCCGGCGGCGGGTCGCGGCCAGGTAGCGTGGCGCATCCTCAAGACGCGCCGCGATCGAGGCGAGCCGCTGCTCGAGCGGCGCGTAGTCACGGGTGAAGATGGGGAAGAGCGCGCCTCCGATGTGCTCGGCGCCGTTCGTCGTCCCGGCCCACGCCCTCCGCTCCGCGAGCTGGAATCGGGCGAGGCGCGACTCGTGGAGGATCAGGTCGCGGTCGAGGGCACGGTCGGGAGACAGCTCTGACGCATCGAAGCGCTCCATCTCGGCCACGGTGTCGTCGTGGAATGCGACCTCCCGGTCCACCTCGTCGCGTCCGCCATCGGCCAGCCGGTCATCGTGGTCATGGACGCCGACGTACGTGGCCAGCTCGGG
The DNA here is from genome assembly GCA_963812115.1 of uncultured Chloroflexia bacterium. Lineage (GTDB taxonomy): Bacteria > Chloroflexota > Limnocylindria > QHBO01 > QHBO01 > JAPSGM01. Next base: position 8,107 of record CAWEUD010000021.1, read on the forward strand.
ATCGATCTGGAGCAGGTCGCGGAACCAGCGGCTCACGGTCCGGTCGAACCGAGCTTCGGCGTCGTTCCTCGGCTGCATCTCGCTGAAATTTCCTCCTGCGCCGCAGCGGATAGGCAGCGACGGTTCGGCTGGCAAAGAGGGTGGAGGGGGCGATCCTCGTCCGGGCTCGCCCGGCGATCAGCGGGCCGGTTCGAGCGCGGCGCCGAAAAAGCCTAGCACCCAGTCGCGGTAGGCGCCCGGACACACCCGGATCGAGGCAGCGTGGCCTGCGGCGTCGCACTGTTCGAGCTCCACGTCGCTGCCGCCGCGTCCGGCGGCAGCAGCGATCTCCCTGGCGTCGTTGCGTCCCAGCGCGTCGTCGAGACCGGCGTTGATCACGAGCAACGGCCGGTGTCCGTAGCGCTCCGCCACCTGCACGGGGTCCGCGGAGCTCATGTCCTGGCCGGTGCGCACGAGGCCTCCGAACAGGATTGCCCACGCGCCGGGGAGAGAGAGCGGGTATCCCTGCCGGTCGAGCCGCGCCTGCATCGCGTTCGCCAGCGTGCCGTGCGTGGAGTCGAGCGCAATCGCGACGACGCGATCGTCGGTCACGGACTCGTTGAGGGCGGCGGCGCCACCCATCGAGATGCCAAGCACGCCGATCTCGCCGGGCTGCTTGCGTGCCTCCAGCCAGTCGATCACGGCCCGTACGTCGAGCCGTTCGAGCAGACCGATGGTGGTGGGGCTGTCGCCACTCTGCCCGTGGTTGCGGAAGTCGAAGAGGACCAGGTTGTAGTCCTGGTGCAGGATGGCGGCCGCTGGGAGCAGGGCGCTCTTGTTCGAGCCATAGCCGTGCGCGAGCACGATGGTCGGCCCGCTGGCGCCGATGCCCGAGCCGGCCGGCACGTACCAGGCCGCGAGCCTGACACCGTCCGATGTCACCAGATCGTCGCCGGCCGGCGCGGGCGTGGCCCCGCAGTCATCGAGATCGGGCTCCCTCGCGAGCGCCTGGTCCGACGTCGAGTCGTAGTTGACGGCCTCGTAGGTCCAGCCGTAGGCGAGGGCCGGGGTCCGGCAGGCACGGCTGGGCGAAGGGGGGTCCACGGCCTGGCCGGAGCCGACGAACCCCACGTAGCCCAGGTAGCCGACCAGCACGATGAGCAGGACGACCAGGGCGACCGAGAGCCAGCGCCAGATGGCGCCGCCCCGCTCGGACGGGGGCTCCGCCGGCAGCTCGTACGGCACGGGCCGAGTATACGGTCGCGCTCTCGCGGGTCGTCCCCTACAATCGGTTCCCGTCCGAGCGTACGATCGAAGTCCCTGCACACGTGCGGTGGCGCTCGAACCCCTGTCAGCATGAGGACCTGCTCCAGCGTGGTCACCCGCAAGTCCACCAAGCCCGGCGCGCGGAACCGATCTTCCGAGCCGGCTACCCGTCCGGCGCGGACGAGGTCGCATACCCTGGCGCCGCCGCACCTGGGCGAGGCGGCCAGCGCGGCCGTGCTGGCCGTGGCGGTTCTCGGTCTCGCCGTCTTCATCGCGGGTGTCGCCATGGCGGTGTCCGGGCTGACCATCGAGAGTCGCTACGGGTCCAGCGCACCCCCGAACGCCGGGGAGCTGGGCGTAGGGCAGCTGCTCGGCGGGATTGGCCTGGCGTTGCTTGGAGTCCTCCTCAGCGGTTCGTCGCTGGCGGTGCTGGCAGACGTGGCACGCAGCCGCCCGGTGGCCGCCATCGCTGCGGGCCTGGCTGCGGTGCTCGCAGCCGTCGGCGTGGTACTCGTGGAGGCGCAGGTGCGCGGTGACGCGGTGCTCGCCATCTCGCTGGCTGCGGTGGCGGTCATCTTCGCCGTCGCCGCCGTGATCCTGGTCCGTCCGCGCCACTGAGCGCAGTCTGGCTCGGTGCGCCACCCGAACCGCGTCCCGGTGCTGCTGCTGTTCGGCGTCGGGCTGCTGCTGCTCGTCGTTGGTGCGGCCGGGATCTATGCCGGCCTGGCCCTTGCGGAGCGCATTCATGCGCTGCTCCCCCCGATCACGGCCGACGCGGACGCCATCGGCGGCGCGGCCGTCGCCCTGGGCATCGGCTTCCTTCTGGTGGGCCTGCTGCACCTGGGGATGGGCTTCGTCCTGGCGCGGAGCGGACCGGCAGCCAGTGAGCTGAGCCTCGTTTCCGCGATCACGCTCTGCGCGCTCATGGGCACGCTCGCCGTCGGCTGGGCGGTGGCGGCGCTGGTCAGCGCGGCGTCGGGCAGCGCGCCGGCTGAGGGCATGGTGCCCGCCGGTTTCGGGCTGCTCGGCATGGCGGGCCTCTACGGGTGGGCGCTCGCCGCGCTGCTGCGCGGCCGTCGGCGGCTCAGGGCCCGAAACTGAAGCAACCGGCCACCCCTGCTATACTCCGCCACCGTCACTTCCGCGGGCCCGTGGTGTAGTGGCCAAACATGCCAGCCTGTCACGCTGGAGATCGCCGGTTCGAATCCGGTCGGGCCCGCCACTCCACGCCATGGCATGCCGCATGCGTGCGTATTTCGGACCGACGACGCACGGGAGATGAGGAACGTGGCGCTGACGCAGGCGAAGGACGCCCCGACGCAGCGGGCGGGCGAGCGAATAGGATCGGTCCTCTTCATCGGCAACGCCACGCTCCTCATCCGCTTCGGGTCGCTCGCCATCCTGACCGACCCGAACTTCGTCGCGCGCAACGTCGAGGTGCCGCTCGGCTACGGGCTGACCGCCGTCCGGACCACCGAGCCGGCCGTCGAGGCCGATGAGCTCGCACAGCCCGACGTCCTCGTCCTCTCGCACGACCACGGAGACCACTTCGACGACATCGCCGCCGATTGGCTGGACGCGCGCGTGCCGATCGTCACCTGCCCGGGAGCCGCCGGCGGGCTGGCGCAGAAGGGCTTCCGATCGGTCCGTGCCCTGCCCACCTGGGAGAGCACCGAGTTCGAGCGAGACGGGACCCGGCTGCGGGTGACGGCCGTCCCCGCACAGCACGCACCAGGTCCGCTTGCGTTCGCCCTGCCCGAGGTGATGGGGAGCGTGCTGGAGCTGTGGCGTGACTGGCGGCCCGCTGATGCCGGGGAGAACGGAACCGGTGGCGAGCCTGCGACGGGCGGCGAGCCTGCGCCGGACCTCGTCGTCTACATCTCGGGCGACACGGTGCTCCACGATCGGCTGGCGGAGATTCCCGAGCGCTTCCCGAACATCGACCTTGCCTTCATCCACCTCGGCGGGATGCGGGTGATGGGGATGACGCTCACGCTCGATGCCCGGCATGGTGTCGAGCTCGTGAACCTGCTGCAGCCCGGGCTGACGATCCCGATCCACTACAACGATTACGGCACGAGCGGATCGTCACTCTCCGAGTTCGTGGCGCTCGTGCGGAGCGCCGGCCTGTCGCAGCGCGTGCGCTACCTGCGGCACGGAGAGTCGTGGCCGCTGCGCATCAGGAGTCAGGCGGCTCCGCCGCCCGCGTGACGGCCTCCGCGGTGGCCTCCTGCGATTCGCGCTCCTTCTGCTCCCGTCGATCGCGCTCCACCCGCTTGCGCTGCGAATCGACGATCGCCCTGCATGCTTCGTCCGCGTCGTCGGTGACCGTGACGAGGTCGAGGTCCTCGGGACTGATCTTCTCCTCGTAGAGCGGCTTCTCGCGGATCCACTGCAGCAGGCCGCCCCAGTAGTCCTTGCCGTAGAGGACGACCGGGAAGTGCTCCACCTTGCCGGTCTGGATCAGGGTCAGCGACTCGAACAGCTCGTCGAGCGTGCCGAAGCCGCCGGGGAAGATGACGAAGCCCTCCGCGTACTTCACGAACATCACCTTGCGGACGAAGAAGTAGCGGAACTCCATCCCGAGATCAACGTACTCGTTCAGTCCCTGCTCGAACGGCAGCTCGATGTTGCAGCCGACCGACAGGGCGCCCGCGTCGCGAGCGCCACGGTTGGCGGCCTCCATGATCCCCGGACCGCCACCGGTGATGATGGCGAACCCTTCCCTGCCAAGCCCCTCTGCCACGCGGCGGGCGGCGGCGTAGTAGCGATTCCTGCGCCCGACCCGCGCGGAGCCGAAGATGCTGACCGCCGGGCCGATCTTGGCCAGGGCGTCGAACCCCTCGATGAACTCGCCGAGGATGCGCAGCGTGCGCCAAGTGTCGGTCTCCCGGAAGGCGGGAAGCGGACCCGTTCGCAGGAGCTCCTGGTCTTCGGTTCGACGGCGAGTCTGCCCGCCGCCGCGGACGACGACGGCGCCTCGGCGGCGTTCGGGCTCCTTCTTTCGGCGTGGCATGGCGGCTGGCTCCTGCGTTGATTGCGCGCGCTTCGGACCGATGGTAGGGTGCCCCTGCAGCCCAAGACGTCCTGAAGAGGATTCTATTGCCCGACCTCCTGCGGCGCGTCGCCGTGCTGACCATCGTCAGCGCACTCGGAATCGCAGCCCTGGCTCCGCTCACCGCGCGCTCGGCGGCGCCCACCTCGCCCGAGACCGAGCGGCTGCTCGCCGCGGCCGAAGCGCCGGCGACATCGCTGTCGCGCGGGCTGCTCGCCGGCCGGGAACTCTCATCCTCGCTCACGCTCTCCGACGTGCGTGAGCCGATCCGGACCGAATCGCTCGGACTCTCCGGCGGGGCGCCCGCCACGCCGCCGACCGCCTCCATGGAGGCCGCGCTCTACGCCAAGCCGACGCCGCGGCCGACGCCCGCGCCGACACCGCCACCCGCTCCCCCGCCACCGCCGGCGAGCGGCACGGGCGGAACCGTGACCGGCTACGCCAGCTGGTACTGCCACCAGGCGGGCACCTGCCCGGCGGGCTGGGGTCCCGGTGACGCGTTCGTCGCGCTGCCCGGAGCGCTCGGTGGCGCAGGGGGTCGAGGCATCGTGGCCTACGTGACGGTCTGCGCCGATCGGTGCGTGCGCCTGCCGGTGGTCGACTACTGCGCCTGCTACTGGGGAACCGCCAACCAGCGCGTCGCCGATCTGTCGGTGGCCGCCTGGATGCTCGTGAGCGACACCCCCACCTCCGCCGGCATCCTGCGCGTGACGCTCCACCTCGAGGGCTGAGCCCCCGGTTCTTCACTGGGTCCGGCTTTGGCAGTCGGGCGTGCGCTAGCATCCACCGATGCTTCGTCCGCTGGGCATCGGCCATGTCGTCCTGAAGGTCCGCGACCTCGACAGGTCGCTCGCCTTCTACCGCGACCTGCTGGGCTTCCAGGTCTCGGGCGAGATGAGCAACGTGATGATCTTCCTGACCGCGACCGGCGATAGCCACCACGACCTCGCCCTGCTGCGTGTCGGCGACCAGGCGCCGGCCCCGCTGCCGACCGCGGTCGGCCTCTACCACGTCGCGATCCAGCTGGCGGACATGGACGCCGTTCGCGCGGCGCACGGCGTGCTCGCCGAACGCGGGCTGCTGCGCGGCACGGCGGACCACGGCGTCAGCCGATCGCTCTACACCGCGGACCCCGATGGGAACGAGATCGAGCTCTTCTGCGATGCGCCCCGCGAGGAGTGGACGGGCCGCGTGGCCGAGGCGATGACGGTCAAGCCGCTCAAGCTCGACTGAGGCTGGACCGGGGCGGGCACGCGAGTTGCTCATGGGGCGGTCATGCCGTTCCTGCCGTTCGTGGTCCTCCTGGCCTGGCAGGCCCTCAGCAAGTCGGCCTCCTTCGCCCTTGGCTGGGCGACCGCCATCTACTTCGGGCAGGTTCCCGGCAAGCAGGGACGGATCCTGGCGGTCGTGAGCTTGGCCTCCGCGGCATGGGTCATCCTCCTCGTCGGCTTCGGCCTGCCGTTGCTGGCTGGTGCAGCGCTCGACGCGGCGGGCATCGTGGATCGCAACTTCTCGGTGCAGCCGGTCCACGTGCTGGGGCTCAGCGCGGCGCTCCTGCTCGGGCCGCCGGCAATCGCCGCCGCGACGGTCTGGGGAGAGTTCCACGCGGACCGCACGCCCCGGCAGTGGGCGCGGATGCTGCCCTCCAGCTATCCCGCGGCGGCCTCGCTGGGGCTGGGCGTCATGCAGATGATCGCCTTCACCCCGATCCTGCTGGTCCAGCGCCTCGTCAAGAAGCACCGGCTGCTGCAGACGGCGGTCTCACTGCGGCCTGAGGCCAACGACGACGACCTGCTCGACGGCGTGCGAACGGCACTGTCGCGGATGGGGCTCGAGAACGTGCGCGCGCATCCCGCGCCGACGATGCTCGCCTGGCCGATGCGCACCATCGGCTTCGCAGCCCGCCGCCTCATTGGGGCCGTGGTCCGTGGCGACCCGATGCGCCTGCGTGCGGACGGCCTGCAGATCTTTGCGTACGCGACCAACGTGGCCGTCCTCGGCCCGTCCGAGGAGGCGCACCGGGCACGTTCCGAGCTGGGGCGCGAGCTGCCGTTCCACAACGCGCACATCACCTGGTCGGACGATGCGCAGCAGCTCGAGGACGAGATCATGGACGCCCGCGCGGCAGAGGGAGATGCACCGGAGCGCCTGCACGCACGGCTGGAAGCCATCCAGGGGCGGATCGACGTGGCGGCGCTGGATCCCGAGGAGTGGAACCTGCTCTACCGGCTCCGGCTGCAGGTCGAGCACCGAGCCCTGGAACCGGCCGGCGGTCAGCGAGCGAAGGTCAGGATGGCGAAGCCGGCCACCAGGACGAACGCGACGAACACCACCACCAGCCGCGCGACCCAGTTGGTCCGTCGCTCCGGGTAGGGCTGGTACGGCCGGCCGCTCCGGCGGCGCCGGCTCACCGGCCCCACTCCCGCCGCAGGAGGAACGGCGTGGTGAGCGCCTCGCGGTTCGAGACGCTGCGCAGCTGCTTGCGGACCCGCTTCAGCAGCCTGCCGTGGTACGTCCCGTCCCCGTACGGTTCGTGCAGGCGCGCGACGTCCCAGTCGTGGGTGCCCGCCAGCGCCGCCGCCGGAAGGAAGCGGTCCAGGACTTCCTTCGCCTCCTCGATCGCCACGAAGCGACGCGCGCGCCCGCCGTTGTCGAGGAGCACGAGGAGGTCGCCGAAGCTCGCATCCAGGTCGGTGACGAGCGTCGAGAGACGCTCCATCGTCCCTGGCATGCGCTCCTGCTTGAAGAGCCCGCCCAGCAGCGCCTTGCGATCCTCGTCGCCCAGGCGCTCGAGGGCCTCGCGCAGGTTCGGGACCCCGGCGGCCTCGTCGGCCGGGGGAACCTCGTAGTCGTAGAGATGCACCATCATCGGTCATCAACTCTAGCCCGATGGGCTGCGCCGGGCGAGTCAGCGGCCTGCCGGCACCTTTCCAGGCGCGCACGGGCGCACCGCCATCCGGCGACGGCGATTCGCGTCTGACCGGTGCGGGACGCGGGACCCGACGGTGCATCGGTCTACAATCGCCGGACATCACCGAAGAGGTCACCCGCACGTGCTGCTCGAAGGCAAGAAGCTGCTGATCACCGGCGTCCTCACCGACGATTCGATGGCGTTTGCCGCCGCACAGGTTGCGCAGGCTGCGGGGGCCGAGGTCCTGCTGACGAGCGTCGGCCGTGCGATGCGCCTGACGGAGCGCGTGGCGAAGAAGCTCGATCCGGTGCCCGACGTCATGGACATGGACGTCAATGACGACCTGCAGATCGCCGGCGTGCGCGCCGAGGTGGAGAAGCGCTGGGGCAAGCTCGACGGGGTGCTGCACTCCATCGGCTTCATGCCCCAGTCGGGCCTCGGCGGCAGGTTCCTCGAGACGCCATGGGAGGACGTCGCAACCGGCTTCCAGACGTCGGCCTTCTCGCTCAAGGCGCTCGGCGTGGGCCTGCTCGAGCCGATGAAGAAGGCCGGCACCTCCAGCGTGGTGAGCCTCACCTTCGACGGCCGCTTCGCCTGGCCCATCTACGACTGGATGGGGGTGGCCAAGGCCGGCCTGGAGGCGACCACCCGCTACCTCGCCCGGGATCTCGGGCCGCACGGCGTGCGCGTCAACACCATCTCGGCGGGACCGATCCGCACGATGGCCGGCAAGAACATCCCCGGGTTCGACCAGATCGCCGGCGGCTGGCTCAAGCGCGCGCCGCTGGGCTGGTCGATGACCGATGCCACCCCCGTCGGCCAGATGGTCGCCTTCCTGATGTCTGACTGGTCGACCATGACGACCGGCGAGATGATCCACGTGGATGGCGGCTACCACGCCATGGGGACCGATATCACCTGGTGAGCAGCTGATGCCGGGCAAGACGGTCGCGCAGCACTTCGACGCCTGGGCGGAGCGCTACGACGCAGAGATCCGCGCCCAGGTGCCACGCTACGACGAGATCCACGCCACGCTGGTGCAGCTGCTCTCCCTGCGGCCGCCGCACCGCGTCCTGGACCTCGGCACCGGCACCGGAACGACGGCGCTGCGCGTCCTGGAGGCGCTGCCCGAAGCCCGGGTGCTCGGCCTTGACGTCTCGAACGAGATGCTGGGCCGGGCGCGCCTTCGCCTGCGGGACCACCGCAAGCGCGTCCAGCTGCGCGCGGCGAACATTGCGGCCCCCGAGCTCGACGGGTTGTTCGACGCGATCGTCAGCGTGCTCGCCGTGCACCACCTGTGGGGCGACGAGAAGCGCCATCTCTTCTCGCGCCTGTGGGAGCACCTCTCACCCGGCGGCATCCTGGTCGTGGCCGATGCCTTCCGGCATGCCTCCGACCGTCTGCTGGAGCTCTACCACTACGAGCGTCCCGAGGATCCGCACGAGGCGGAGCACGATCACCTCGATACCACCTCCGACCACCTCGACTGGCTCCGCGCCGCCGGCTTCGCCTCGGTCGACGTCGCGTGGAAGTACGAGGACGTCGGCGTGCTGGTGGCCTGGAAGGCCGATCCGTCGCTCCATGGCTGATCGGCGCCGGCGGAGCGGTCCCCGGCGGTAGCATCCCGCCCGGACGATCCGGCCGCAGCGGCCATCCTGCGTTCGTGGTCGAGCAGCCACGACTTGCGCCAGCGTCCGCCGCCGTAGTTTCCCGTCTCGCCGCTCTTGTGGATCACGCGGTGGCAGGGGACGACGATCGCCAGCCGGTTCGCACCGTTGGCGGTGCCCGCGGCCCGCTGTGCGCCGGGGCGTCCGGCCCGGGTAGCGAGCTCGGCGTAGCTGACGGTGCCACCCGCCGGGATCCGCAGCAGGGTCGCCCAGATGTCTTCCTGGAAGGGCGTGCCCGGCGCGACCAGCGGGACGTCGAACCCGCTGCGCCGCCCGGCGAAGTAGACCTCGAGTTGAACGGCGAGCTGATCCAGCAGCGGGTGCCGGCCGGCCACCAGCGGGCGGCGCAGCCGGCGTTCGACCACCTTGAGTTGCGTCGGGAGCATCGGGCGGTCGGTGAACTCGAGCAGGCAGATGCCCTGGTCGGTGGCGCCGGCCAGCATCGGCCCAAGTGGCGTGGAGAGCATCCGAAGCACGATCGCCACGCTTCCCGAACGGCGCCGGCGGGTCCGGCGCGCGGTCGACAGGATGGGACGCAGGGCCGAGGCGCGCATCAGCTGCGCGGCGGTCACGCCCGCGCCCTCCCGCTCCAGCGGGCGGCAACGGAGGCACGGCCGGTACCCCGCGAAGAGCGCCGCGCGGGCCGTTGCGATCCGCTCGACGTTGTCCGGCTTCGGCGCCGGGGCCGGACAGCCCGGGCGGCAGAAGATGTTCGTGGTCGAGACAGCGATGAGCTGGCGGTCGCCCGCAGGAGCGGAAGTCGTCACGGAAGCCTCTGGCGGTGAGTCCATCGGCACTGAGAACGCCTGCGGCGGCCAGGACGTGAGGTCAGGCGTTGCCGGCCTGGCGCCCCTGCCAGATCAGGTTGACGGTGAAGGGCGTGTTGCCGAGCACGCGGTCGCCCGCGCGCAGCTCCAGCCGGTGCCGACCCAGCTCCTTGAGCTGCAGGCCCTTGAGCTCGGCGACGATGTTGGCGGTCGTCGCGTTCGGGGGCACGTTCAGCCGCATCTGCGGCGGTCGCTGCAGCAGCGCCTCGCCGTTGGGCGAAACGACCTGCAGGCTGACGTTGTGCTCGGCCGGATCCGCCTCCAGCACCGCCACGATGAAGAGCCTGGCGTACGTGGTCGGCAGCCTGGTCACGTTGATCTGGCTGAAGAGGCCGATCGCGCTCACCTTGCCATCCTGGGCCGTGATGGCGTGGTCGCACAGCAGGAGGCTGTGGAGATCGAGGCGTGGGTCGGCCATGCCATGAGTATAGGGACGCTCTGCCGTGCGCCCGCCGCGGCCCGTTATCGGCCGAGGCGCGGGTCATGGCCAGGTCGGGTTCAGGCCTCGTAGAGGTCCGGGTCGATCAGCCACGCCACCTCGCCGGTCCCGACCTCCGGGATCCCGTAGAACTCCAGGCAGGCAAGTCCGCCCTTCCGCATTCGGACCGATGCGGCGCCGGTGAGCGTCGCGATCGCGGTGGACAGGTCGGGCTCGTGGCCGACGAACATGACCCGCTTCGCGTCGGGCCGTTCCGCCATCGAGCGAGCCATCGCCCCCCAGTTGGCGCCGGGCGCCAGGCGCGGCTCCTGGTGCACGCGATCGGCCGCCCCGATCGCCTCGGCGAAGAGCGCCGCCGTCTGCGTCGCGCGCGGGAGCGGCGAAGTGAGGATGGCGTCCGGCCGCACGTTCAGGCGGCGCCAGATGGGGGCCGCGCGGCGGAGCGCGGCGGCGCCGTCGTCGGTCAGTTGCCGCTCCGCGTCGGGCCCCATCCCGCGGTCCTCCGCGGCCCCGTGGCGCAGGAAGTAGAGGATCAATCGGCCATGCTCAGTCTTCGTCCGCACCCCCACGGCCGCCGACATGGCCCGCGGTCATCCCCCGGGCATGCCCCGCGGGGTTCACGCCGAGCGACGCAACCTGCGTCTCGGATGCCTTCGGCAGGGTGACCAGCAGCACGCCGTTGCCGTAGCTCAGGTTGGCGCGGCTGGCATCCACGGCCCTCGGCAGCTCGAGCGTCCGCTCGAAGGGGCCGTAGCTCCATTCGCGCAGCAGGTAGCCGATGCGCTCCTGCCCTTCGCCGTGCATCCGGGCGCGCAGGGTCAGGCTGCCGTCAGCCTTGACGTCGACGCTGATGTCCTCCGCCGCCACGCCGGGCATCGGCGCGACCACCATCAACTCACGCTCGTTCTCGTACACGTTCACCGGAATCGCCGTTGGATCAGGCATGTTCGGACTCCCCTGCAAGCAGCATGCTACCGCGGGTAGCCAGGGCTGGCGGTGCGACGTCCAGCGCGGCGGAAGACCGGGGCCGAGGTCCCAGGAAGCAGGTCCTGGACGCGGAGGAGGCCGCCCATTGCCCGATAGGTGGGGCAGATCGCGACCGGGAGGCGTGTTCGGGCAACGAACTGCCGCTACGTCGGGCAAGGGGGAGCTTGAGCGGCATCTGGAGGTGCGGCGTCGGCGCGGGGATGCCCCATGCACCGGCACTCTGACACCACAGCAGCTCCCGGGTGACCGGTTGCCCGACATATCGGGCGCCAGCCAGTGCTGGCTGGCGCTGCGCAGGATCAGTCCGGGAAGGCTTCCGGCCCGCGCTCCGCGAGCTCGCGAGCGTGCTCCCCGCCATCCTCGGGCGGTATCCACGAGTACGGGTAGCGATCGTCCTCCATCTCGGCCGCCTGGCGCGTGAGGAGGAGCGGATGGAACGTGTCGATCATGACCGCCAGCTCCTTCGTCTCCTCCTTGCCGATGGACGCCTCGACCGTGCCCGGGTGCGGCCCGTGCGGAATGCCGGCGGGATGCACCGTGAACGACGAGATGTCCACGCCGCGGCGGCTCATGAAGTTGCCGGCCACGTAGTAGATGACCTCGTCCGAGTTGATGTTGCTGTGGTTATAGGGCGCCGGAATCGCGAGCGGGTGGTAGTCGAACTTACGCGGCACGAAGCTGCAGATCACGAAGTTCCGTGGCTGGAAGGTGAGGTGCACCGGCGGGGGCTGGTGGATGCGCCCGGTGATCGGCTCGAAGTCGCCGATGTTGAAGGCGAACGGCCACAGGTAGCCGTCCCAGCCGACGAGGTCGAACGGGTGCTGGCGGTAGTGGTAGGGCGTGATCCGATCGCGGCTGCGGACACGGATGATGAAGTCGCCCGCTTCATGGTGCGGCGCCAACTCGTCCGGCGGGCGGATGTCACGCTGGTAGTAGGGCGCATGCTCCAGCAGCTGGCCGTAGTCGTTGCGGTAGCGCTTCGGCGGCTCGATCTCCGACGGGCACTCCAGCCAGAGCATGCGCTGCTCGCTCCCGCCGTCGGGCACGAGGCGGAAGGTGGTGCCGATGGGGATCACCAGGTAGTCGCCGGGGCCGTAGGGGATCGGCCCGAAGATCGTCTCAAGCGTCCCGGTCCCCTCGTGGACGTAGTACATCTCGTCGGCAACGCCGTTGCGGTAGTAGTCGGCCATCGGCTCGGCTGGCCGGACGACCCCGAAGGTGACATCGGCATTGTGGAAGAGCGGGACGCGGCCGGAGAGGCCGTCGCCGGAAGGCGCCAGCTGCGCGGTGTTGACCAGCCGATGCCGGTGCGGCTGCGTCCCCTCCGGGTCCGCTGGCTCGATCTGCACGCGCGTGGGCGCGTCGATCTGGTGTGTCTGCGTCGGCGGCGTCTCGTGGTAGAGGAGGGAGCTGCGACCGGCGAAGCCCTCGACGCCGAAGAGCTCCTCGGCGTAGAGCGAGCCGTCGTCCTTGCGGAACTGGGTGTGGCGCTTGTGCGGGACGCTGCCGCGCTGGACGTAGAACATCGCCGTCCATTGTATCGGCCGTCGGAGCAGGGTCGGCCGCCCGGGCGGGCGATCCCGCGACGTGCGCGCTCGCGGAGCTGTGGCTAGGCCTCGGTCAACGGCTCGCGGCAGCCGGCGACGCGACCGACCCGCGCGGCAGGAGCCGGCATCGCTCGCGCCCGGGCATCGTTCCGAGCGGACGCCTCGAGATCATGGCGTCGTGCGTCGCGCAGCTCCTGCGCGATCACCTCGACGCGACGCCGAGCGTTCACTTCCAGCACTGCGATGTTCATCAGCTCCATCATCTCGGCGACCCTTCCGCTTGATCCAAAGACTCTCTACGTCGAACTATCTATGCGGCAGACTAGCCGGTGAAATGGCATGATGTCAAGAGTCTTGACATAAAGAAGTCTTAAGGAGGATACTCGGCTCCATGGAGAACAGCGTCGAGGAGCGCCAGCAGGATCGGCTGGACGAGAAGCTCGCGATCTGGAAGCGGGAGATCCCGGAACTCGACATCCCCACCGAAGGGATCGTCGAGCGCATCATGACGCTGGCGAGGTACTTCAACCGGTCGATGGACGAGACGCTCGAGGAGCACGAGCTCGACCGGCGCGCCTACTGGCTGATCGGCCACCTGCGCTTCATCGGGCCGCCATATCGGCGTTCGCCCGGCGAGCTGGGCGAAGAGCTGCACCTCTCCAGCGGGGCGATGACCAACCGCCTGGACCGGCTCGAGTCGGCCGGGCTGATCCGTCGCCTGCCGGACCCCAGCGACCGCCGCGGCGTCCTCATCGAGCCCACCGAGGCCGGCAATGCGGCCTGGGAGGCGAGCGTGGGGGCGCAGGCCCGCCGGGAGGCGCTCATCGCATCGGCCCTGTCGGATGTGGAGAAGGACGAGCTGCACGTTCTGCTGCGGCGCCTGATGGCCGCATTCCCACCCGGCTACGAGACGATGAAGAAGGCGCGCCAGGAGCGCGACTAGCCGGGGATCCCGTCAGCGGTCGGCGCGACGCTCCAGAGCCGCGAGGTCGGTGATCACCAGGCGCTCCGTCTCCAGCCGGACGAGGCCATCGTCGATCAGCTCCGAGAGGAGGCGATTCACCGATTGCCGGGTGCCGCCGATCATCGCCGCCAGGTCGCTCTGGGTGTAGGGCCAGTCGAGGGCCACGGCGCCGCCAGCGTCGGCACCCGTCCGCCTGCCAAGGTAGGCGAGCCTGGCCGCCAGCCTCCCGGCGAGGTCGAGGAAGTGGAGCTCCTCGACGTGGTGCGTCAAACGTCGCAGGAGCTGGGTGAGCGCGGCAAAGAGGGCGTCTCGGAGCTCGGGATGCGCGTCGAGAAGCTCGCGGAAGGTGACCCGCGGCAGCACCAGCGTCTCCGTCGGCTCGACGGCGGTGGCGGTCGCCGAACGCGGCTCCAGGTCGAGCAGCGCCAGCTCGCCGAAGAAGTCGCCTGGGCGCAGCGTTGCGATGATCGCCTCCTCGCCCTCGGGTGACGGCAGAACGATCTTGACCGAGCCCCGAGTGATGACGTGCAGCGCGTCGCCCGGGTCGCCCTGGTGGAAGATCACCTCGCTGCGCCGGAATGTCCGGGCCCGCAGCTGGCGGGCGACCTCGGCAAGCAGGGCGTCCGAGCAGGGCGCGAAGAGGGGGCAGCGGCGGAGCGCGTCAGTAGCAGCCCGGTCGTCCAGCGCGTTCACGCGCACGAGTGTACGTGAGGCTCGCAGCAGGAGGGCGATCCCGGCCCGGTCGGGGCAGCCGTCGCTACACTCGGGCACGTGACCGGTCCGCCGTCCATGCCCGTGGTTCGCAGTGACGCGCACCTCGCCCACAGCGGGCTGGTGGAGTTGCTCGCCGGCCGCGAGATCCCGTGCTACGAGTCACCCGAACGCGCGGTGCAGATCGAGCGGGCGCTGCGTGCCGCCGGCGGCTACGAGCTCCGTGAGCCGGTCGCATTCGGTCTGGCGCCAATCCTGGCCGTGCACGACGAGGCGTTGGTGGAGGTGGTGGAGCACGCCTGGACCGATGCGCTGGCGGCTGGCGCCGACGGCGCCCGATCGCTGATCCCCGACACGTTCAAGCTGGCGACCTTCCCCGGACCGATGGAGCCCCTCTCATTGCCCGAAGGCGCCCACCTGCGGCTGGGCGCCTTCTGCTTCGACACGGCCACGCCGATCGTGGCCGGGACCGCCGCTGCCGCCCGGGTGGCGGTCGACGTGGCCCTGAGCACGGCGCACAGCGTCGTCGAGTCCGGCCGGCCGGCCTACGGGCTGTGCCGCCCACCCGGGCACCACGCCGCACGCTCGATGCTGGGCGGCTACTGCTTCTACAACAACGCCGCGATCGCGGCGGAGTGGCTCCGCCGCGAAGGTGGGTTCGCCCGCGTCGCGATCGTGGACGTCGACTACCACCACGGCAACGGCACGCAGCAGCTCTTCTGGGAGCGGGGAGACGTCCTGTACTGCTCGCTCCACGCCGACCCGGCCCGCGCCTACCCGTACTACTCCGGCTTCGCCAGCGAGCGCGGCACCGGCGCCGGCGCGGGCGCGACCCGCAACTTCCCGCTGCCGGCCGGCACCGGCCTGGACGGCTACGCCGCGGCGCTCGCCGAAGCGCTCGACGCCGTGGCCGCCTTCGACCCCGATGCGCCGCTGGTGGTCTCGCTGGGGTTCGACACCTTCGAGCGCGACCCCATCGGCGATCTTGCGCTCCGAACCTCCGACTACGCCGAGGTGGGGCGGATGATCGGCCGGACCGGCCTACCGGCCGCCGTGCTGCAGGAGGGCGGCTACGCCGTCGACGCCATCGGCGCCAATGCGGTCGCGTTCCTGGGCGGGCTGCGGGAGGCCGGCGAGCGGGCGTGAACGACGCGCACCGGCATCCGTCCGGGCCCCTGTGGCCGGCGTACCTGGCCAGCTTCACCTTCATGCTGGGCCAGTGGGCGAGCGGCGTGGCCATGCCGCTGCTGGTCATCTCGCTCGGCGGGTCGTTGGCGGAAGCCGGCATCATCGCCGCCATTCGCTTCGGACTGGGCGCGCTCTTCAGCCTGCCGTTCGGCGCCGTGGCCGATGCGTGGGGCACGCGCCGCACGCTGGCGCTCGCCGTGGCCTCGAACGCGGCGATCAACCTGGTCCCGATTGGCGGTGTCCTGACCGGCAGCATGGTGCCTCTCTACGTATGGGCGATCCTCTCGGGACTGGCTGCCTCGCTCTTCCTGCCGGCCAACGGCGCCTACGTGGCGGGCACCGCGTCACCGGAGCGGCGCGGCTCGGCGTTCGGCTGGCTCACGCTCGCGACGCACACCGGCGTGGCCGCCGGGCCGGCGATCGGCGGGTTCCTCTGGGAGCACACCGATCCGACCCTCACCTTCCTCGCCTCGTCCGCGCTGGGTGCGACGGCCATGGTGGCCCCGCTTTTCGTCGCAGCCTCGATCCGCTCCCGGGTGGACCTGACGGGCCTGCCGCGGCTGGTCGCCGGCGTGGCGCGCGACCGCGTGATCGTCGGCACCTGGCTGGCGGCACTCGGCATTGGCCTGCCGTGGGGCGCGGTGAGCGGCCTGTTCCCGCTCTTCGCCGGTTCGATAGGCATCGCGGCCGGCTCGGCCGGCCTGCTGCTCGGGTTGCAGTCGGTCGCCAACGGCCTGTCGCGCGTCCCGCTGGGGCGGATCATCGACCGGCGCAACGTCCGCCCGCTGACCGCGGCGGCCACCTGCGCGGCGTACGGGGCAGTCACCGCCCTGCTCGGCGTGCAGACTGGGCCGCTCGGCATCGCGATCATCTTCGTCGCCGGCATCGTGGCGCTGGCGTCAACCCTGATGCTGGTGCAGGTCACCATCAGCGCCCGCGCCCCGGCGCACCTGCGGGCCACCGGTCTCGGCGGCTACTCCACCTTTCTGTCGGCGGGCCTCGGCATCGGTCCGTTCATCGCCGGAACCGCCGCCGAGGGTGGGGGCTTCGGCCTCGGGTTCGCCACGGTGGCACTCCTGGGGGTCGGCGTGGCTGGCGTGGCCGCGCTCCTGCTGAAGGGTGCGCGCGGGGGTTGACGGCGTGGCGCCTGGACGCGATCGGGCTATGCCCCGGCCAGGATCTCCGCAAGTCGATGCGGGTCGATGTTGCCGCCGCTCAGCAGGACGACACGCCGGTCATCGCCGGGGTCGCGCCGGGCCGCGCCGGACAGGTGGGCCGCCATGGAGGCCGCACCGGATGGCTCCACCACCAGCCGGGCCCGTGTCGCGAGCTGGCGGATGGCGTCGACCATCTGCTCCTCGGTGACGGTGACGATCTCGTCCAGGTATCGGCGCAGGTGGATGAAGGGCAGGCGGCCCAGGTGCTCGACGCGTAGCCCGTCCGCCGCTGTCCGGGTGGTCTTCTCCGCCGGCCAGCTCACCACCTCGCCGGCTGCCAGCGAATCGCGCGCGTCGGCCGCCAGCTCCGGCTCCACGCCGATGAGGCGGGCGTTCGGGGCTAGGGCCTTCACCGCCGTTGCGACGCCCGACGACAGCCCGCCGCCGCTGACGGGCACCACCACGCTCGTGACGTCGGGCAGGTCCTCGGCGATCTCCAGGCCCGCGGTCCCCTGGCCGGCGATGATGCGCCGGTCGTCGTACGGCTCGACCATGACGTAGGAGTGGCGCTCGACCAGCGCCAGCGCGATCCGATGCCGCTCCTCTGAGCCCGGGCCCGTGAACACGATCTCCGCGCCGTCGCGCTCGACGCCCTCAACTTTCACCCGTGGGGCGTTCTCGGGCATGACGATGGTCGCCCTGGTACCCAGCAGGCGCGCCGAGCGGGCCACCGCCTGCGCGTGGTTGCCCGACGAGTAGGTGACCACGCCGCGCGCGCGCTCTGCGTCGGAGAGCGAAGCGATCAGGTTGTAGGCGCCGCGCATCTTGAAGGCGCCGATGGGCTGCAGGCTCTCCGGCTTGAGCCAGGTCGTGTCATCCCAGCGCAGCAACGGGGTGCGGACCGCGGCTTCCCGGATCCGCGCCGCCGCGCCGCGGATCTCGTCGAGCGTCACGAGCTCCAGCCCATCGAGCTGGTCGGCGTGCTCCTCGAGGTGGTCGACGACGAACTCGTCCACGATCCGGTGCACCGGCATGTCGCCCAGGGTCGGGTGCTGACCGCGAACATCCCATGCCGCTGCAGGCATGGCGCCGAGCGCCGCGCTGACCGCGTCGAGATCGGAGTTCACGCGGCGCAGCAGCTCCGCGGCGGCCGTGTGCCGCTCCCGCTCGATCGCCGCGATCCGCCCGGCGTCGGCCTTCGTGCGCCCGAACGGGATCGGCTCCGCTGCGCCGTCAGCCTTCGCCTTGAGCACGCGCTGCACCTGGTCAATCCAGTAGGCCGGGAACTCCGCCAGGTGCGCCCAAACCTGTCCCGCCTCCCATCGCTCGATTCCCCCCGGGTCGGGATCGGTCAGGCCCGCCGGGAGCGCCTGGGCCGCGTGCCCCGCCAGCCGGCGCCGCGCGCGCTCCATGCGCGCCACCACCGCGTCCAGGCTCATCGGTTCCCCGGCCGCTCGACCACCGGGCTGGTGAGCTCGCCGAGGCGTTCGACCGACAAGGTGACCTCGTCGCCGGGCTCCAGCCAGCGCTTCAGCCGCTCGTCGCGAATCTCGAGCAGGCAGCCCGTTCCCACGGTGCCCGAGCCGAGCAGGTCGCCCGGCCGCAGCCGGACGTCGGCGCTGGCGCGCGCCACCATCTCGCCGAAGCCGAACTGGGCGCTAGACCAGGTCCCGCGGCTCAGCTCCTGCCCGTTGACCGACGCCGTCATGGCCAGGTCGTAGGTCTTGCCGGCACGCGCATCGGCCAGCTCGTCGGGGGTGACCAGCCACGGACCGATGGTGGTGGCAAAGTCCTTCCCCTTGGCCGGCCCGAGGCGGACCGCCGTCTCCTCGCGCTGGAGGTCGCGAGCGCTCCAGTCGTTCAGGATCATGTAGCCGCCGATGGCCTCCTCACCGCGCTCGGGCGAGAGGTCGAGCGCCGGCGTGTCAATCAGCGCGGCCACCTCCAGTTCGTAGTCGAGCTCCTGCGAGGCAGCGGGACGCCAGACCGGTTCGCGGGGACCCCGGATCTCGCTGACGTTGCTGAAGTAGAAGACGGGGATGCGATACCAGGCCTCCGGGACGGTGCCTCCACGCCGCTCCCACATCGTCTTCACGTGACGTTCGAAGGCGTAGAAGTCGCGCAGGCCGGGTGGCTGCAGGATCGGCGGGCCGAAGCTGAGGTCGGCGCCGTCGAGGATCGCCTCGTCGTCCTCCTGCGCTCCGACGTAGCCCTCAACGATCTCGGCCAGTGCCTCGACCCGCAGGCCGCGCGCCAGGTGCGCGTCGAGCGTGGTGATCGGCTGGCGGAAGAGCACCGAATTGTGGGCGCGCCGCTGGTCGGCCGCCACGAGCCCCTGGCGTGCCTCGTCCAGGTCGAGCCACCGGGCCGGCTGCTCGCCCGCATCGAGCGCCGCCACAAGGCGCCAGGGGCTGCCGACCGGAGCGTGCCGTTCGCGAACGTGAGCGATCTTCATCGGCCTTCGAGTCTAGCTCAGCGGTTCCGCGCGAAGAGCTCGCAGCGGACTGGCACGGGCTCATTCTGCGGCCAGCGCTGAGGGCACAGGTAGACTCCGGGCGTGAAGCACATCGGCTTCCTCTCCTTCGGCCATTGGTCGGCGTCCCCGCACTCGGGTGTGCGCTCGGCATCGGATGCGTTGCTGCAGTCGATCGAGCTGGCGGTGGCCGCCGAGGAGCTTGGCGCAGACGGCGCCTACTTCCGCGTGCACCACTTCGCGCAGCAGCTCGCCTCGCCGTTTCCGCTGCTGGCGGCGGTGGGCGCCCGGACCAGCCGCATCGAGATCGGCACGGCGGTCATCGATATGCGCTACGAGAACCCGCACTACATGGTCGAGGACGCCGGCGCGGCCGACGTCATCTCCGGTGGGCGGCTGCAGCTGGGGATCAGCCGAGGGTCGCCCGAGCAGGTCATCGACGGCTACCGGCATTTCGGCCACAAACCGGCCGAGGGAGAGACCGACGCGGAGATGGCGCGGCGCACCACCGAGACCTTCCTGGAACTGCTGCCGGGCCGCGGCTTCGCCGAGCCGAACCCGCGGCCGATGTTCCCCAACCCACCGGGCCTCCTCCGCCTGGAGCCGCATTCGCCCGGCCTGCGCGACCGGATCTGGTGGGGTTCGGCGACCAACGCCACGGCGGAATGGGCGGCGCGGCTGGGCATGAACATGCAGACCTCCACGCTGAAGTTCGACGAGAGCGGACAGCCGCTCCACGTGCAGCAGGCGGAGCAGATCGCCGCCTTCCACGACGCGTGGCGGGCGGCAGGCCACCAGCGTGAGCCGCGCACCTCGGTCAGCCGCAGCATCTTCCCCCTGGTCGACGACCGCGATCGGGCCTACTTCGGGCGGTCGCAGCAGGGGAGCGACCAGATCGGGTACCTCGACGAGGCGACGCGCGCGATCTTCGGGCGGACCTACGCCGCGGAGCCGGACGAGCTGGTGCGGCAGCTCCGCGAGGACACCGCCATCGCCGCGGCAGACACGTTGCTGCTGACCATCCCCAACCAGCTGGGCGTGGACTACAACGCCCACGTCATCGAGAGCGTGCTGCGATACGTCGCACCGGAGCTGGGCTGGCGCTGAACCTCGTGCGGCTCTAGAGGTTCCCGCGCCGCTCCTGCTCGATCTCGATCGCCTCGAAGAGCGCCTTGAAGTTGCCCACGCCGAAGCCGCGCGAGCCGTGGCGCTCGATGATCTCGAAGAAGAAGGTCGGCCGATCCTGCACCGGGCGGGTGAAGATCTGGAGCAGGTAGCCCTCCTCGTCGCGATCGGCCTCGATGCCCAGCTCCTCCAGGACGTCCATCGGCACGCCGACGTCGCCGACGCGGTCGGGGAGCTGCTCGTAGTAGGCGTGCGGCATGCCCAGGAACTCGACGCCGCGCTCGCGGAGGGCGCGCACCGTCGCCACGATGTCCTCCGTCCGCAGGGCGATGTGCTGGGTGCCGGCATCGAGGTAGTAGTCCAGGAACTCCTGGATCTGGCTCTTCTTCTTGCCGGCCGCGGGCTCGTTGATGGGGAACTTGATGCGGCCGTTGCCGTTCTGCATGACCTTGCTCATCAGCGCCGAGTACTCGGTGTGGATCACCTTGTCGTCGTAGTGGATGAGCTGGCTGAAGCCCATGATGTCGCGGTAGTACTCGACGAAGCGGTCCATGTCGCCGAGGTCCACGTTGCCGACGCAGTGGTCGACCTCGAGCAGGCTCTGGCCTTCCGCCGCCGGTCCCGGCTTCCGGATCTTGTGGTAGCCGGGCGCAAACGTGCCGTGGTAGTCGGCGCGGTCGATGAAGGAGTGAATGACCTCGCCGTAGGTGTGCACCGCCGATCGGCGCATGACGCCCTTCTGCCCCTCGACCGCGGTCGGCTCCTGGGCCGATGCCGCTCCCCGGGAAGTCGTCTCGCGCCAGGCCGACTCGACGTCGTCCACGGCGAAGGCGATGTCGTGCACCCCGTCGCCGTGCTTCGCGACGTGGCGCGCGATCTCCGAGTCGGGGGTCAGCGGCGCGGTGAAGACGAAGCGGATCTCGTTCTGGACGAGCACGTAGCTGGCGCGATCACGGACCCCGGTCTCGAGGCCCGAGTAGGCAACCGGGGTGAAGCCCCACAGCGCGCGGTAGTAGGCCGCAGCCTGCTTGGCGTTGCCGACCCAGAACTCGACGTGGTCGATCCCCTTGAGGGGCAGGAAGTCCTGCGCCTCGGCCGCGGCGTTCGGGTTGATGACGGCGCCAGCCTGGTTGGCGGCCCCGCGCGCGACGGTATCGGTCATGCCGATCAGTCTACCGCCAGCCCCGTGCCAGCCTCCAGCGCGACCGCGATCATGCGATCGGTCGCCCGTTCCAGGTCGTCCAGCGAGATGTAGTCGCCGTGTCCGCTCGCCTCCTCGCCCAGCACGTCGCTGACGACGAGCGCGCAACCCGCCTCGCACCCCCGCCCTGGCGGCGAGGAGGAAGAGCGCCGATGCCTCCATCTCGAAGGCCAGGACGCCGCGCTCGCGCCACTTCGCGGCGTAGTCCGCATCGGTGTTGTAGAAGACGTCGACCGATGCGACCAGTCCCGTGCGCGAGGCCACGCCCGCCGCATCGGCTGCGTCGACCAGGGCCCGCGTCAGCGCAAAGTCGGCCGCCGGGGCATACGGGTCGCCGTGCAGGTAGGTCCGCGTGGCGCCGTCGACCGGACAGGCGGCGGTGGCGATGACGAGGTCGCCGTTGCGGATCCCCGGGCCGATGCCGCCGCAGGTTCCGACCCGGATCAGCCGCTGCGCGCCGAGCCGCAGCAGCTCCTCGACCACGATCGAGAGGCTCGGGGTGCCCATCCCGCTGGTCTGCACGCTGACGGGCACGCCGTGGTACGTCCCGCTGAATCCGAGCATGCCCCGGTGGGCGTTGACCTCCCGCGCGGAGCCGGCGTCGAAGCGCTCGGAGATGCGTCGCGCCCGGTTTGGATCGCCGGGCAGGAGGACCAGCGGCGCATAGTCGCCCTCCTCCGCGCGAAGGTGGATCTGCGGCATGCCGCGAAGCGTACCCGCCCGGCACGACGTTTGCTTTGCCGGCACTCCATGAGCACCTCTTCGACGCATGCGCGAGGACGTCCGAAGCGCGCCGCCAAACGCGCGACCGAGCGGACGACCGTGATGGACCGATTCCACCGCGCCGCGCAGGCAGTGACGCGCGCCGTCGGCACGCCCTGGGCGCTCGCCGCCGCCGCCGCCGTGGTCGTGGCATGGGCGGCGACGGGGCCGATCTTCGGCTTCTCGGACACCTGGCAGCTCGTCATCAACACCGGGACGACGATCGTCACCTTCCTGATGGTCTTCGCCATCCAGTCGAGCCAGAATCGCGAGTCACGCGCCATGCACCTCAAGCTCGATGAGCTCATCCGCGTCACCGAGCAGGCGCGGAACCGGCTGATCGGCGAGGAGCAGGAGAGCGAGCAGCAGGTGGAGCGGGACGAGCGGGAGGCGCAGCAACAGGCCCGCTCATGACCGTGGATCGGGTGGCGCCGAAGTTGCTGGCGCGCAATGCATGAGCGGAACCGACGACCGTGCAACAGGCACGGGTGCGGACGGCAGCGCGACGGCGAAGCAGTCCCTCCAGGATCTCGTGCGCGCCGGCGCCGGCGGCCTGCTGATTGGGTTGCCGCTGTTCTTCACCCAGGAGATGTGGCAGACGGGATTCCTGCTCCCGTCGTGGAAGCTGATCCTCCTCCTGCTGATCGCGTTCGTGGTCGTCATCGGCTACTCGACGGCGAGCGGATTTCGCCGCGAGCGTTCGCGCCTCCAGCTGCTCGTTGACTCGGTCGAAACGCTGGGCATGGCGGTGGTCGTCTCCGCCGTCGCGCTGCTCATCCTGGAACGCATCGGCCCCGGGGTCGGGCTCCGCGAGGCGCTCGGCAAGGTTGCCCTCGAGACGGTGCCGGTTGCGTTCGGGGTGTCGCTGGCCGGGACGCAGCTGGCGGCCCCGCAGGACACGGGAACGGATCGCGGGAGCGACCCTGGCGACGGGCAGGCGGTCGGCGTGACCGGCCGGTTGATGGTGGCGGCGGGCGGCTCGCTGCTCTTCGCGCTGAACGTGGCGCCGACTGCGGAGCCGGTCATCCTCGCCATCGAGGCGACGCCGTGGCTGCTCCTGCTGGTCGTTCTCGGCAGCTACCTGGTGTCGCTTGGCATCGTCTTCTACTCGGACTTCCGCGGCGGACGGACCATGGACGCCGGTGGAGGACCTCTCGACGGTCCGTTCGGCGAGACGGCCGTCGCGTACGGCATCAGCCTGGCCGTATCGCTGCTGCTGCTCTGGTTCTTCGGGCGAACTGACGGAGCGAGCGCAAACGTGATCCTTGCCGAGACGGTGATGCTGGGCCTGGTCGCGTCGGTCGGTGCTGCGGCCGGCCGGCTGCTGGTCGGCGGATCCAGGGGCTGAGCCGTGCGCCAGAACTGGGTCGAGTGGCTGGCACTCGGTGTCAGCTTGATCGCCATCACGGCGCTGGTCGGCCTGCTGGCATGGTCCGGCATCTCGGACGCGGGACGCCCGCCCCAACCGGTCGTGACGCTGGGGGAGAGCTACACCAGCGGTTCCGGCTGGATCCAGGCCGCGACCGTGGAGAACCGTGGGGACGAGCCGGCCGAGCAGGTGCTCTTCGAGGCGGCGGCGCAGGTGGGCGGAACGCTGGAGACAAGTCGCGTGCAGCTCGACTTCCTTCCGGCTGGATCGCAGGAACGCATCTTCTTCGGCTTCAGTGGCAGTCCGTCCGGCAGCGTCGAGGTGCGGGTTGTCGGCTTCCGCGCCCCGTGACCCGCTAGCATCGGTTGGCAGATGGCAAGCCGATGGACCGATGAGCTGGCATTCGCGGTAGACCTCGCTGGACGCGCGGGCGAACTCCTGCGCAGCAGGTACGAGCGCGTGGAGCGGATCGACCGCAAGAGCCCGCGCGACGTGGTCACGGAGGTCGACTACGCGAGCGAACGGCTGGCGATCGAGTCGATCCGGCAGCGTTACCCGGACGACACCATCCTGGCCGAGGAGTCCGGCCACCACGAGCGGGTGTCGTCCCACGGCGATGCCAGCGGACGGCGCTGGGTCATCGACCCGCTCGACGGCACCGTCAACTACGCCAACGGGATCCCGTACTTCTGCGTCTCGGTCGCCATGGTCGACGGCAAGGAGCCGGCCGTCGGCGTGATCGCAGATCCGATGCGAGGCGACTGCTATGCAGCAGCGGCGGACGGTCCGGCGACGCTGAACGGGATCGAGATCGGGGCCAGCGAGAAGGGGGCGCTCGGCGACTTCGTGGTGGCGTTGGCCATCATCGGCCGCGGGGGCATCGGTCGCGAGCGACGCATCGCACGCGAGATCCGCATCCCGCGCCGGATGGGGAGCGCGGCGCTGTCGCTCGCATACGTCGCCAATGCGCGCTTCGATGCCTTCGTCCAGAACGGCGGCCTCTCCCTCTGGGACGTCGCCGCGGCGGGCCTCATTGCCGAGCGCGCCGGCGCGAAGGTGACCGACCTGGAGGGCGGACCTTGGTGGGATGCATCGCGCAAGAGCGCGACGGTGAGCATCGTCGCCGCCCCGGAGCCCCACCACGGGGCGCTGCTCGCGCTGCTGCAGCGAGCGGGGACGCAGGTACGGACACGCCGCTAGCTCATCGGGTGAGCTCCGCCTGCCGAAGGACCGATGCGAACATGGCCAGCGTACGGGCGGTGGCGCCCCAGATGACCTGCTC
This sequence comes from uncultured Chloroflexia bacterium, assembly GCA_963812115.1. Classification (GTDB taxonomy): domain Bacteria; phylum Chloroflexota; class Limnocylindria; order QHBO01; family QHBO01; genus JAPSGM01. Next base: position 33,017 of record CAWEUD010000021.1, read on the forward strand.
GGCGTGGCGGTAGGCCCCGGCCCGCAGCGACCATCCCGGACCCGAGACGAGGTGCTCGCTGATCGCATCGTCGTCGAGCAGGCGACGGACCGGCAGCTCCACGATCGAGGCGACCTCGCCGGAGTGCGGCACGAGCTCGGGTCGCTCGCGGAGCGCGCCGACGAACGGCTTCAGGCGGAAGTTGCTGACCGGGATCCAGACCTCGTCGAGGCTGCCCAGCAGCGTCACCGTCTCGGGCGGGACGCCGATCTCTTCCCAGGCTTCGCGCAGGGCGGCGGCGCGCGCCGAGCCGTCCTCGGCATCGACCGCCCCGCCGGGCAGCGAGACTTCGCCGGCGTGCGTCCGGAGGTCGGGCCGCCGCACCGTCAGCGGCACCGTGAGCTCGCGCTGCTCCCCGGGGTAGAGGAGAAGGAGCGTGGCGGCCCGTCGCGGTGGTGGAACGTCGGCGGGATCCCAGCGGGGCCGCTCCCCGGCGCTCGCCTCGCGGGGCAGCAGGCGCGGGTCGGTCGCGATGGGACGGGCGATCCTGGTCAGCGCCTGGTCGATCGCTTCCTGCCAGCCGGGCTCAGCGCGTAAGATGCGCTCCATGACCTCCCTCGCACCCACCGATCGCGACTCCCGGGTGCGGGCCGCACTCTATCGGACCCGCATCCTCGTGAACCGCACGCCGCACTTCACCACGCAGACGCGGCGCGAGGCAAATCGCGCGCTCGACATGCTGGAGGGCCAGCTGGGTCTGAACCAGGTCAACCTGGGCGAGGCGATGCGCGGCGTGGAGCTGCTCAACCGCGCGCACAGCTCGCTCGCCTTCGGCCTGCTGCGCGACCCCGACTTCGCCGATCGCTTCGCCGCGCCGTTGCGCCGACTCGGATTGCGCGGCATAAGCCAGCGCCTGGACGAGGTACCCGGCTCGGTCATGGCGGAGCCGATTCCGGGGCCGACCGGTGGACGGCACCACCGCGACGACCTGCCCGCCGCAGAACGGCGGGACGCGGCCGGAAACCTGCTGCCGCCGCCCCCGGGCTACTACTAGCCTCCGCTCGCGGCGAGCGCCGCGACCAGGGCGGCATCGGTTGGCGTGGACCCGAGTCCCAGGCGGGCGCCGGCGACGGCAGCCGGCGGCGGCTCGAGGTAGGTCGAGTGGAGCGCATCCCACGAGACCTCGCCGAAGACCGATTGCGGCGGACCGTCGAGGACGACCCGACCCTCGCGCATCACGACCACGCGCGCGAAGGTTTCGGCCACGAACCCCATGTCGTGGCTGATGGCGATCACGGTGCGCCCCTCGCCAGCCGCCGACTCGACGACGTCCCGGACGATCGCGACACCGTCGACGTCCTGGCCCGTGGTGGGCTCGTCCAGCACCAGGACCGGCGTCCGCATGGCCAGGACCGATGCCAGCGCCAGCAGCTTTCGTCGCGAGCCGCCGAGGTCGTAGGGGTTGACTTCCTGGCTCGCCGCCAGGCCGGTCGTCGCGAGGGCCCGTTCGACGGCGGCTCGCAGCGTTGCGCCGCGCAGCCCGAGGTTCCGTGGCCCGAACTCGACTTCGGCGCGAACGGTGGGCGAGAAGATCTGACGGTCGGGGTCCTGGAAGACCAGGCCAACCTCGTGCGCGAGCGCCGCGACGGTCATCTGCGCGGCGTCGCGGCTGCCGATGCACACCCTGCCGGCGGTGGGCCGCAGCAGGCCGTTGAGGTGGCGAACCAGCGTCGACTTGCCCGAGCCGTTCTGGCCGATGAGCGCCACCCGGTCTCCGGAAGCAACGCGCAGGTCGATCCCGTCCAGCGCTCGCACCTCGCCGCGGGGATAGACGTGCACCAGGTGCTCGACGGCGACCTCGGTCATGGCAACGTCTCCTCGAGCGCTCGAAGCCGTTCGGCGCCGATGCCCGCCTCCCGCGACAGGCGCAGCAGTCGGGCGCGCGCGGGCGCTGCCACGCCGAGGCGACGCAGCTCCGGATCGGCGAGCACGTCGCCCGCTGGCCCCTGCATCGCGATCGCCCCGGCCTCCAGTGCAACGACCCGGGTGGCGATGGCGGCGAGCAGGTCGGTCTTGTGCTCGGCGATCAGGATGCTGGCTCCGGCCGCGGCCAGCCGGGAGATCGCGTCGCTGACGAGGCGGGTCCCCTCCGGGTCGAGCTGCGCGGTCGGCTCGTCAAGCACCAGGTGCCGGGGGCCCATCGCCAGCAGGCCGGCCATCGCCACCAGCTGCTGCTGGCCGCCGGAGAGCAGCGCCGGGTCCCGCCCGGCGAGCTGGCGGATGCGGAGCGCCTCGAGCGCCGCCCACGTGCGTTCGATCAGCTCGTCGCGCGGCACGCCCAGGTTCATCGGCCCGAAGGCGACCTCCTCGAAGACGGTGGCGGCCACGCCGGAGAGCTGCGTGGTCGGGTTCTGAAAGCCGATCGAGACGCGGCCGGCCAGCTCGTGCATCGGTGCGTCGGCCAGGACCTCGCCGTCGAGCAGGACACGGCCTTGGAGCGTACCGCCGACCACGCGTGGGGCGAGGCCGGAGGCGACCAGGCAGAGCGTCGTCTTGCCCGACTCGGAGGCACCGACGAGGCCGACCACCTCGCCATCGGCCAGGTCCAGCGAGACCTCGCGCAGGGAGGGCCCCCGCGGCGCCGGCGTACCGGTAGCTCACCGAGTCGAGGCGGAGCATCTAGGGCAGAACCCCCGCCACCCGGGCCGCGAAGAGGGCCGCCAGCGCCCCGAGCATTGCCCAGCGTGCCAGCCGCTGCACGCCGCTGTCCGCCGGCCACCAGAGCAGCGTGCGGCGGCCCGGGCCGGCTGAAGCCGCGCGCCTCGAGCGCCATGGTGCGCTCCTCGACCTCGGCGATGGATCCCAGGATCACGGGGCCGACGATCGGCACGATGCCCCTGATGCGGCGCCAGGTGCTGCCCTCGGTGTCCAGGCCTCGCGCCCGCTGTGCTGCGGTGATGGCCGACGCCCGCTCGACCATGGCGGGCACCGTCTGCACCGATGCATTGGCCACGAACGCGACCCGGCCGGGCACGCCACGGTGCTCGAGGTCGACCACCAGGTCGGCCGGACGGGTGGTGAGGTAGAAGAGGGTAATGGCGCCGCTGATGGCCAGGATGCGGGCCAGGACCTCGACGGCGAAGCCGAGTCCCTCCGCGGTGGCGGCGATCGGACCGAGGCGGAAGAGGACGGTGGCGCCGCCGGGGAAGAAGAAGAGGTTGACGATGACGGCGCTGAACGCGATGGGCAGCGTGAGGAGCGCCGCGGTCCGCAGCAGGCGCCAGGACGCCGGCGCGCCGCCGGGGCCAGCACGGCGACCGTCACGAGCAGGGCCGGCCCGAGCACGCCGCCGAGGACGACCGCCGCGACCGCGGTGGTGGTGGCGAGGGTCAGCTTGGTGAGCGGGTTCAGCCGGTGGAAGGCGCTCGGCCCGGCCGGCCCGAGGAAGTCCGGCGCCCCACGCCGGCATCGGTCGTGTCAGGCGGCCGCCCCCGGCATGTCCGGGTCGGCCATCGGGTCGGTGTCGACCAGCAGCTCGCCCTGCGGGAAGCGCGCCTTCGTGCGACGCGCCATGGCGCTAGGACCAGGTAGACCACGAAGAAGGTGGTGATCTTGTCGACCGGGTCGCTGATCAGGCCCTGGCCGAGCGTCGCCGGCCGATGTCCGCGCCGGCCTGGCGGAAGGCCGCCACCAGGAAGTCGGTCCCGGCGCCGGTCACGCCGCCGAACAGGTTCGCGCTGATCGGTGCGCTGATGAGCGCGGCGATGACCCCGGTCAGAAGCCCCGCCACGACGACGTAGGCGGCGGTCAGGTCGCGCCGCACGAAGAGAACGACCAGCAGCCCGACCACCGTCAGCGCCACCAGTCCGAGCGCGATCAGCCAGCCGAGGATGACGAAGATCACGTCGCTGCTCGTCACCGACAGGTCGACGTCGCCGATGTTCGCGATCCCAGCCCTGGTAGGCCAGGAACGCCATCACGGCGATGATGCCGACGGCGACCGCGGCGCCAACGGCGAGATGACCCGTCGGCCGGTCGGGCGTGGCCGCAGGAAGCCGTAGCGCCCGAAGAGCCCGGCGAGCAGGCCGATCACCGCCGCCACGATCGCGAACGGAGCGGCGACCGCCCCCTGGAAGGGCGGTGGGATGACGTACTGCCACAGGATGTTGGCCAGGAAGCCGGTCAGCGCGCCGGGAATCGGCCCGGCCAGCGCGCCGACCAGGATGGTGCCGACGCTGTCGAGGTAGATGGGAAGCTTCAGGGCGTTGGCGACGGCCGCACCCAGGATGATGTTGATCGCGATCGCGAGCGGAATCAGCACGATCGTGCGCGTGTCGAACTGGCGGGTGATGGATGCCATCGCGCCCGTCTGGGCGTACTCGACTGCCGCGTAGGCGACGAATGCGGCGACCAGCGCGATGGCCGCGGTGAGCGCCCACGAACCGGTGGCGGCGCTCTCGGAGAAATCGCCGATGACCCCCACCCCCAGGAAGGCCACCGCCACGAACGCGACCGCGGCGGCGATCCAGCGCATTGCCATGTCTCTGAGCCCTCCTCGCTGTTGCCGCTCCCGCTAGCCGGTCGGGCCTGCGACGGCCCGTGACAGGCGGGAGAGGAGCTCCTCCTTCATCCCCTCGGCGTCGATGGCCACCGCGACTTCGACCGGTCGCCGGTCGGCCTGGGCGGAACGGTACAGGCTGCCGGCAAGGTAGGGATCGCTCCCCGTGTCGCAGGCAAGCCGCTCGTCGACCGTCTCGGTCACCAGGTCGGGGCGCAGCAGGGACGCGATGAGCGTGACCGGGTCGTGCAGGTAGCAGCCGTCGATGCCATCGGCCTGGCGGTGGAAGCCGACGTAGAACCGCACGGCGTCCCGAACGATGCGCGCCAGGCGCGTATCGGGCAGCCCGGCCAGGTCGTCCATGGTGAAGATGACGTCCTGCGTCGCGTCGAGCGGAAAGATGCGGCGCAGCGTTCCGGTGCGCAGGCAGGTCTCCGCCGCCTCGGGGTCCACGCAAGCGTTCCACTCGCCGGTGTCGGTGGTATTGCCCCGCTCCTCGAGCGTGCCGCCCATCCAGATCACGTCGCGTGCGCCGCCGGCAAGGTCGACGCCGTTGAGCGCCGCCGCCGCCAGGTTGGTGAGCGGCCCCAACGCGACGAGGCTGATCTCCCCGGGGTGCCGGCGCACATGGGCCCCGATGTAGCGCGCCGCCGGGATGGGCGTGTACTCGGTGGTTCCCAGCTTGGGGTCCTCGCCGCGGAGCTCCGTGAAGCCCGTGCCGGTCGGTCCGTGGGTGTCGGGGGCGGTTCGCAGGCGGCGCTGCAGGGGCCGAGCGGCGCCGATGCTGACCGGCACGTCGGAGCGCCCGGCCATCTGGAGCACCTTGCCGGTATTCCGCGCCACGTGGTGGATCTCGACGTTACCGGCGACGCAGGTGACGCCGCGCAGGTTCAGCTCGGGCGCGGTCGCGGCAATGAGCAGCGCGACCAGGTCATCGATGCCCGTGTCGACGTCCAGGATGACCGGTCGTGGGGAGCTCGGGAGCGGCGCCTGCATCGGCTCCATCAGCGCAATCCTAGCGCGGCCAGGCTCCGGCGCGTCCGACCTTGCTGATCGGCTCCGGGCGGCCAAGCGCCTCCGATACGAATCGGGCCGCCAGGAGCACCGCCTCCAGGTCCACGTCGTGCCGCAGGCCCTGACGGTCGAGCAGGTACACGAGGTCCTCGGTGGCCAGGTTGCCGGCGGCACCCGGTGCGAACGGCGAGCCGCCGGTTCCGCCGGTCGAGGCATCGAAGGTGGTCACCCCTCGCTCGAGGGCGGCGATCACGTTGGCCAGCGCGGTACCACGGGTGTCGTGGAAGTGGAAGGCGAGCAGGTCAGCGCCGATCCCCACGGCGGCCAGGGCGTCGAGGACGCGGTGAACGTCCGCCGGTCCGGCGGCGCCCACCGTGTCGCTGATGGCGAGCTCGTCGACGCCCAGGTCGAGGAGCCGCCGGCTGACGTCGACGACGGCGCCGGCGTCGACCTCCCCCTCGTAGGGGCAGCCGAACGCGGTGCTGACGTAGGCGCGCAGCCACCAGCCACCTGCCCGCGCCGCCGCCGCCACCGGGGCGAATGCCTCGAGCGACGCCGCGATGGTCAGGCCGATGTTGCGGCGCACGTAGGACTCGGTCGCCGCCGTGAAGAGGCAGACGGCATCCACCCCCGCCGCCTCGGCGCGCTCCAGGCCCCGCGCGTTCGGCACCAGCACGGGGTAGCGGACGCCGGTCCGCCGGTCGAGGCGCGCCATTAGCTCATCGGCATCGGCCAGCTGGGGCACCGCCTGCGGCGAGACGAACGAGGTGGCCTCGATCTCACGCAGCCCCGCATCGGCCAGCATCGAGAGGAAGACGAGCTTGTCATCGGTCGAGAGGTGGGTCGCCTCGGCCTGCAGGCCGTCGCGCGGCCCGACCTCGTAGATGCGCACGTCTACCGCGTTCATGGCCGCCTCATCCTAGGCCGATACCTCCGCCAGAAGGTCGCCGCGTTGCACCTGCTGGCCGTTCGCGACCGCCAGCCGGACCACCGTCCCCGCGATGGGCGTCACGACCGCGTGCTCCATCTTCATCGCCTCGAGCACGACCACGGTCTCGTGGGCCGCCACCTCCGCACCCTCGCCGGCTCGCACGGCGATGACGCGTCCCGGCATTGGCGCCTGCAGGACCGCGTGGCCGTCGCCGTGTGCGGCGGCGTGCCGGACCGCCTCCTCGACGGAGGGCGGAGCGGCGAGCGCGAACTCCAGGGACTGACCCTCGACGTCGAGGTGCACGCCGGTGGTCGCCGCGTCCGCCGCAACGCTGCCGGGGGCGATCCCTTCGCCGTCACGGGGAAGCTGCACGACGCGGGTCTCGGCGCCGTGTCGCAGGCGGATCACCGCCGGCGCGTTGGCGCGCCAGGCGCCGCCCCAGGTGTCGCCCGGGAGGAGGCCCGAACGGCCCAGCGCCAGCGCGGCAGCCAGCCACGTCTCGTCGTCCGGCTCCGGCGGGCCGGGGAGCTGCAGGTTGCCGATGAGGTCGGTGCGGACCTCCCCCTCGCCCATCGCCGGCACGTCGAGCAGCCAGCGCAGGAAACGGAGGTTGGTGCGGACGCCCAGGATCTCCGTGGCGGCCAGCGCGTCGCGCAGGCGCGCCAGTGCCTGCCGCCGCGTCCGGCCGTGCGCGACGAGCTTGGCCAGCATCGGGTCGTAGCGGTCCGTCACCTCGTCGCCCTCGCTGACGCCGGCGTCGACCCGGATCCCGTCCGGCCAGCGGACGTGCAGCAACCGACCCGTGGCCGGCAGGAAGCCAGCGTCCGGGTCCTCCGCGTAGAGCCGCGCCTCGATGGCATGTCCCCGCAGCCGCACGTCCCCCTGCGCAAAGCCCAGGGATTCGCCGGCCGCGATCCGCAACTGGTCGTGGACCAGGTCACGACCGGTCACGAGCTCGGTGACCGGGTGCTCGACCTGCAGGCGAGTGTTCATCTCGAGGAAGTAGAAGCTCCCATCGTCGGCGAGCAGGAACTCGACGGTCCCGGCGTTCACGTAGCCGACCGCCGCGGCTGCCGCCAGGGCCGCGGCACCCATCCGCTCGCGCAGCTCGGCCGTCACCGCTGGTCCCGGGGACTCCTCGACGATCTTCTGGTTGCGCCGCTGGGCCGAGCAGTCGCGTTCGCCGAGATGGACACCGCGGCCATGCGTGTCGAAGAGGACCTGGATCTCCACGTGGCGAGGCCCGTCAAGCAGGCGCTCGAGGATGAGGCGATCGTCTCCGAAGGACCGGCTCGCCTCGCGGCGCGCGGCACCCAGGGCTGCGTCGAGCTCCCGCATGGCGCGGACCACCCGCATCCCCTTGCCGCCGCCCCCGGCCGCGGGCTTCACGAGCAGGGGCAGCCCGATGCGGGCCGCTTCGCGCGCGAGAACGTCGTCGGACTGGTCGGCGCCGTCGTACCCCGGGAGCACCGGCACGCCGTGCTCCGCGGCGGTCCGCCGGGCGGCGGCCTTGTCGCCCATGGCGGCAATGGCGGAGGGTGGTGGACCGACCCAGGTCAGGCCCGCCTCGAGCACCGCCGCCGCGAACGCGGCGTTCTCCGAGAGGAAGCCGTAGCCGGGGTGGATGGCATCGGCGCCGCTGCGCGCCGCGGCGGCCAGGATGGCGGAGGCGTCCAGGTGGCCGGAGATCTCCTCGACGGCGTCCATGCCGGGTGGCGGACCCTCGTCGGCTGCGTGGACCCCCACCACGCGGATCCCCAGCCGGCGCGCGGTGCGCGCCACGCGACGCGCGATCTCCCCGCGGTTCGCGATGAGCAGGGTGTGGACCGCGGCGGGCTGCGGGAGCAGCGCCGTCTCGTTCCCTACGTCCGAAAGCGACGAACGCGACACGCGCAGACGGCCACCCACCCGTGCGGCCGGCAGACGTCCGTCGGCGATCCAGCGCTGGACCGTCCGCACCGTGACGCCCAGGGTCTCGGCGACCTGCCGTGGCGTGAGGGTGTCGTCAAGCATGTCGCGATTGTCGCAGATGGCTCAGTCGCGCCACGCGGGCGGCCGTTTCTCAAGGAAGGCGCGAAGCCCATCCTGCCCTTCGTCGGAGACCCGCTGGCGAGCGGCCACCCGCACGCTGTGCTCTCGGAACTCGGCCTCGGACATGCCGCGCCGCGCCCGGATGAGCGCCTTGGCCTCGCGCACCGCGCTCGGGCCAGCGCTGAGGATCTCGCCCAGCACCGCCTCTACCCTCGCATCCAGCGCCTCGATCCCGGGAAGGACCTCGTGCACGAGGCCGATCTGCAGCGCCCGTTCGGCGCCGAACCGCTCTCCGGTGGGGAAGAGCGCCCGTGCGCTTCCCTCGCCGATGCGCGCCAGCACGAACGGGCCGATGACGGCCGGCAGGATGCCCAGCTTCGTCTCGGTGAATCCAAACGTGGTACCGGCCTCGGCGAGCACGATGTCGGCGACGCAGCAGAGGCCCATGCCGCCCCCCAGGGCCGCGCCATGGGCGCGCGCAACGACCGGCACCGGGCACTCGTCGATCGCCGCCAGCATCGCCTGCAGGCGCGCGGCGTCCGCCCGGTTCTCCTCGATCGGGAGCGCCATCGCGGCGCGCTGCCATGCAATGTCCGCACCCGCCGAGAATGCCTTCCCGTCGCCGGCCAGCACCACGGCCCGGAGGCGCTCGGGAGGCTCGGATCCCAGGGCGCTGAAGGCATCGTGCAGCTCGGCGATGAGGGCGGCATTGAACGCGTTGCGGACCTCAGGCCGGGCGAGCGTGACGTGGGCCACGACGCCCGCCGGACCCGAGCGCCCGACACGGAGGAGGCCGCTCACCGTTGCCGTCGCCGGTAGAAGGGTTGCGTCACCGCAGCGACGGAGCCGAGCAGCGGCTCTTCGAGCCAGACGACCTCGGTCCCCTCCGGTACGTCGACCGTGGCCGATGCCCCATCTCCGCCCAGCAACCCGAGCATGAGCCCGGATCGCCCGTCACGCTCGGCGGTGACCAGCCACGCAGCCTCGACATCGGTCCCGCGCAAGCCCTCCGCCAGGGACGTCTCCAGCGCCAGCGCCTCGGGCCCGGGCAGCCGCAGGCGCACCGAACGACGTGCAGCGGGATCGAAGACAGGCTCCTGGCTCCCCGGCAGACGGCCTTCGGCCAGGGCCGCGAGCTCGTCCGGCTCCAAGCGGTAGGGGATCGGCCCGGCCGGATCCATGATGGCCGGCACGCCGCTCGCCGCCATGTTGGCGATCGCGATCCTTCCGGGGATGGGCAGCGTGGCGGTTCCGCGCGGCGCCCACGCGGAGAGCGACGCGTGCGAGGCGAAGCAGACGCTGATCGGCCGGCCATCGGCATCGGCGGCGAGCATCACGCTGATCTCCACCTCGGCATCGTCGTTGACCGCCGCCGAGAGGGCCAGCCTCGCCTCTTCGCCATGGTCGGGGGGAACCGGGAGCAGCAGGATCCCGCCGAGGAGCGCCTGGTAGAAGGTGCGCTGCGCCGGGCCGGGGGCGTCGCCCCGCGCCTCCGCGTCGCGAGCCGCGAGCATCGCCTCGAAGAGGGCCGCCGCCGACTCCTCGAGCGAGCCGGTGGGGGTTGAGCGGTCGTGCGAGCCCGCCGCCGGGGGTTCCATGGCCATCGGCAGCAGCCTACCACCGGGAGGCGTAGGATCGAGACATGGCGGAAGGCATCGATCATGTCGTCATCGCGGTACCCGATCCGGACCAGGCAGCGGCGTCGCTGACGGCGGCGCTGGGGCTCGCGTTCACGGCCGGCGGGCGTCACGAGGGCTCAGGAACCTACAACCGCATCGCGTTCCTCGGGGACGCCTACCTGGAGCTGATCGGCGTCGACGACCGGTCGCTGGCGGGCGCGAACCCGATCGGCGCGGCGGCGGTGCGGGCCCTCGACGCCGGCGGCGGCTTCGCCACCTACGCCCTCCTCGACGATGAGCTGGAGACGACGGTCCCCGCGCTGCAGGCCAACGGCAGCAGCATCGGCCCCGCGGAGCGCGGCTTCCGCCTGCGCCCGGACGGTGCCGCGGTCGTGTGGTGGCGCGCCTCGTTCGCGCACCTGGGTCCGCAGCAGCCGCCCTTCCTCATCCGCCACGACACGACGGCCGCGGAGTGGGACCCGCGAGCGCGCGGCGAGCGAGCGGCGTACGTCCACCCGGTCGGCTCAGCGGCCAGGCTCGTCCGGCTCGACATCGCCACGCCCGATCCGCCGTCGCTGGCGGCCGCCTACCAGCGCGAGCTTGGCCTGGAGGTCCGGGCCGTCGCCGACCTGGCCATCTGCACGCTCGGCCAGCACGCCATCCGCCTGCGGCCGTCGGCCGAGATGCCGGTCCCGGCATCCGTCGTGATCGGCGCCGACGTTGACACGCCGCGCAGCGTGATCGCCCTTGGCCTGCAGTTCGACATCGAGCCCGTGCAGCTTCCGGCCCCGTGGCTCGAGCAGGGGGCGACGGGCCCGAACCGACTTCCCGGGGAACACCGCACCGGCAGGTAGCGGCCGCTACATGCGGAAGAGGCCGAACTTCGTCTCGGCGATCGGCGCGTTGAGTGCGGCGCTGATGCCCATCGCGAGCACGCGCCGCGTGTCCAGCGGATCGATCACGCCGTCGTCCCAGATCCGGGCGGTCGAGTGGTACGGCGATCCCTCGCGCTCGTACTTGTCGAGGATCGGCGCCTCGAACGCATCGCGGTCGGCATCGGTCTCGAAGCCCCCGCGCACCGTGGAGAGGACGCGGGCCGCCTGCTGGCCGCCCATCACGCTGATGCGGGCGTTGGGCCACATCCAGAGGAAGCGCGGCCCGTAGGCGCGTCCTGCCATGCCGTAGTTCCCGGCCCCGAACGAGCCGCCGATCATCACGGTGAACTTCGGGACGCTGGTCGTTGCCACTGCCGTCACCAGCTTGGCGCCGTCCCTCGCGATGCCGCCGGCCTCGTACTCGCGACCGACCATGAAGCCGGTGATGTTCTGCAGGAAGACGAGGGGGATGCGTCGCTGGCTGGCCAGCTCGACGAAGTGCGCCCCCTTCAGCGACGAGCTGCTGAACAGGATCCCGTTGTTGGCCACGATGCCGACGGGGTATCCGTCGATCCGCGCCCAACCGCACACCAGCGTCTCGCCGTAGCGCTCCTTGAACTCGGCGAAGTCGCTGCCGTCCACCAGCCGCGCGATCACCTCGTGCACGTCGTAGCTCTGCCGGCCGTCGGCCGAGATCACGCCGTACAGCTCGTCAGGCGAGACCGATGGCGGCGCCGGCTCCGATCGCTCCCAGGGCGGCTGGGGCTTGCGCCAGGCAAGGTTGCGCACGATCTGGCGACCGAGCGCGATCGCGTGCTCGTCGTCAAGCGCGTAGTGATCGGCCACGCCGCTGGTCGTGGTGTGGACCTCGGCACCGCCCAGGTCCTCGGCGCTCACCTCCTCGCCGGTCGCCGCCTTCACCAGCGGCGGACCTCCGAGGAAGATCGTGCCCGTGCCCTTGACGATGACCGTCTCGTCGCTCATCGCCGGGACGTACGCGCCGCCGGCGGTTGAACTGCCCATCACCAGGGCGATCTGTGGGATCCCGGCCGCCGACATGCGCGCCTGGTTGTAGAAGATGCGCCCGAAGTGCTCCCGATCGGGGAAGACCTCGTCCTGGAGCGGGAGGAACGCGCCGCCGGAGTCGACCAGGTAGATGCACGGCAGCCGGTTCTGCTCGGCGATCTCCTGGGCCCGCAGGTGCTTCTTGACGGTGATCGGATAGTAGGTGCCGCCCTTGACCGTGGCGTCGTTGGCCACGATGAGGCACTCGATTCCCTCGATGCGGCCGACGCCGGTGACCACGCCGGCGCCGGGTGCCTCACCGTCGTAGAGGCCGTCGGCCGCGAGGCTCGACAGCTCCAGGAAGGCGCTCCCGGCGTCCAGGAGCAGGTCGATCCGCTCCCTGACCGGCAGCTTCCCCCGCTCGCGGTGCCGGGCGATGGAGCGGTCGTCACCGCCCGCGCCGCGGCCGGCCACGACGCCGGTGCGAGCGCGGAGCTCGTCGACCAGGGCGTGCATGGACGCGGCGTTGGCCGCGAACGCCTCGCTGCGCGAATTGATGCTGCTGCGAAGGCGGCTCATCGCCCCGATTATCGCCGCCGACGCGCCGCTGAGGCGCCGCCGAGCACCGAAGAGCCGTTCGCTGGCCGGCGAATGCCAGCGCAGCTAGGCGAGGCTGATCAGGGGGACGATCTGGCTAACGTGCGCCGTGTTCACGATCACGACGCTGACGACGTGCTCGAAGGGCGGCTCGCCGTTGTGCAGGAGGTAGGCATCGGTGAGCGGCATGAATCGCGGTCGGCGGGCGAGGTACTCCGGCCCGATCTCGGCCCCGGCGGGGACGTGCACGTTCCCCGTCACGCTGAACGGACCGATGGTCACCGCTACGCGTCGCAGCTTTCGGTGCAGGCGCAGCTGCCGGGAGGCTCGCCACTCCGGGGGCATGGCCAGCATCACCTGCTCGGTGAGGAGCTCCTGCCACTCGCCATGCGAGGGGACCTGCGGCGGGGCGCTACCGCTGCCCGGCTCGTCGATCGGCCCCGGCGTCGGACGCCAGAGCCGGAGATGGTCCACTTCGTTGAGCAGATCGGTGACGCGGCGGCCCTCCGCTGCAATCCAGCCCACGATGCGCGCTTCGCCGGTGTAGAGCTCGATCGGCGCCAGCTCTTCGCCCAGGGCCGCGGCCGCGGCGCCGGACGTCGTTGCGGTTGGGCTGCCGCGGCGCCAGTTCCAGAAGGTCACATCGCATCTCCGTACCGCCGGCGGGCCAGCCACCGGCTCGGTGCTCCACACTAGCCACCCACGGCGATGCGACCAAGGACCCGACAGTACTAGACGGATAGGCGGCGCCGGCGGCCCGCTGATACGTGCGATCCTGCCTGCTACCGTGGCGCCGCATGGAGCCAATGCAGCAGATCACCGCTGACGACTTCTCGCTCGTCGAGATGCGCGTCGGCCGCGTCCTGGCCGCCGAGCCCTTCCCGGAGGCCCGCAAGCCGTCGTATCGGCTGCGCATCGACTTCGGGTCCGAGCTGGGCGAGCGCATCAGCTCCGCGCAGCTGGCGCTCACCTACCCCGAACCGGCGCTGCTGGTCGGCCGGCAGGTGGTGGCCGTCGTCAACCTCCCGCCGCGCCGCATCGCCGGCCTGGACAGCCAGGTGCTCGTCCTCGGGGCCATGGGTGAAGGGGGCCAGGTCTGGCTCCTGCGACCCGATCCGCCGGCCCCGGAGGGTACGCGCATCGGTTGATCCGTCACGGCGCCTCCTTCGTACAGCGGGCAGTGACCCATTCACCATCCGAAGGAGTCCAACCGATGATTCGATCCATCCGGCGCCTGGTCGGCGCCCTCGCAGCCCTCGCTCTTGTCGGCGCCATGGCTGGCACGGCCGCCGCGGCCGACAACGCCTGGGTACGCGTCGTGCACGCGAGTCCCGACGCCCCGAACGTCGACGTCTGGGTCGACGGCGCCAAGGCCCTGACCGATGTCCCGTTCACGGCGGTGAGCGATTACCTCGAGGTCCCGGCCGGAGACCACAACATCCAGGTCGTGGCGACGGGTACCACCTCTCCCGCGGTCATCGACGCCGACGTCACGCTCGAGGCGGGCAAGGCCTACACGGTGGCCGCCACCGGCATGCTGGCCGATATCGCCCCGGTCGTGCTGACCGATGACCTCGCCACCGTGGAGGGCATGAGCAAGCTGCGCGTGTTCCACGCCTCGCCGACCGCCCCGGCCTCCGTGGACGTTGCGGTGACCGGCGGACCGATCCTGGTCGAGGACCTTGCGTATCCCGAGGCCACCGGCTACCTGACCGTTGACCCCGGCAGCTATGACCTGGAGATCCGCGCGGCCGGCGACACCGCGGCGGCGCTCAGCCTGTCCGCCACGCTGGAGGGCGGCAAGAACTACACCGCGATCGCGATGGACGGCGGCGATGCCGGCGTGCAGGTGATCGTGGCGGTCGATGCCGAGATGCTCAGCGACACGGCGATGAGCCCGGTGGGTGGCAGCGCCGCGGTCACCACCATCGGCCTGGCCCTGCTCGCCTCCGCACTCGTGCTGAGCGTGTTCGCCAGCCGCCGGCTGGCCGTGGCCCGGGAGCGCTAGGCGAGCCAGCCTCCCCACCGTTCCCGGCCGTTCTTCGGGCCGCCGTCCCTTCCCTCCGGGACGGCGGCCCGGTTCGCATTCCCGCGCGAGGGGCGGCAGACTGACGCGGTGAACGAGAGCCGCAGCCCACTCATCTCCGGCCAGGCTCCCAACGGGATGCCGTCGCCGACCCTGGCGCCGCCGCAGATCGCCCGGAGCGGGGATCCGTTCGGCCGCCTCCGGATCCTGCACTTCCTCTCACGCCTGCGACGCAACCAGTCGCACCAGCTCCGCGACGTCGTGGCGGCGCTCAACGCCGAGTTCCTCGACTGGTCGTTCAGCGAGAAGGTCGTCCTGGCAGAGCTGGTGCAGCTGCAGGCCAACTGGGCGATCAGCTTCCACGGCGAGGACCGCCTCATCCTGGACCGCAACGAGCGCGGTCATACCCTGCTGGTGGTCGACTCGACCAAGATGAGCTCGTTCTTCGTGAACGAGGGACGCCGCGCGGCGGACGAGGCGGAGGACGAGCTGCGGCGGTTCACGCTCGGGGACGGGATCTCTCCCGACAACTAGACCCTGTCGGAGCCTCCGGCCTGGCCGATGGCCGCCTGCGGCGGCTCCGGGCGCTGCGCCGGCATCGTCTCGCCGGCCGGCTCGTCGGCGGCAACCGGGACCGGCACCCGCCGCCGGCGGGGCCGGAACGGTGATGTCTCGGAAACGACCGGGCCACTTGTCTCCGCCAGGTCGCCGGCGCGGTACGCCTCCCACACCGCCATCACCGTGTCGCGGTGCGGCCTGATGCGGCAGTGCTCGTCGCGGTTGCCCATCTCGTCGCAGTAGCCCAGGGGCACGCACTTGGGCGCCAGGAACGAGCCGAAGAAGGGGCTGACACGGAAGATCTCGTGGCGGATCTGCTTGAAGAGCTGGCGGATCTCCCACTGGGCCATCGTGCACAGCCGAAGGCCGGACATGTGGATGAGCTGCCGCAGGTTGACGGTCATCACCAGGTTGGTCTGCATGGCGTTGGGGAAGATGAAGCGCGCATCCTCGGCAGGCACCTCGGCCTGCAGCAGCTGCCCGTACAGGTCCAGGTTGTCGTCGATAGCGGCCTGGAAGCGTCCGGCCAGGTCATCGGGCAGGTCGCCCCCGGTGATCGAGTCGGGGACCGTGTAGTTGTCGCGCTTCTTGAAGCTGACGTAGCGCTGCGACTGCTGGTCGAACGCGGTCCCGGCCCGGTGCCGCACCAGCTGGTGTGTCAGGGTGCGCGTCACGCCGCTGATGGCGAAGGTGAAGTTGACGTGCTCGATGGTCGAACCGTGCCCCGATTCCATCACCTTGCGCACGAGGTTCTGCTGCTTCTCGTCGGCCACCTGGCGGCTCACCGCCTTGTCCCAGATCTGGTCGGGGACCTGCTCCGAGTAGCAGGTGCGGCAGGCGGTGTAGATGATCGGGAGGTAGTACTCCTCCACGATCTCCTTGGTCGGGAAGATGAGCCTGGCGGAGAGTGCAGAATCGGTCGGCATCGGTCCGGCGAGGATAGCACCGGCCCCACCGCGATTGCAGCCCGTTATCCACAAGATGTAGCGGTGTGGATAAGTTGGGACCGCTATCTTGTGCTGTCGCGCCGCCGCCGTCCGTCGAGCCGCAGCAGGCCGTGCCTGCGGTCGAACGCGATCCGGTTGCCGCCCGCAGCCCGCGCCGATGCCAGCGCGGCCTCGGCTTCGCCCAGCAGCTCCTCTGCGTCGAGCGACATGCCTGGACGCATGAACGCGACCCCGATGGAGATTGCCACCGTCAGCTCGCCGTCGTAGCTGTCGATGGGACGTGACCGGAGGCGCTCCACGAGCGCATCGGCGAAGGTGGCCGCTCCCGTCTCGTCGGTGTGCGGCAGGAGCAGCAGGAAGCTGTCGCCACCGATGCGCCCGAGCGCGTCGGCCGCCCGCAGCCGCAGCCGCAGCCGCAGTCCCACTTCGCGCAGCACCTCGTCGCCGACCCCCATCCCGCGCTCCCGGTTGAGCGCGGTGAAGCCATCGATGTCGAGGAGCACGACGGCCACCGGGTGCTGGTAGCGGTGGGCTTCGGCAACCTCCAGCTTCAGCCGATCCAGGATCGAGCGACGGCTCGCGACCCCGGTCAAGGGATCCTGCGTCTCGAGCCGGAGGATCTCGTCGCGCTGGAGCTCGACGGTCCGGCGCACCTGGAGCAGCTCGGTGATCGTGCCGCGAAGCTCACGGGCCAGCCGGTGCTCCTCGCCGTCGGGCAGTTGGTCGACCTCGGCCATGGTCTCGCGAAGCGCATCGGCCACCACGGCGCCAGTCCCGGCGCGCGCCGCTTGCTGGCGTCGCATCCCGGCCAGCATCGCGAGTCCCCCGGCGCCGAGCGCAAGGACGCCGGCGATGGGCTCGATCGTGCCGGTCCTGCCCGTCGCCAGGGCGAGGAGTCCCGCCGCGACCAGACCCGGCCCGACCCACGCCCCCCGCGCGGATGGGAACGCGGCCAGCGCGGCACCGGCCAGCAGCAGCCAGGCGGCTGGCGCCGGTGCGGTCCGCAGGAAGAGTCCGGCCGCCAGCGCTGCCTCGAGCAGCGCGAAGAGGAGGAGCAGCGTGCCCGCCGCCCAGCGCCGGTCGCGTGGCATCGCGGGCAGGAGTCTGCTCGCCGCCACGAGCCCGCCGGCGACGAGGCCCGCGGGGCCGAGCGCGGTGTCCGGGAAGGCGGCTGGATCGGTCGTGGCGCGGACGGCCGCGACAGACAGCCCCATTGCCAGGCTGCCGAGCGCACCGCCGCCCAAGAGCAGCCGCACGTCCGCCCTCCGCAGTCCACGGGCCACCATGGCGAGCGTGGCGACGGAACAGGCCGCGGCGCCCAGACCCGCGACGGCTGCGGCGAGCCAGGTCGCCAACGAGTCCGCCAGGGCGAGCGGTTGGAAGAGGT
The DNA here is from genome assembly GCA_963812115.1 of uncultured Chloroflexia bacterium. GTDB lineage: Bacteria > Chloroflexota > Limnocylindria > QHBO01 > QHBO01 > JAPSGM01. The sequence goes on from CAWEUD010000021.1 coordinate 50,544, forward strand.
GCAGGGCCGCCACGGTGAGGGGCGCCAGCAGGACCGCGGTGACCCCGCCGGCAGCGGCCAGCATCCCGGCCCAGACGTTCGCTCGCTCGAACGTCCGGTTGATCGGGGAACGCGGGGCGCCGGCTGCTACGGGTGGGTCCAGGACGGTCCTGCGCGGTTCGGGCGTGTGCCGCGAGTCTTCGGCCGCGGCGACGTAGCGGCAATGGTACTAAGGCCGCCCACGGCAGCTCGCTCGCCCCCGTGGCCCGCGTGGCATATCCTGCCGCCCATGCCCGCGCGCCCGGCACACGTCCCACCCAGCCGCCACGTGATGTCGCGTCGGCGCTTCCTGTCGTTGACTGACCGTCTCATCGACGAGGGCCGCGCACTGCAGGCCGACCCGGACTGGAACCGCTTCCGCACCTGGCTCATCAACTCCGACGAGCTGCTCGAGCGGGTCTGGGGACGCATGGACCGCTACCACCTCGCGTGGCTCAACGTCGGGCGCGACTCGGGAGCCCCCGGCTCCGCCATGGACGAGGAGGCGTCCGCACGCTTCGTGACGGAGGTGGCCAGCGCAAAGCTGGCCGTGCTGACTACGATGAGGAGCGCCGTGCAGCAGCGGGGTTGGACGCTCCTGAGCGACACCGACGACGACGACGACGACGGCAATGATCAACACGAGGAGGACCGGTGACGAGTCCCGACAGCCACAAGGGCGGCCTGGCGGCGGTGCTTGCCCACCCCGATGACGAGAGCTTCGGCTGTGCCGGCGCGCTCTCCCTGGCGCACGACCAGGGGCGCCCGGTGCGCCTGCTGGTGGCGACCCGGGGAGAGGCGGGGTCCCCCGAGGGTGCGGAAGATCCAGGCTTCGCCGACGTGCGAATCGACGAGCTGCGCTGCGCCGCCGGGAAGATCGGTTTCACCGAGGTGACGATCCTCGAGGGATACCCGGATGGCGGCGTGGCCGAGATGCCCTTCGACGACCTCGTCGACGAGATCGCCGCCTGGCTGGCCGACCGCCGGCCGGACGCGGTCATCACCTTCGGGCCGCATGGCATCACCGGCCATCCCGATCACGTGGTTGTCGGGTCGGCCACGCGCTGGGCGGTGGAGCGGCTCGCCGACTCGGGCGTGGCGCCGCATGCCGTCTACGTGCTGGCACCCGTCTTCGGGCCGGGCACCGGCCGTTACGACCTCTCCCCAGAAGAGGGGGCGGCGACCCACCGCATCGACATCACGTCGGTGGCGGCGCGCAAGGTGGCCTCGCTCGCCTGCCACGCCTCGCAGCCCGACGCCGTGCAGGAGGCCATCGAGGTGCAGTCGCTCGTGGACGGCGCCGGTGCGCTCTACGAGGGGTACACGCGCGTCCGTCCCGCCGTGGCGCTCCCGCACCCGAAGTTCGACACGCGCCTCATCTGAGGCGAGCATCGGCATCGGCCCTAATCCTTGGTAGACTGGTCGGGATATGACGATCGACTCCAACCTCGGCAAGGTCGACGAGGTGATGACCGCACTCTACGAGATCCACGATCCCGAGATCGGGATGAGCATCGTCGACCTCGACCTCATCAAGCACGTCGAGATCGGGACGGGCGAGACGCCAACCGAGATCAAGATGGTGCTCACCACGCCCTTCTGTCCGTGGGCCGGCGAGCTGATCCAGACCGTGAAGCAGAAGGCCGAGGAGGTCGTGGGCCCCCCCGTCAAGGTGACCCTGCTCGCCGATCGCTGGGAGCCGCCGCCAGGCCTCTTCTAGCTGTCGCTGGCTGCGCCCGGCCGGACCGCGGGGCGAGCGCATCGGCGTACCATCGGCTGACCGATGCGGATCTACACGCGCAAGGGCGACACCGGTAGCACCGGCCTCCTGTTTGGGGGCGAGCGCATCTCGAAGGCGGACCTGCGCGCCGACGCCTACGGCAGCACCGATGAGGCGGTCTCCGCCCTCGGGCTCGCCCGCGCCTCGATGGGCGCCGCCACCGACCGGACCGAGGCGCTCCTCCAGGGCCTCGCCGTGCGTCTCCAGCGCGAGCTCTTCGTCGTCGGCGCGGAGCTGGCGACGCATGCCGACCGCCGAGACAGGCTGAAGCCGGACGAAACGCTCGTCACCACCCAGATGGTCTCGGCGCTCGAGGCGGAGATCGATTCGCTCGAGGCCGCGAATCCGATGCCCGCCGAGTTCGTCCTTCCCGGCGAGACCGTCCCCGGCGCGGCCTTCGACCTGGCGCGCACCACCGTTCGTCGTGCGGAGCGGCGCGCCGTGGAACTCGCGGCGCAGGGCGGCCTGCCCGACTCGCAGGTGGTGCCCTACCTGAACCGCCTCGCCGATCTGCTCTTCGTCATGGCCCGCGCCGCCGACGGCGGCTACCGTCCCGTCCGTCCCCGCGAGTAAAATCGGTCCTGCCGACGAACCCGCCTCCCCGCGGGGTCTCACCGCGGCGGAGCGGCTCTTTTCGGCGCAATTACAAGGAGACCGAGACGATGAGCTATGCCGTGACCAACCCCGCCACGGGGGAGACGGTCAGGACCTACGACACCATCAGCGAGGCCGAGCTGGATGCCGCGATCGCTGCAGCGGACGAGGCGCATCGCACATGGTCGAAGTCGACAACGGTCGAGCAGCGTGCTGCCCTCATCCGTCGCGTCGCTGAGCTGCACCGCACGCGCCGCCAGGAGCTGGCGGAGCTCATCACGCGCGAGATGGGCAAGCCGACCGCCCAGTCGCTGAGCGAAGTTGACTTTGCGGCGGACATCTACGAGTACTACGCCGACCACGCGCCGGACTTCCTCAGGGACGAGCCGATCGAGCTCCTCGCGGGCGAGGGCTCGGCGGTCATCCGCCGCTCGTCGCTGGGGGTGCTGCTCGGCGTCATGCCCTGGAACTTCCCGTACTACCAGGTTGCCCGCTTCGCCGGCCCGAACCTCATCATCGGTAACACGATCCTGCTCAAGCATGCAGGGCAGTGCCCGGAGTCCGCCGCCGCGATGCAGCAGATGTTCGGGGACGCGGGATTCCCGGCCGGTGCCTACGTGAACATCTACGCGACGCACGACCAGCTCGAGCGGGTCATCGCGGACCCGCGGGTGCAGGGCGTCTCGCTCACCGGTTCCGAGCGAGCTGGCGCAGAGGTTGCGGCGATCGCCGGCCGGCACCTGAAGAAGGTCGTGCTCGAGCTCGGCGGCTCCGACCCGTTCATCCTGCTCTCGACCGACGACCTCGACGCTGCCGCGCAGAACGCGGTTGACGCCCGCCTCGACAACAGCGGCCAGTCGTGCAACGCGGCCAAGCGGTTCGTCGTCGCCGACGCGCTGTACGAGCCCTTCCTCGAGAAGTTCACCGAGAAGATCGCTGCGATCGAAGCGACCGACCCGGCGTCCGCGGACGCGGCGCTCGGCCCGCTCTCCTCGCTCGAGGCCGCCGAGCGCCTCGAGGAGCAGGTCAGGCGCGCGGTCCAGCACGGCGCGAAGCTGGTGCACGGAGGTGCCCGCGACGGGGCCTTCTTCCAGACCACCGTGCTGACCGATGTCACCCCCGACAACCCCGCCTCAAAGGAGGAGTTCTTCGGCCCGGTTGCGCAGGTGTACCGCGCGAAGGACGAGGCCGACGCCCTGCGCATCGCGAACGACACCCCGTACGGCCTGGGCTCGTACGTCTATACCACCGACCCGCAGCAGGCACTCCGCGTCGCCGACGGCATCGAGGCCGGCATGGTGTTCGTGAACGTCGTGCTGGCCGATGGCGCCGAGCTGCCGTTTGGCGGGATCAAGCGCTCGGGCTCGGGACGCGAGCTCGGCCGCTTCGGCGCCGACGAGTTCGTGAACAAGAAGCTGATTCGCATCGGCTGACGAACAGGTGGAGCCAACGACTCGTCGCGCGCACGACCCACCCCTCGCTCGGCTGCGCGCAACGCGCTTTGGGACGGGCGGGCCACGCCTTGGCTTCGTCACTCCCACGGGCTTGGTCGCGCGGCACGCCAAGCGGCTGGCAGCGTGGTAGATCGGGCGGCGCGTGGCTGACGCGACCGACTGGCGCCTGATCGAGCCCAGCGCCATCGAAGGGCCGCGGCTGCTAGCATCGGCGCAGATGGCTGAGCAGACCACCGAAGCCCCCGAGCTGCCGCCCGGGCGAACGCCGCCGCTCGACCCCGCCGCGGCCGACGAGCTGTTCCGGCGCGGCGTCTCGCTCTTCAACGGCGTGCGCTACTGGCACGCCCACGAGGCGTGGGAAGAGCTGTGGCGCGCCGCCCGGGACGCCGACCGCGACTTCTACCAGGGGCTGATCCAGGTGGCCGCCGGTCTGCTGCACCTGCAGCGCCGCAACATGCGCGGCGCACGCAACAAGCTGTCCGAGGGGCTGGCGCGTCTGCGGCCGTACCAGCCGACCCACAAGGGCATCTTCGTCAACGAGCTGGTGGGGCGCAGCGAGCGGATCCTCGAAGACCTCCAGGCGGGCATCCTGCCGTACCTCATTCCGCCGGTCATCCGCTTCGCGGACCAGGATCAGCCCGACTGGAGCCGATGAGCCCATGGACCGATGAGCTTGAAGGATGAGCCCGTGACCCCGGGCTACCGAACGGAGCACGACTCGATGGGCGACGTCCTCGTCCCCGCCGATGCGAAGTGGCGCGCGCAGACCCAGCGCGCCGTCGAGAACTTCCCGATCAGCGGTGCGACCCTCGAGCGGGCGCACATCGAGGCGCTGGCCCGCATCAAGGCCGCAGCCGCGCGGGTGAACGCGGAGCTGGGCATCGTCGAGGCGGAGATGGCGCAGGCGATCGCCTCCGCGGCCGAGGAGGTGGCGCGCGGCGACTGGGACGCCCACTTCCCGATCGACGTCTTCCAGACCGGCTCGGGCACCAGCAGCAACATGAACGCCAACGAGGTGATCGCCACGCTGGCGAGCGAGCGCCTCGGGCATCCGGTCCACCCCAACGACCACGTCAACGCCAGCCAGTCGAGCAACGACGTCTTCCCCTCGAGCATCCACGTCGCCGCCGCCAGCGCCGTCGTCAACGACCTCGTGCCGGCCCTGGAGCACCTGGCAGAGGCGCTGGAGCGCAAGCGCGACGAGTTCGCATCGGTTGTCAAGAGCGGTCGCACGCACCTGATGGATGCCACGCCCGTCACCCTGGGACAGGAGTTCGGCGGCTACGCCGAGCAGGTGCGCAAGGGCGTGGAGCGCCTCCAGACGAGCCTGCCCCGGCTGGCGGAGCTGCCGCTCGGCGGGACCGCGGTCGGGACCGGGATCAACATGCCGGCCGGCTTTGCGGCACGCGTCATCGCCGACGTCGCGCAGCAGACCGGCCTGCCGCTGACCGAGGCACGCAACCACTTCGAGGCGCAGGGCGCGCAGGACGCCCTGGTCGAGACGTCGGGCCAGCTGCGGACGGTCGCGGTCAGCCTCTTCAAGATCAGCAACGACCTGCGCTGGATGTCATCGGGACCCCGCGCCGGCCTGGCCGAGATCCACCTGCCCGACCTGCAGCCAGGCTCCTCGATCATGCCCGGCAAGGTGAACCCGGTGCTGCCGGAGGCGACCTGCATGGTTGCGGCGCAGGTGATCGGCAACGACGCCGCCATCGCCTTCGGCGGTGCGTCCGGCAGCTTCGAGCTCAACGTGATGCTGCCGCTCCTCGCGCGCAACGTCCTCGAGTCGATCCGGCTGCTCGCCAACGTGAGCCGGCTGCTCGCCGACCGCTGCATCGACGGCATCACGGCCGACGAGCGGCGAGCTCGACACTTCGCCGAGAGCTCGCCGTCCATCGTCACGCCGCTGAACCGCTACATCGGCTACGAGGAGGCGGCGAAGGTGGCCAAGCAGGCGCTGGCCGAGGACAAGACGATTCGGCAGGTGGTGCTGGAGCGCGGCTACGTGGACGAAGGGAAGCTCACCGAGGAGGAGCTCGACCGGGCCCTGGATGTCCTGTCGATGACGCGTCCCGACGGCTGACACGACGACGCCGGCCCGTTGCCGGACCGGCGCCTGCCAGACCGTCCAGGCGGGTGTGCCACTACTTCAGCCCCGTTAACGTACGTAAACGGTAGCCCACCGGACGGGTTTTCGATTGTGGACGCATCGTGCAGGGCCGAACGGCGTTGCAACAGGGACGAATGTCCCGCACCGGCCGGGAATCCTCTGTCCGGGGGCCGATCAGGCCACGAATGGGCGTGGACCGGAGTGCTCGGCACCCGCCCCAGGCTCGCTGACGACCACGACGTCCTCGCCGACCGAGACGATACGGTCGGCCGGGATGGCGTCGCCCTTCTCGAAGAGCCCGCCCCCAAGTACGAGGGCCTTCACCCGCGCCTCCTGCTCGTCGATGGTGTAGTCGGAGATGGTGCCGACCACCGTCCCGTCCTGGGTCACCACCTTCTTGCCGCTCAGCCCGCGCTTGCCGCCGCGGGCAGCCTGGAACTCCTCAGCCGCCGCGTCGCTGGTGACGGCAACCTCGTCGCCCTCGACCGTGATCGCATCGGCGCCGATGGAGCGGACGTCAGACATCTCGACGATCCGCTCGTTGGGCGACAGGACGCCCAGGCTCTTCATCACGAATCCGAGCAGGCGCCCGCTGTCGGGGGACACGACGAGCTCGTCGGCGCTCCCCAGCTTCCTGCCATTGGCCACGTCCACGATGGCCAGGCCGTGCAGGTCCTTTGCGTTGCGCATGTGGTCCTCACCTCTTTCTGGCCCATCTCCGGCAGCAATTTCCATTCCCGAGCGTACAATCGACCTCCCCACCGACGCACCAACCACGGCCGCGCAGAGCCCGCGGCGCACCGGAGGAGCACTTCCTTGACCACCAGCTACCAGAACCTGATCGGGGACCGATGGGTCCCGGCACAGTCGGGCGCCACCTTCACCAGTGTCAGCCCCGCGAACCACGACGACGTCGTTGGCGAGTTTCCCGCATCCGGCCCGACCGATGTGGACGCCGCCGTGCAGGCAGCCAGGGCTGCCTATCCGGCCTGGTCGCTCATGCCGGCGCCGAAGCGCGGCGAGATCCTGTTCCGCGTGGCCCGGCTGCTCGCCGAACACAAGGAGGAGCTGGCGCGCCTCATGACGCGCGAGATGGGCAAGGTCCTGCCCGAGGCGCGTGGCGACGTGCAGGAGGCGATCGACGTCGCCTACTACATGGCCGGCGAAGGACGGCGGCTCTTCGGCCAGACCGTGCCGTCGGAGATGCCGGACAAGTTCGCCATGGCGATCCGCCGGCCCATCGGCGTGGCAGGCATCATCACCCCCTGGAACTTCCCGATCGCCATCCCGGCCTGGAAGCTGTTCCCGGCCCTGATCTGCGGCAACACCGCGGTCATCAAGCCCGCCTCGGACACCCCCGCCTGCCTGGTGCGCTTCGTTGAGCTGCTGATGGAAGGCGGCATCCCGGCCGGCGTCGTGAACGTCGTCACGGGTAGCGGGGCGGAGGTGGGCAACGCGCTGGTCGACCACCCCGACGTGCGGTTGATCAGCTTCACCGGCCATACCGAGACGGGCATCGAGATCAGCCGACGGGCGGCGGAGACGCTGAAGCGGGTCAGCCTGGAGCTGGGCGGCAAGAACCCGATCGTGCTGTGGGAGGACGCGGACCTGGAGCTGGCGCTGGACAGCGTGGTCTGGTCGGCCTTCGGGACGAGCGGCCAGCGCTGCACGGCGGCGAGCCGGATCGTGGTCCATCGGTCCATCCATGACCGCTTCGTCGACGCGCTCAGGGAGCGGGTCGCCAAGCTGGTGCTGGGCGACGGGCTCGACGACGCGACCGACGTCGGTCCGGTCATCAACGAGACCGCCGTCGAGCGGATCGCCTCGTACACGGCGGTCGGTCGCGGCGAGGGCGACCTGGTGATCGGTGGGGAGCCGGCGCGCGAGGGCGCACTGGCGGGCGGTTCGTTCTTCCAGCCGACCATCTTCGCCGACGTGCGGCCGGCGGCACGCATCGCGCAGGAGGAGATCTTCGGCCCCGTGACCGCGGTGATCCCGGTCGATTCCTGGGAGGAGACGGTCGAGGTCGTGAACAGCGTGAAGTACGGCCTCTCGACGTCGCTCTTCACGCGCGACATCAACCTCGCGTTCCGCTCGATCCGCGACTTCGAGTCGGGGCTCGGCTACGTCAACCACGGCACCATCGGGGCGGAGGCTCACCTGCCGTTCGGCGGGACGAAGGCCACCGGCAACGGCCACCGCGAGGTCGGCCAGGCGGCACTCGACTTCTTCAGCGAGTGGAAGAGCGTCTACATCGACTACTCCGGGAAGCTGCAGCGGGCGCAGATCGACACGACCTTCGTCGATCAGGAGTAGCGCGGCCGTTGCGGCGGTGGGGTCGGCTTGGCGGGTGGGGAGGTCTCGCCCTTTGCGCTCCACGCCGCGGCATGCAACGATGCCTCGCAGCCATGCGACTCCCGCTCTTCCCCCTGCACTCCGTCGTCTTCCCGCACCTGCCGCTGCCGCTGCACGTCTTCGAGGAGCGGTATCGGGCGCTGGTCCGCGACGTGATGGCCAACGCGTCCCCGTACGCCGGCCGCTTCGTCGTCTGCATGATCGCCGACGGCGCGGAGGTTGGTGATGCAGCGCTGCCGCCGCGATTGCAGGCGGTCGGCACGGTGGTCGAGGTCCACAGCGCCGACCAGTTTCCCGATGGGCGCTGGGGCATGCTCGTGGTCGGCGCCGCGAGGGCACGGCTGGGCCACGTCGACCGCGATGGAGCGTACGCCACCGTGGAGGTCGAGCTGCTCCCCGAGCAGGTCGGCGACCTGCAGGAGGCCCGCCGCCTGCTGCCGCGCGTGCAGCAGGCGCTGGATGGCTACCTGCGGACGGTGAAACGTTTCGTGGCCTCTGCTGCGTCCATTGGGGCGGAATCGCCGGAGATCACCAAGGTGACTGCCTCGCTGGACGAAGTGCTCAAGCCGATCACCCTGCCCGACGACCCGCTGGCGGCGAGCTACGCGGTAGGCGGCGTGCTGCAGATCGAGCTGACCCGGAAGCAGCAGCTCCTGGAGATGCCCGACGCGGCCAGCCGCCTGCAGGCCGAGCTCCGGCTGCTGCGCCGGGAGGCGCGTCTCCTCTCCGATGGATCCATGCCGCCGGTCGCCACCGGCGATCTCCGCTACCACCCGAACTGAGGGACGCCCGTCGCCATGCCGTCCGCCGGCCTTCGTCGCAGCGCCCTGCTGCTGTGCGTGTCGCTCCTCGTGGCCGCCTGCGGCCAGAGCACCCCTTCGCCGACGGTCGCGTCGGCGACGCCATCGTCCTCCGCAGAGCCGACGCCGCGGGCGACGCCAACCGGTCAGCCGACGCAGCCGCAGCCGACGCAGGCGCCCACCGGCCAGCCGACGCCGACGTCGGCGGCTACCCGCTACACGGTCAGGTCCGGCGACACCCTCTCGTCGATTGCCCGGGCGTGGGGCACGAGCGTGGCGCAGCTGCAGGCATGGAACGCGGATCGCTACCCGAGCCTCGCCGAGAACCCGAACGTCGTCGAGCCGGGCTGGGAGCTGATCGTCAGCGGTGACCCGGACGCCACCCCGCTGCCGACCCCGGTCGCGACGCCGGCCCCCACCGCGAAGCCGATCCCCTCGCCGGTCAGCTCGGGCTGCAGCGCGGGCAACCGCGTGGCCGCCGGGAGCGCTCACACCTACTACGCCGTGCCAGGTGCGGGTAGCGCGGTGGCGTTGACGTTCGACATGGGCGGCCGGCTTGATCCGGGCGTCGACATCTTGCATTTCCTCGTCGACAACAAGGTCTGCGCCACCATCTTCCCGACCGGCGTCATGGCCGATACCCCGCAGGGGCGCCAGGTGATGGCCATCATCGCGGCGCACCCCGAACTGTTCGAGATCGGGAACCACACCATGCACCACTGCGACCTCGTCCGCGGCGGGGGCGGCTCGCCGACCACCGCGCCGTGTGCCGGCATCACCCCGACGACCCAGTTCATCCAGCAGGAGCTGACGACGTCGGAGCAGATCCTGCGGGACCTGGCCGGCCAGAACCCGCAACCCTACTGGCGCCCGCCGTACGGCTCGATCAACGACGCAGTCGTCTCGGCGGCGGCGGGAGCCGGCTACACCAAGACCATGATGTGGGACGTCGACACGATCGACTGGAAGCCGATCTCCGACGGCGGTCCGACCGCGCAGCAGATCGCCTCGAAGGTCGTGACCAAGGCCGGCAGCGGTTCCGTCGTGCTCATGCACCTCGGAGGCTACGAGACGCTCGAAGCGCTCCACATCATGATCCCGGGCCTCCGCGATCGCGGCTTCCTGCTCACCTCCATCAGCGACCTGCTGAACTAGTCTCACGGGCTGAAGGGCCCGCGTGCGCCGGCCCGAATGGCACTCGCGCCGCGCGGCGGCAGGACCCAGCATCGGCCCAAGGGTGGCTGCGTCCGCGCGCGGCGCCGATGCTGGCCCGCCCCGCAGCTGGAGGTGGGTGCCGTCATGGCGGAGCGCGTGATCATCATGGGGGCAGCGGGTCGCGACTTCCACAACTTCAACGTCGTCTTCCGCGACGACCCCTCGGTGGAGGTCGTCGCCTTCACCGCCACGCAGATCCCCGGGATCGCCGACCGCCGCTACCCCGCCGAGCTGGCCGGCGCGCACTACCCGCAGGGCATCCGAATCGCGCCGGAGGCCGACCTCGAGTCGCTCATCCGCACCGAGCGGGCCACCTCGGTGGTCTTCGCCTACAGCGACGTCAGCCACGAGACGGTCATGCATGCCGCCTCTCGCGTCCTGGCTGCCGGCGCGGACTTCGTCCTGCTCGGGCCCGATCGAACCATGCTCGAGTCGCGCCTGCCGGTCATCGCCGTGTGTGCCGTCCGAACTGGCGCCGGCAAGAGCCAGACGACGCGTCGCGCGGCAGAGATCCTCGCCGAGCTGGGCTACACCCCGGCGCTCATCCGCCATCCCATGCCCTACGGCGACCTCGTGCGCCAGAAGGTGCAGCGTTTCGGCTCGATGGAGGACCTCGTCCGCCACGAGACGACGATCGAGGAGCGCGAGGAGTACGAGCCGCACATCGCCGCAGGGCGCGCGATCTACGCGGGCGTCGACTACGGCGCCATCCTGGAGCAGGCCGAGCGGGAAGGCGACGTCATCATCTGGGACGGCGGCAACAACGACTTCTCCTTCTATCGACACGATCTCCTCATCACGGTCGCCGACCCGTTGCGGCTCGGCGACGAGACGCGCTACCACCCGGGCGAGGCCAACCTGCGTCGTGCCGACCTGGTGATCATCAACAAGATCGACACCGCCAGTCCGGAAGCGGTGGCTGCGCTGCGCCACACCGTGGCTCAGCTGAACCCGCACGCCACCGTGGTGGAGGCTCGCAGCGAGCTGCGGTTGGACGGCGAGCCGATCGCCGGACGCGACGTGGTGGTGGTCGAGGACGGGCCGACGCTCACCCACGGTGAGATGCGGTTCGGCGCCGGGACGGTTGCCGCCCATCGCTGGGGTGCGCACGTCATCGATCCGAGGCCGCACGCCGTCGGATCCCTGCGTGACGTGCTTGCCCGCTGGCCACACCTTGACCCGCTGCTGCCCGCCATGGGATACGGGAGCGCGCAGATCGAGGAGCTCGAGGCCACCCTCAACGCGGCACCGGCGGACATCGTGCTCTCCGCGACTCCCATCGACCTGACGCAGCTGATGACGCTGAACAAGCCGGTGGTCCGGGTGCGTTACGACCTCGTTGAGAGCGATCCACCCGCCTTGCGCCGAAAGATCGAGCACGCGGTCACGCGCCGGCGCGAAGGACTGCCGGCCGGACGCGTCGGAGACCGGATGCCGGTCTGATGGCCCTTGCCGATCGGCACCCCGCGGCAGCACGAATGGCACTGCCAGGGGGTGGGTCGACCCCGCACGCTGAGCGCATGGACCGGGTGCGTGGTGGTCACTGACAGCGGCGTCGCGGCGCGCCTCAGCTCGACCTGGTTCGGCGCCGACCTGTCGCCGCACGCCCGCGAACGGCTGGCCGGCATCGGAGAAATTCGACGCGTCGATCCAGGTGCCGTACTGCTGCGCGAAGGGACGCAGACCGAGCGCTTCGGAATCCTGCTCGGCGGCCTCCTCTCCCTCCGCGTCACCGTGGCCGGCCGGGGGCGAGCCACCCTGATGACGATCGAGCCCGGCGAGGTCTTCGGCTGGACTGCGGTCGTCCCGCCCTACCGCGCGACCTCCACGGTCGTGGCGCTCGAGCCGAGCGAGGTGGTGGTGTTCGACGCAACGCGCCTGCGAGAGCTCCTGCGAGACGACGAGGCGCTGGCACTGACCCTCTACCCGCGCCTGCTCCAGTGCGTCAACCGACGCCTCACCGCCACCCGCAACCAGCTGCTCGATCTCTACGCCCGTGATCGGGAGTACGAGCCGTGGTGACGGCAGCCGCACAGGTCTACCTCCCTCGCGAGCGACTCGACGCCCTGCTCGACCTGCTGCACGAGGGCGGGCGTCGGATCATCGGGCCAACCGTCCGGGACGGCATGGCGGTGCTCGACGAGATCAGCCGCGTCGACGATCTCCCCATCGGGTGGCGCGACGAGCAGGCGCCGGGCACGTACCGGCTGGTCCATGGCGCCAGTGCGCGGGCCTTCGATATCGTCAACGGGCAGATGAGCTGGAAGCAGTTCACCTTCCCCCCTCGTCAGGAGGTCGGCACCGTCCGTCGCGGGACGGACGGCTCGCTCTCCTTCGAGGCGCTCGCGCCCGATCCGCCGCGGCTGGCGCTGCTCGGCGTGCGGGCCTGCGAGCTGGCGGCGCTCGGCATTCACGACCGGGTGCTCGCCGGCGGGACGTACGTGGACGAGGACTACCGGGCCCGGCGCGACTCGCTGCTGGTCGTCGCCGTCCAGTGCACCAGGGCAGCCAGCGGCTGCTTCTGCACCTCGATGGGCACTGGACCGGAGGTTCGCAGCGGCCACGACTTGGTCCTGACCGAGCTGGACGATGGCTTCGTCGTCGGCGCCGGGAGCCCGGCCGGCGAACGGCTGCTGGCGCGCCTCCCGGGCCGAATCGCCAATCCGGCCGAACACGGGGCCGCCATGGCGGCCGTCAACGAGGTGCGCGTGCAGATCGGCGAGCCCGTCGTGCTGGAGGGGCTTCGAGATCGGCTCATGGACCAGCTCGACAGCCCGCGCTGGGCGGAGATCGCCGAACGCTGCCTGGCCTGCGCCAACTGCACCATGGTCTGCCCGACCTGCTTCTGCACCTCGACCAGCATCACGTCTGACCTCGACGGAACCGTCAACGTCGCGGAGCGCCAGTGGGATTCGTGCTTCACCGCGAACTTCGCCCGGGTCGCCGGCGGCAACTTCCGCCCGGAGCGCGCGGATCGCTACCGCCAGTGGCTCACCCACAAGTTCGCCACCTGGCACGACCAGTTCGGCAGCTCTGGGTGCGTCGGCTGCGGACGCTGCATCACCTGGTGCCCGGTGGGCATCGACGTGCGTGAAGAGCTTGCGGCCGTGGCGCCGCCGGCCGTCACCCCGCAGCAGATGCTCACGCGTCCCGCCGCCGCCACGCCCGGCAGGTTCGAGATCGCCACGGTCCGGGGCGTCAGCCGCGAGACGGCGGACACCGTCAGCCTGCGCCTGCAGCCGCGAGAGCCCGCGCTGCTGGCGGGCCTGCCGGGGCAGTTCGTCATGGTGGAGCAGCCCGGCTTCCCGTCGCTGCCCATCTCGGTCTCGCGCTTCGCGAGCGAGGAGATGGTGCTGACCGTGCGCGCCGCCGGACCCGCCACCGAGATCCTGACCGCATCGACACCGGGTACCGAGATCGGGCTGCGCGGCCCGCTCGGTCGATCCTGGCCGGTCGATCGGGCGCTGGGTCGCAACCTGGTGATCGTCGCCGGTGGCATCGGGCTCGCGCCACTGCGGCCGGTCATCGACGCCGTCCTTGCCAATCGCGACTCGTTTCGGCGACGTCCTGCTGGCCTATGGTGCCCGCACGCCCTCCGACCGTCTGTTCGTCGACGAGCTGGAGCGCTGGGACGGCCAGATGGAGGTCGCGCAGATCGTGGATCGGGCCGAGCCCGGCTGGAACGGCCGCGTGGGCGTCGTGACCCAGCTGCTCGATCGGCGCGAGTTCAAACGCCGCCCGACGGTGGCCTTCGTCTGCGGACCGGAGCGAATGATGGAGGCATCGGTGGCGGTCCTGCGGGAGATGGGCATCGCGCCGGAGCGCCTCTTCGTATCGATGGAGCGGCACATGCAGTGCGGCATCGGCCTGTGCGGCCATTGCCAGATGGGCCCGTACTTCGTCTGCCGCGACGGCCCGGTCTTCGCGATCAGCGAGCTTGGTGAGCTGTTCGGACGAGAGGGCGTGTGATGGTCGTGGAGACGAGGCAGCAGGAGAACACCGTCGCGTCGCCCCGGGTCGGGGTGGTGAAGCTGGCGTCCTGCGACGGCTGCCAGCTCACCCTGCTCGATCTCGAAGACGAGCTGCTGGCGATCGGTGCTCGCTTCGACCTGGTCGAGTTCCCCGAGGCGACCTCGCGGCGATCCGAAGGCCCCTACGACGTGCTGCTGGTCGAGGGCTCGGTGAGCACGCCCGAGCAGGCGGAGCAGATCGTCGAGCTGCGCGAGCGGGCGAGCCTGCTCGTCACCATCGGCGCATGCGCCACGGCCGGCGGCATCCAGGCCATGCGCAACTTTGCCGATGAGCCTGCCTGGCGAGCGGCCGTCTACCCGAGCCCCGAGCTGATCGAGTCGCTGCCCTGGGCCACGCCCGTCGCCGATCACGTCAAGGTCGACGCCGAGCTGCGCGGCTGCCCGATCGATCCCGGCCAGCTCGTCGAGCTGCTCACCGCCCTCCGCCTGGGGCGCCGCCCACAGCTGCCCGACGAGGCGGTCTGCCTCGAGTGCAAGCGGCGCGGGCGGGTCTGCGTCCTCGTCGCCGGCGGCACCGCCTGCCTCGGACCGGTCACCCAGACCGGGTGTGGCGCGCTCTGCCCTGGCTACGCGCGTGGCTGCTACGCGTGCTTCGGGCCCCGCGAGCAGGCGAACACCGCCAGCCTGGGCGAGTGGCTGGCAAAGGAGCGCAGCCAGCCCGAAGTCGACCGCCTCTTCGCGGGCTTCACCGGCTGGGCCCTTCCCTTCCGACCGCGCGCCGGCCGCGCCGTCGAAGGATTCGGCACCGGCAAGCCCATCGATCCGGCCGACCTGCCGGCCAGCGCAGCGGAGCCCGGCGCGCCGCAGGAGCCATCGACATGACCACCCCGGTCCAGGAACGAGAGGGCCTCGACTTCACGGTCGGACAGCTGACGCGAGTGGAGGGAGAAGGCTCCCTCCACCTCTCCGTTGATCGCTCCGGAAGCGTGGACGCCCAGCTGCGGATCTTCGAGGCGCCGCGCTACTTCGAGCAGCTGGTGGTGGGGCGAACGCCCGACGAGGTGATCGACATCGTGGCGCGCATCTGCGGGATCTGCCCCGTCGCGTACCAGATGTCCGGCGTGCACGCCTTCGAGTCGCTCTTCGGCGTGGAGATTGACCCTGCGGTACGCCAGCTGCGCCGGCTGCTGTACTGCGGTGAGTGGATCGAGAGCCATGCGCTCCACATCTTCCTGCTGCACGCCCCCGACTTCCTCGGCTATCCCAGCGCGCTCGAGATGGCGGCAGACCACCGCGACCTCGTCGAGCTCGGCCTGCGCATCAAGAAGCTGGGCAACCAGCTCGTGGGCCTGGTGGGAGGGCGCGCGATCCACCCGATCAGCGTCCGCGTCGGCGGCTTCTCGCGCGCGCCGCGCGCCAGCGAGCTGCGTGCCTTCCGAGCCCCGCTGCGGGCTGCGCTGGCCGACGCGCAGGCGACCGTCGCGCTGGTTGCGGGACTCGACACCCCTGCCGCAGACCGTGAACCGCGACTGGTCTGCCTGCGTCACCCAGACGAGTACCCGATGAACGACGGACGCATCGTCTCGTCGGACGGGATCGACCTCGCCCCGGGCGACTGGCGCGGGGCCTTCCACGAGGTGCAGGTGCCGTGGTCGCACGCCCTGCAGGCGCGCACCGCGGATGGTGTGCCCTACCTCCTCGGCCCGACGGCCAGGGTCGTGCTGGCCGCCGACCAGCTGCACCCGCTGGCGCGTGCCGCGCTCGACGCGACCGGCCTCTCTCCGGACGACCTGCGTCGCAACGTCTTCCGCAGCATCGTGTCGCGGGCCGTGGAGCTGGTCCACGCCCTTGCCGAGGCGCTCGAGATCGTCGAGGCCTACGAGCGCCCGGCGCGTGCAGCCGAGCCCTGGGAGCCACGAGCCGGCGTCGCGGCATGGGCCACCGAAGCGCCTCGCGGTCTCCTCTTCCACCGCTACGAGCTCGACGCGGACGGCCACGTCCGTTCAGCGCAGATCGTCCCGCCCACCAGCCAGAACCAGGCGGCGATCGAGCACGACCTGGAGCTCTTCGCCCCCTCCGTGCTGGACCTGCCGCACGAGCAGGCGACCCTGCGCTTCGAGCAGCTGATCCGCAGCTACGATCCCTGTATCAGCTGCGCGACACACTTCCTGGACCTGACCATCCAGCGGGACCGATGACCGCGCGTTGCCGCATCCTGGCCTGCGGCTCCGCGGACGGTGGCGATGATGCCGCCGGCCTCGAAGCGGTGCGGCGGCTGTCGCGATCGGTGGTCGCCCGGGCGACGGTCGAGGAGGTCGGCCAGCTCTCGGCGGAGCAGCTGCTGGACGATGCGCCGGGCACCGTGCGCCTGGTCGTGGACTGCATCGCGGGCGCGCCGGCGGGCGAGGTGGTCGAGATCCCGCTGTGCGACCTGCCGGCGCTTGAGCGGCGCCTGCAGCCGGGATCGAGCCACGCGCTGTCCATCGGCCAGGCCGTGGCCCTGGCCGATCGGCTCGGAGGCATCGGTCCAGCCGATCGCTTCATCGGCATCGGCGGCGCGGCCTTCGGCCTTGGCGCGCAGAAGAGCCCGGCCGTGGTGGCCGGGCTCCCCGAACTGGTCGGTCGAATCGCCGCGCGGGTGCCCTAGCCGCCGATCTCCTCGTGGTTCGGCGCCGGCGTTCCTGATGCTGCCAACGCCTCGCCGAAGAGCCGGGCGGTCAGGTCGACCTGGTCCGCGTCGATGATCAGCGGCGGGCAGAGCCGAAGGGTCGACTCGCCGCACTCGAGCACGAGCAGCCCGCTCTCGAAACAGGCGCGCTCGACCGCGTTGGCCTGCTCGTGAGTCGCGAACTCGACGCCGATCATGAGCCCCACCCCGCGCACGTCGCGCACCGCATCGGACCCGGCTGAGACTTGCTCCAGGGCGCTGCGCAGGCGTTCGCCCATGGCGGCCGCGTTGGCGATGAGGCCGCCCTCGAGCAGTTCGAGCGTGGCCAGGCCGGCTGCGGCGGCGAGCGGGTTGCCGGCGAACGTGGAACCGTGCGCGCCCGGCGGCCAGGTCCAGACCGAGTCGCGGGCGATGAAGGCGCCGATCGGCATGCCCGACGCGATGCCCTTGGCGGTGGTCAGGATGTCCGGCTCCACGTCGACATGCTGCATTGCCCACCATCTGCCGGTGCGACCCATGCCCGACTGGATCTCATCGGCGACCAGCAGGATTCCGTGCTCGTCGCAGATCTCGCGCAGGCCGCGCAGGAAGGCGGCCGGGGCCGGGAAGTAGCCGCCCTCGCCCTGTACCGGCTCCACCACGATGGCCGCGACGTCCGACGGCGCGATCAGGCGACCCAGGATCTTCGTGCGCAGCACCTCCAGCTCGGCCGAACCGTCGCCGCCCGAACCTTCGTGCCACGCCCGCACGCGGGGGAACGGGGCGTGGTAGACCATCGGGATCAGCGGGCCGAAGCCGGCGCGCTGCTTCAGCTTCGAGTTGGTCAGCGAGAGTGCGCCCATGGTGCGACCGTGGAAGGCACCCTCGAAGGCGATGATCCCGGGCCGATGCGTGTGGTAGCGCGCCAGCTTCATGGCACCCTCGACCGCCTCGGTGCCCGAGTTCGTCAGGAAGACGCGCGCCTTCTCCTTGAACGGGGCGATGGCGGCCAGCTGCTCCGTGAACTCCACGTAGCGCGGCTCGTAGAAGTCCGTGGCGGCGATGTGGATGAGGCGATCCGCCTGCTGCTTGATGGCAGCCACCACCGACGGATGCGCGTGCCCGGTGCTGGCCACGGCGATGCCCGCGGCGCAGTCGAGAAAGACGTTGCCGTCGACATCGGTGACCCAGCAGCCGGTGGCCGTCTCGGCGACCAGCGGGTAGGCACGGGTGAGGCTGGGGCTGACGACCGCCTCGTCGCGGGCGATCAGCGCTCGGGCCCGGGGACCGGGCAACTCGGTACGGATGTGCGGCGCCGTGATGCGGGCAGCCGCAGCGGACGTGGTCTCGATGCTCATGGCGACGAGATCTCCGAAGCGGAGTGGCGCGTCCTGCCCGCGCCCCTGGCTAAATGTGATGCCATGCTACCAGCCGCGTGGCGTTGCCCGGAATGGAACGCGGACCGCTTCGCCGATCAGTCCGGGGCCGCGGTAGACGAGCCCCGTCCAGAGCTGGACGAGATCGGCCCCCGCAGCGTAGGCCGCGGCGACGTCCGCCGCCCCGTCGATCCCACCGGAGGCGATGATGCCGAGGCGATCGCCGGCGACCTGCCGCGCGCACTGCACGGCCTCGAGCATCCCGGCCAGGAGGGGCCGTCCGGAGAGCCCGCCCGGTTCCTCGGCCCCGCTGGACCGCAGCGCCGGTGGGCGGTCGAGCGACGTGTTCGACAGGACGAGGCCGGTGGCCGGACCGCGCGCGATGGCCTCGACCAGCCGCTCGAGCTCGCCCCGCTCGTTCAGCTCGGGCGCCAGCTTCACCAGCAGCGGCGCCGTCCTGCGCAGCCGCTCTCCCGCCGAGCCAAGGGTACCGAGCAGCTCCGCGAGGCGGTCGGGATCCTGCAGGTCGCGCAGCCCCGGGGTGTTCGGCGACGAGACGTTGACGACGACGTAGTCGGCGACCGGTGCCACCACCCGGTATGCAGCCAGGTAGTCGTCTGCGGTGTGGTCGTCGGGTGTCCGCCTGCCCCTCCCGATGTTGATGCCCACCACGAAACGGCGCGGCAGGTGGCGGCGCGCAAGCATGACGTTCCGTGCGGCTGCGACGGCGCCTGCGTTGTTGAAGCCCATCCGGTTGACGAGCGACTCGTCGGCCACCAGGCGGAAGAGGCGTGGCCTGGCGTTGCCGGCCTGGGGCTGCGGCGTGACCGTCCCGACCTCTGCGAAGCCGAAGCCCAGCGCGGCCCAGCCGCGGAGGGCAACGCCGCTCTTGTCGAACCCGGCGGCCAGTCCGACCCGGTTCCTGAACCGGATTCCGAGCAGCTCCGCCCATGGTCCTGGCCGATGGGGCACGCCCCCCGCCAGCCTGAGTGCCGTGCGCCCGAAGCCGTTGCCCCCGGCGATGCGCAGCCCATCCACGCTGAGGCGATGGATCCGTTCCGAGTCGAACCTGAAGAGGAGCGGCCGCGCCGCCCGGTAGGCCAGGATCCGCCAGCCGGTCACTCGTCGTGGGCGCGCGGGAATGCCATCTCCAGGGGCCGGAGCGCGGGGAGGGGATCGCCGAGGACGTCGGTCTCCACGCCCTGGGGGGCCATGAATTCGTGCCAGACCTCGGCACCGCCTGCGGGCGGATCGTCGAGCTCCTTGATGGCAACGATGCCCTCGAAGCGTATCTGGCCCGTCTCGCCGCCCTCGGTCTCGAACTCGTCCTCGTACTCCTCCGCGATCTCGATGGCGCGACCCAGCGCGGCCTCCTCGTCGTCTCCGTCGACGAGGATCACGCGGTCCTCCATCATCACCGCGGCCTGTGCCGCGCCGACCAGGTAGGCGTAGCGCAGCTGGACGCTGAACCAGCCGCTCGGATCGACGACGGGGGCGAACTCATCCTCGTCGGCCAGGTGGCGCAGGTCGTCCGGGTCAGTCCGGCCGTTCTGTGGCGGGCGGTCGATGGCCATCGGTTCAGCTCGCCGCGCCGTCGTCGATGACGGTCTGCGACTGCTCGCGCATGAACTGCTGGACGTAGTACGGACCGAGCCCGCTCTTCCCCGAGGAGCCCGATCCTTTCCAGCCGCCGAAGCTCTGGATCCCGGGCCAGGCGCCGGTCGTCGCGCCAGCACGTCGGTTCACGTACACGACGCCGGCCTGGATGGTGGACAGGAACCGGTCGATCTCCGCCTTGTCGCCACTGAAGACGCCGGCGGTCAGTCCATAGGCCGATGCGTTGGCGCGCTCGATGGATTCGTCCAGCGAGCCGACCTCGCCCACCACCAGGAACGGGACGAAGAGCTCCTCGCGGAAGAGGGGATGGTCGAGCGGCAGGCCGGTCACCACGGTGGGGGTCGGGAAGTAGCCGCGCCCGGTCTCATCGTTGCGCAGGACCTCACCGCCGACCTCGATCGTCCCGCCGTCGCGCTTCGCCGTCTCGACCGCATCGGTGAACTTGCGCAGGGCGCGCTCGTTGATGACCGGGCCCATCCAGTTCTCGCGCCGGGTGGGATCGCCGACGGTGATCTGCTTCGTGCGCTCCACGAGCTTCTCGACGAACTCGCGCGCCACGCCGCGATCCACGTAGACCCGGCTGTTGGCGCTGCACTTCTGGCCGTCATAGCCGAATGCCGAGCGCATGACGCCCTCCGCGGCGACGTCCAGGTCGGCCGAGGCCGTCACGATGGCCGGGTTCTTTCCGCCCATCTCGGTGATGATCGGCCGGGGGTACTCGCGCGTGAAGTGCGTGTAGAGGCGCATCCCCACCTCGTAGCTGCCGGTGAAGACCATGCCGTCGATGCCCGGGTTCTCCTGCAGCTCGGCGCCGACCGTCTCGCCGGGACCGGTGACCAGGTTGACGACGCCGGCCGGCACGCCGGCCTCGCGCAGGACCTCGCAGAACTTGTAGGCGAGCAGCGGAGCATCCGACGAAGGCTTCATGACGACGGTGTTGCCCGCGATCAGCGCGCCGGCCGCCGGGCCGCCGGCCAGGGCCATCGGGAAGTTGAAGGGGCTGATGATGCCCCACACGCCGTGCGGCTTGAGGACGGACCGCGTGCGTTCACTGGGGGAGAGCGAGCCCATCGGCTGCTCGAAGCCCTCGTTCCGCTCCATCACGTCCGAGTAGTAGCGCAGCAGGTCGGCCGTCTCCTCCACGTCGCCGAGCGCCTCGAGACGGTTCTTGCCGACCTCCACCGCCATGAGCGCCGCGTAGTCGAACTGCCGCTCGCTGATGATGTCCGCCGCGCGGCGCAGCACCTCGAGCCGCTTGCGCCAGCCGAGATCGCGCCACGCCGGGAAGGCCGCACGGGCGGCGTCGACGGCGTCCTGCACGTCCTTGCGAGTGCCGACCGGGAAGCGGCTGACGATGATCTCGGTATCGATCGGGGAGCGATCTTCGAACAGCTGCTCGCCGCCGCGCTCCTCGTCGCCGATGATCATCGGATAGGCCCGGCCGAAGTCGCCGCGCACTCGCTCGACGGCGGCATCGAAGGCCGACTGGAGCTCCTCGTTGTCGGCGGAGAGCGTGGCGTAGGTGATCTTCATGCGGGGAGTCGAGGAAGCCATGTCGCGTCTGCCTCCGAGCGTGCTAGGCGGGCGCCGCGACTCGCGCGGCGTCGTTCGTTTCAGGGTCCAGGCCATTATCGCACCGGCCGCGTGGCATGCCGAAGGCCAGGCTCCGGGGGGAGAAGAGCCTGGCCTTCGACCGGGCGATCATACGGCCACCGATCCAGCCGTGCAAGGCGAATCTTGCACTGAATCCGGAAATTGCTGCCCGGATTCGACGCTTTCCTGCCGCTGGCTGCGCAGCGACCGGAGGCACCGGCGCGGCTAGTCGCGCGCCAGGTGGTAGAGGCCGAGCTTGAGGACCAGGCTGAGCCGGTGAGGTCCCATCAGGTAGGCGCGGCCCCGGTCACCGTACAGTCGCGGGAGCAGGTCGTGTGCGACCTCCTCGTCCGCCAGGCGAAGGCAGGTGTGTACCACCTTGATCTTGAATCCGTTGCGCAGCCACCAGCCGGTCCGGCGCTGGGTGGCGTCCAGGGCGTGCTCCACCACCTCCGGCTCGAGCAGGCTCGCGAAGTCGTCGCGCCCGTAGTAGCCGATGACGACCAGGCGCCCGCCAGGGCGCAGCACCCGCAGCGCCTCCGCGATCGCCGGCAGCGAGGTCTCATGGGGGCCGATGCTTCCGGACAGCACGACGTCGACTGCACCATCGCGCAACGGCAGGTGCTCCGGCTCACCTGCGACGATGCGGATGTTCGGCTGATGTGCGTCGTCGGCACGCAGGCGAGCCTCGTGGCGCAGCGCCTCGTCACCCTCGATGCCGTAGGTCCGGCCCGTGTGGCGGGCGAGCAGCATCGGGTAGTGCCCGATCCCGGTGTCCACGTCGGCGATGCGCTTGCCGGAGAGCGGCGTGATGCGCTCGAGCGCGGCGAGGACTTTTCGCTCCGGGTCGATCGCGTCGCCAAGCTGCGCGAGGAGGGTGGCGTCGGCGTGGACCCAGGTTGGCAGGATGGCGCGCACGCCATCAGCCTACGCCATGCGAGAGGCGCGTCAGGGAACCTCCACGCGCAGCTCGGCCGGTGCACCATCGTCCAGCGACAGGATCGACTCGCCGGCAAGGACCTGCAGGTCGAACGCCACGGCCCCGGGGGCGCGGCGCGTCACCAGGATCGGGATCTCGAGCGTCGCCCCCGGATCCAGCGGCCCCCAGCCAAGCGAGGTGGTGCCGGCCGGCTCACCGTGCTCGCCCGGCCCTTCGACCCACTTGGTCCACGCCTGCAGCAACGGCGGGCCGCCCTGTGCGATCCGCTGCTGGGACGGTTCGAACGGCGCCAGGAAGAGCGTCTCACCCAGCTCCGTCGGCCAGCGCAGCACCAGCTCGACCACGCGCTGGGCGGAGAGGTTGGTGACGGTCAGCGTGATCCGCCCGTCACCATCCGCTGTCACCTCCGGCGCGACCTCGATGCTCACCCGGCGGTCGTCGCGCCCGTCCGGCAGCGGCAGCGACAGCGCAGGCTCGGACGTGGCGGTTGGAGCCGGGCTGGCTCCCACGCTGATGTTCGGCGACGGCGAGGCGGTCGCCGACGGCGTGGCGGCGTCGGTGACCCGCGGGGAAGGGCTGGCCGTCGCCTCGCACGCAGCCAGGAGCGCGGCCACCCCCATGGCAACGGCGACGACCGCTCCCGTGTGCCACCGACGCGACGATCGGTCAGCCATCGGGGTCCCCGGCCAGCTCCGTGAGGCGGTTGCGGATCGCGAAGGCCGCCGCCTGCGCCCGGCTGGCCAGCGAGAGCTTCGCCAGGATGTTGCTGACGTAGTTGCGCACCGTCTTCTCGGCGAGCTCCATGGCGACGGCGATCTCCCGGTTGGAGGCTCCCTGGGCTAGGTGCGCCAGCACCCGCCGCTCCTGCTCGGTCAGCTCACTGAAGGCGCCTGACTCCTCCGCGTGCGCCGCGCGCCGCAGACGCTCGAGCACGGCCGCCGTCACCGCCGGATCCAGCATCGACTTGCCGCTGGCCACGGTCCGAACGGCGCTGACGAGGTCGTCGGAGCCGATGCGCTTGAGCACGTAGCCCGATGCGCCGGCCGAGATCGCTTCGAACAGCGCTTCCTCGTCGGCGTAGCTCGTCAGCATGACCACCGGGGTATCGGGCAGCTCAGTCGTGATCGTGCGGCAGGCATCGGTCCCGGAGCCCTCCGGCATGCGGATGTCCAACACCACCACGTCGGGTCGCAGCGCCCTGGCCATGCGGATGGCATCGGTGCCCGAGGCGGCCTCGCCGACCACGCGGAAGCCCGGCTGGCGCGCGAGCAGCGCGGCGAGGCCGATGCGCACGACCTCGTGATCGTCGGCGATGAGGATGCGTGTCGGTGGATCGGTGCTCACGGCGCCGTCATTTCTCACGGGGAGGTTCACTGCTCAAGTCATTGCGCCTGCCGGTTGCCGGCAGCGGCATGGTAAGCGAGAGCGAGGTGCCCTGCCCCGGCGCCGACCGGAGGACGAGCTGCGCGTCGAGCAGCTCGGCTCGCCGATGCATGTTCGAGAGCCCCTGGGACCGGCCGGCATCCGGGGCGCCGACCGCGTCGGGCGCGAAGCCGATCCCGTCATCGTGGATCTCCAGCGCGAGACGCCGCCGGCTTGCGGCGAGGCGCACCACGACCCTGCTTGCGCGCGCATGGCGCAGGATGTTGCTGAACGCCTCGTGCACCAGCTGTCGGAGCTGCTCCGCCTGGTCGGGGCTCAGGCTGGCGCGCGGCGACCCGGAGGCCAGCAGGTCGAGGCTGACGAGCGTGTTGGCCCGCAGCTCGTACGCGACGCCGCGCACGATCTCCTCGGGATCGAGCGCCTCCAGGCTGGCACTGCGCAGGTCGAAGATCATGCGCCGGATGTCGCCGCTGATCCGCTCCATCTCTTCGAGGACGGTGCGAATGCGGGCCCGCGCACCGTGCGCGGACGCGTCCAGCGAAGCCGACGCCTCCTCGAGGTGCAGGCCGGCGGCGTAGATCGACTGGATGATGCCGTCATGGAGGTCCCGCCCGATGCGTTCGCGCTCGCGCAACAGGAGCTCGCGGCGGCGTGCTTCGGCCAGCATCCGGTCGGTTTCCTGCTCGAAGAGGTCGAGTGCCAGCACGATGGCGACCACGATGACGAGGCCCGTCAGGGAACGGATCACCTCGATCGGCACGCCCAGCAGGTCCATGACGTTGGCGCTGTTCAGGACCGCGGCCGGCCCGAGCGGCGCCGGCTGCGAGATGAGGCCGCCCACCACGGCGTAGACGGCGAACGCCCCGGCGGCGACGCGCAACCCGGCCACGACCGGTGGCCGCGCGATGGGTGCGACGTCCCGCGCGCTGGCCATCAGTCCCCAGCCGGCGAGCGCCGATGCCGGCAGCGCCAGCGTCCAGCGGGCGAGGGCATCTCCGACCGGCACGGCAGGTCCGATGCCGGCGAGCGCCTCGGCGATCCGCCCGTCCTGGAGCCACTGGCTGGCAGTGGGGTGGTAGGGGGAGATGGCTGCGGCGACCGCGAGCGTCGCGCCGCCCCAGGCCAGCAGTGCGGCGGCGGGCAGGAGTCGCAGCCGGCGCAGGATGGGGTAGCGGGTGACCGCCGCCAGCAGCTCCACGCCGAACTGGAGGAGCATGGCGTAGGAGATGCCTTCCATGAGCAGCTGGACCACCAGCAGCAGCTCTGTCGCCTCCAGCGGCAGATAGCCTGACTGGATGGGAATGAACATGAATCCCCACTCGTGGAAGCCGTGGACGATGCCGAACGCCGCCAGCCAGGGGAGGGGCCGCGCGAGCGGCAGCGCGCTGCGCTTGAGCGACTGCAGCGCCACCGCCAGGCCGAGCACGAAGAAGACCTCTCCGTAGACGGTCAGGACGATGACGCGGTTCGTCTCGAAGATCTCGGCGAGCCCGGGCATCGGTCGAATGGTAAGCCTGCCGCCGTCCATCGCCCGGGACGCGGCGACCGCGCGCGGGGAGCCATCGCCCGCTGGCTGCTAGCATCGGTCGAGCCGATGTGGAAGTCCGCCCCGTTGCCCGTGCGCCTCTGGTTCGTGTGGGCCTTCGCCCTGCTCGCGCTGACCGGCCTGCTCCTGCCGCAGATCATCGCCTTCGTCGACTTCTCGGAGCGCGCACCATTCAGCCTGCTCGGCATCTTCATGATGCTGGAGCTGGCGACCCTCCTCTTCGGCATCACCGTGGTGATGCAGCGCAAGCGGATCGGCCTGCGTTTCGCGATCGGGCTCGCCGCACTGACGGTGCCCCTCCTTGCGGGCCTCCCGCCGGCGCTCTTCCACATGCCGGCCGATGCGGCCAACGGCTGGTACGTGTTGACCGTCCCGATCGGCCTGGTCATCAGCGTGGTGCTCATCGCCGGGCTGCTGCGGCCGTCGGCGCGCGGCTGGTTCATCGAGGACTGAGCGAGCACTACCTATACTGAGCGGCGTGAAGCTGGTCGCCTACGCACCCCTCGACGGCGGCGACTCCAACGCCGGCTGCGGCCTGCTGGTCGAGGGCTCCATTCACCCGCTTCCCGGCCTGGGCGCCGACGTGGCGGCGCTGATCGGCCGCGACCTCGAGCGGCTCGAGCCGGAGGCGGCGATCGCTTCCTCCTCGGTCCGCCTCCTCTCGCCGCTGCCGGCGCCCGGCAAGATCATCTGCGTGGGGCTCAACTACCACGACCACTGTCGGGAGCAGGGCGTCCAGCCGCCCGCCTACCCGATGCTCTTCGCCAAGTTCGCGAACGCCGTCAGCAACCCCGGTGACGCGGTCCGCCGTCCACGCGCCACCGAACAGCTCGACCTGGAGTGCGAGCTTGGCGTGGTGATCGGTCGCCCCCTCTCCGGGGTGTCGCGCGACCAGGCGCTCGAGGGCGTCTTCGGCTACACCGTGGTCAACGACGTCACGATGCGCGACCTGCAGCGGGAGGACCGCCAGTGGCTGCGGGCGAAGGGATCGGACGGGTTCGCGCCCATCGGCCCCGCCGTCGTGACCCGCGACGAGCTCGGCGCCGCCGGCCGGCTGGCGCTGCGTTCCAGCGTCAACGGCGAGACCTGGCAGGATTCGACCACGGCCGAGATGGTCTTCGACGTCCCGACGCTGGTCGCGTTCATCTCGCGCACGATCGCGCTCGCCCCCGGTGACCTGATCGCGACCGGGACGCCGGCAGGGGTCGGCCACTTCCAGGATCCACCGCGCTACCTGCAGGGCGGAGACGTGATCCGCTGTGAGATCGAGGGTATCGGTGCGCTCGAGAACCGCGTCGTGGATGAGCTGCCGCGCGCCGACGACCACGCCGCCGCCGCGGGCATCGCCGAGCTGGGCCCGCAGGAGAGGCGATGACCAACGTGGCGGCACCGAGCCGCACCATGCGGGCGCTGGCGAAGACCCGGCCCGGCCCCGGCGTCGAGCTGGTGGAGCGGCCGATTCCGACCCCCGGGCCCGGCGAGGTGCTGCTCAAGATGGAGGCGGCCTCCATCTGCGGCACGGACATCCACCTCTTCAAGTGGGATCCCTGGGCCGCTGAGCTCCTGAAGCCGCCGATCACCCTGGGCCACGAGCTGGCCGGCCGGGTGGCCGCGCGCGGAGCAGGGGTGACCCGCGTCAGTGAGGGCGACCTGGTGGGCGTCGAGAGCCACATCGTGTGCTGGGAGTGCCACCAGTGCCGCGGCGGCCAGATGCACCTGTGCCATGACCTGAAGGTCATCGGCGCGCACGTCGACGGCGGATTCGCCGAGTACGTGGTCGTCCCCGAGGCCAACGCCATCGAGTCGAACGGCCTGGAGCCGGCCGTGGTCGCCCTCCAGGAGCCGATGGGCAACGCCGTGCACGCGGCCTTCGTCGAGCCCATCGAGGGTCGGTCGGTGGCGGTGACGGGCTGCGGCCCCATCGGCCTCCTCTCGGTGGCCATTGCGAAGGCCTCCGGTGCCAGCTGGGTGGTGGCGACCGACATCGAGGAGTACCGCCTGGAGCTTGCGCGAGCCATGGGTGCGGACGTGGCGCTCGACGCGTCGGCACCAGATACCGCCGAGCGCATCGTGGAGGCCACGGGCGGCGACGGCGTCGACGTCGTGCTGGAGATGAGCGGTTCGCAGCCTGCACTCGAGCAGGCGTTGGAGTTCGTGACGCGCGGCGGCCGCATCTCGCTGCTCGGCATCTTCGCCAGCCCGGTGGAGGTGCACCTCTCCGACCTCGTGATCCAGAAGGGGCTGCGCCTGTACGGGGTGTACGGGCGCCGGATCTACGAGACCTGGGAGCGGACGCAATCGCTGCTGCGTTCGGGTGCCGTCGACCCGGCGCCCCTGATCACGCATCGGTTCGACCTGGCCGACTGGGAGCAGGCCTTCGACCTGGTCGCTTCCCGACATGCCGGCAAGGTCGTCCTGCTGCCCTAGCGGATAATGGAGGGCATGGAGACGACGACCTCGAATCCCAGTGCGCGCTCCCGCAACCCGCTCGCCTTCCTGGAGGCAGAGATCGAGGAGCTCAAGGCCAAGGGCCTCTTCCGCCGGCTACGGGTGGTCCAGAGCCAGCAGAAGAGCCGCTGCATCATCGATGGGCGCGAAGTCATCACGCTCTCGAGCAACAACTACCTGGGGCTGAACACGCATCCGCGCCTCATCGAGGCCGCGGAGCAGGCGGTGCGCACCTACGGCGCCGGCTCGGGTGCGGTTCGAACCATCGCCGGCACGATGTCCCTCCACGAGGAGCTGGAGGCGCGCCTGGCGAGCTTCAAGCACGTCGAAGCGGTCCTCACCTTCCAGTCGGGCTTCACCGCCAACACCGGCGTCATCCCGATCCTGGCTCCCGCGGAGGCGGTCATCGTCTCCGATGCGCTGAACCACGCGAGCATCATCGACGGGATCCGGCTGACGAAGGCGCAGCGCAAGGTCTTCCCGCATGCCGACATCGACGCCCTGCGCACCGCCCTGCGCGAGGTTCGCGCGGCACCTGGCGGAGCCGACGCGCCGGTGCTCGTCATCACCGACGGTGTCTTCAGCATGGATGGTGACATCGCGAAGCTGCCCGAGATCGTGGAGGCCGCCGAGGAGGCCGATGCCGCCGTCTTGGTCGATGACGCCCACGCGTCCGGTGTGCTCGGGCGGAACGGCCGTGGCAGCGTCGATCACTTCGGCCTGGACGGGCGCGTCCAGGTGCAGGTGGGCACGCTCTCCAAGGCGATCGGCGTGCTTGGCGGCTACGTTGCGGGGAGCAGGGCTCTGCGGACCGTGCTCGAGCACAAGGCCCGGCCGTTCCTCTTCTCGACCTCGCATCCCCCTGCCGTCGCGGCAGCCTGCCTGGCAGCCATCGACGTGCTGGAGACCGAGCCGGAGCTGATCGAGCGCCTCTGGGAGAACACGCGCTTCTTCAAGGCCGGGCTGGAGCGCCTTGGCTTCGACACGGGGAACTCGGAGACGCCGATCACCCCGGTGATCGCCGGGAGCGGCGCGCTCGCCATGAAGCTCTCCGACCGCCTCTTCGAGGAGGGGGTCTTCGCCCAGGGCATCGGCTTCCCGACGGTCCCGGACGACCGGTCCCGCGTGCGGACGATCGTCACCGCGGAGCACAGCCGCGACGAGCTGGAGACCTGCCTGGCCGCGTTCGAGCGGGTGGGGCACGAGCTGGCCCTCATCTAGCCGTTGCGGTGGTGCACCGAACCGCTGGTTCGTGCCCGCGCCCGATGGTACGGTGGCGGCGGCCGATGCGGTCGCGGCTGCCCACACACGACCGATAGCTGAGTCGGTGCCCATGCGCGAGCGACCCATGAACGCATTCGTGGCCCAGGCCCTCCGTCAGTCTGAGCTGCAGCGTCCGCCGCCGCCTGCTGCCCAGCCGCTGCCGGAAGCGATCGGTCTCGATGCGCTGGCCATTGCGGCCTCGGGAGGCGACGTCGATGCCGTCGGACGTCTCTACGATGCGTTGGTGGAGCCCATCTACCGCTACGTCGTGGTCCGCGTCCGCCGGCGCGAAGATGCCGAGGATCTCACCCAGATCGTCTTCGAGCGGATCGTCGGCAGCCTTCCACGCTACCGAGCACGCGGCAGGCCGTTCGAAGCGTGGGCATTCCGCATCGCGAGGAACGCGGTGATCGACCACGTGCGCCGGGCGCGCAGCCACGAGCCGCTGGACGAAGAAGAGCATCTCGTGCGGGGCGACCCCGATCCCGAGGCGCTGACCCTTCGAGACGAAGAGATCCGGGAGCTGCGCACCGCCATCCGCTGCCTGACCGCCGATCAGCAGGAGGCGCTGGCACTGCGCTTCGCGGCTGGCCTCTCGGCCGAAGAGGCCGCGCAGGTCATGGGCCGACGCGCCGGAACGGTGCGCGGCCTGACGCACCGGGCGATCACGAGCCTCCGGCGTCACCTCACCGTCGAGGCGGATGGAGCGACCGAATCGTGAGGCGGCCGGAGCTGCATGCGGGCCACCGTCAATGCGCGGCCGAGGAGCTGCGCCTCGCGCGCGCGCTCGAACGCCTGGAGCCCGATCCCCTCTTCCGGAGGCGGCTCCGCTCCTCAGTGCTGAACTACCACGTCGCGCTGCGCGAGGGGCATATGGACCGGCGCCGGCACCCGCGGCGTCGGATGGGGGCGATCGGAAGGTCGGTGCTCTACGCGTCCGTGACGTTGACCCTGGGCGTCGGTACCGTCGGGGCTGCGTCGCAGGACAGCATCCCCGGCGATCCGCTCTACGGCGTGAAGCTTCGGCTGGAGGAGATCCGGATGCAGATCGCGCCGGCCTCGGTTCGCGACGACCTCGCCACGCTTGCGCTGGCCGAGCGCACGCGAGAGCTTCAGCGGCTGGTGGCGGCCAAGGACTGGTCCTCGACCATGGCCGCCGCCGAGCGAGTTGCTACGGCCGAGGCGACCCTGCTCGCCCTCGGACCGATGGCCGCCGGAACGCCGGCAGCGAGCCATGCGCACGATGTCCTGCAGGTCGTCCTGACGAATGCACCGCCCGCCACGCGCGCCGCATTGCAGCGCGTCCTCAACACGAGCGCTCGGACGGTGCAGCCGGGTAGCGGCGAGAGTCCACCACGCGAGACTGTCGGCGAGGCAACGCAGAAGCCGCATCCGACCCACCCTGCGGATCCCTCGGCTCCGCCCAGCCGCGGCAGCGGAAACGACGGCAAGCCTTCGAAGGATCCCAGGCAGGGGAATGCCCAACACTGACGCGCCTGTTCCCGGGAACCAGAAGACGGGGTAGAGGCGAACCTCTACCCCGTCCCTGCCAGGGGGGCTGGCTGATTGGCCGATGGGCGATCTCCCCCCGCACCGGCCACCCGCTGACTCGGCGTCAGGGGCGTTTGCCCACCTCCTGGCGACGGCAGCCAAGCCGGATCCGGGTTACGAGCGGCTGCGCACCGTCCTGACGTTGACCCAGGCCAGGGCCACCAGGGAGGCCAGCAGCATCAGGCCGAAGAGGACCGTCGGCAACGGGCTCGACCCGCCAGCGTCGGTCATGGCCCCGTCCGGCAGGCTCGGCGCCGGCGTTCCGGTCCCAGCCTTGACCGAACCCTCCGTCGTCTGCGTCGGGGTCGACGTCGAGCCCTGCTCGGACTGTTCGGGAGTCGGGGTCGGCTGCTCCGTCGGCTGCTCCGTCGGCTGCTCCGTCGGCTGCTCCGTCGGCTGCTCCGTCGGCTGCTCCGTCGGCTGCTCCGTCGGCTGCTCCGTCGGCTGCTCCGTCGGCTGCTCCGTCGGCTGCTCCGTCGGCTGCTCCGTCGGCTGCTCCGTCGGCTGCTCCGTCGGCTGCTCCGTCGGCTGCTCCGTCGGCTGCTCCGTCGGCTGCTCCGTCGGCTGCTCCGTCGGCTGCTCCGTCGGCTGCTCCGTCGGCTGCTCCGTCGGCTGCTCCGTCGGCGTCGGCGTGGACTCAGCCTCGGTGCAGTTCAGCGAATTCGTCTTGGAGGTCCACGCCTGGCCCCCGTCTTCCCTCGCGAAGACGCCAAGGACGCCGCCGGTGCTCAGTGTGAACCCGTGCGTCACCGCGAGGTGGACCGAGATCGAGCCGCTGCCGGAGAGGCCCCCGACGTCGACGACGACATAGTTGGACTCAACCTGCGTGACGTAGCCAGCATCGTCACCGCCGGCGTTTCCGTTGATCGCTCCTTGGTTTGGGCTCAGGTAGACGACGATCGTCGAACCGGCGGGCAGCGCAGCTCCGCTGACCGAGTAGTTCACCGTGAAGTCGAATCCGTTCGCGCCATCGTTCGCGTCGCACGTGAGGGTGGCGTTCGCCTCGAACGTGAAGGAGGCGGTTCCGCCCTTCAGGTCGGAGTAGGGCCCGCTTGTCGGATGGCCATTATCGCCGGCGGTGAAGGCGGCGACGGTCGCCGGGCGGAAGGCCACGAACGCCGAAATGATGAGCGCGGCCATGGCGAGCACGACCACGAGGGGTCGTCCGATTGGCCTGGCGGCGGTAGTCGTCGAGTACATCGATAGTTCTCCTGATGAATCCAGCTCCCCTAATAACGGCGAGACTCCGCCGCTCCCCCGGGTCCGAATTAGCAGCCTACAGGGGCAGTACTGGCGCTGGCTAGTACCTTCGGACGCGCCTGCTGTCGGATACGTGGCGTAGGGGTGGGTTGGGTGTATTGACGTGCGCGCGGATCCGTTGCCAACATGCAACGGGAGTACTCCCCCAGCGGTACTGGAGCGTCCTAGCCCGTTCGGCCGCGTGCCTCGAGGATCACGACCTGGGTCTCATCTGGTAGCGAGCTCGCGTGCAGGACCGCCTTCGGTTGCCGGATCGGCTCACCGATTCCCATCTCGTGGACGAACTTCTCGGGACCCAGCAGGTCGGCAGAGGCGCCGTCGACCGCGTAGTGCATGGGGATGGCGATCTTGGGGCTCACCTGGGAGACGACCTCAGCAGCCTCGGACGGCGAGATGGTGAAGTTGCCGCCGGCCGGGACCAGGAGGACGTCGACCGGGCCGAGTTCCGAGAGCTGCTCCTCGGTGAGCAGGTGCCCAAGATCTCCGAGGTGGCAGACGTGGACCCCGTCCACCTCGACCGAGAAGATCACGTTCTCTCCGCGCTCGGCACCGCGAGAACCGTCGTGGAACGCTCGGACGCCCGTTGCCAGCACGCCGTGGTATTCGTACTCGCCCGGCCGCGTCAGCGTCAGCCCGGCGGTGATCGAGCGGGTGTAGCTGTGGTCCTTGTGGTCGTGCGACAGGGTCAGCAGGTCCACGTCGTGCTTGCCGGCCACGAAGCCGGTCGACGGCGGGCAGGGGTCGGTGATGACCGTCGCCTCTCGGCCCTTCAGGCGGAAGCAGGCGCGGCCGTACCAGGTGATCTCCATCGGTTCGCGGAGTGTACGCCAGCGACGATCGCGGCATTCCCGGAGATAGCACGAGCGCCGGTGCCCGCCCAATGACACCGGCGCTCGAAGGAGGGAGGGTGGAGGTAGAAACCCGACTGGATCTCCAACTCACACGGAGAAAACTACGCGCCGGATGTGAATCCCCAAGACCCCGCGCGCTTAAGAAAACACAACCTTCGTGCTCGCCGAGCCCGGCGCCCCGGATGGGACAATGAGGCCGATGTCCAGACCAGCGCGTGCGACGATCCTCTCGCTCGTCGTGATCCTCGCGGGCGCCATGGCCGGCGTCCTGCTCCTGCGGGCGGTGGGCGCTCCGGTCGCCCAGGGTCCGACCGCGACGGCGACAGCGTTGGCAAGCGCCGAGCCCGTGGCGACCGCCACGGTGCGTCCGAGCGCAAGCTCCTCGCGGGCGGGCGATACCGCGGCGGTCCTCGCCCAGATCGAGGGCGAGGTGCGCGACCTGCGCGACCTGCCCCAGCCGGAGATCGGCGCCCCCGACGTCATTACCCGCGCCCAACTGGGCGATGAGGTGCGGGCCATCCTGGACGAGAGCTGGACGCCCGAGGAGCTGCAGCGGGCCAACCTCACCCTGCAGGCGATGGGGCTGCTGAGCGCGGACCAGGACATTCGCGAGCTGACCGCGCGTCTGCTGGAGGGTCAGGTGCTCGGCTTCTACGACTACACCCAGCGGCGGATGGTCGTTGTCTCCGACGCCGGCCTGACGCCCGAGGCGCGCGTGACCTACGCCCACGAATACACGCATGCGCTGCAGGACTCGGCCTTCGACGCCGGGGTGCGGCTGGATGCATTGACCGACGACGATGCCATCGGCGCCTACCAGGCGCTGGTCGAGGGCGACGCGACGCTGCTCATGTTCCAGTGGGCCTTCGCGCACCTGTCGCCCGACGAGCTGGGGCAGATCGGGGCGACGCCGCTCCCCGACATGACCGGGATCCCGAACTGGATGATCCAGCAACTGCAGTGGCCCTACCTCGCCGGCCTCAACTTCCTGGCCTCGGTCTCCGGGATGAGCGTCGTGCCGGGCGCCGGCTCGAACTGGAATGCCGTCGACGAGGTGTACGCCAATCCGCCGGCGTCGACCGAGCAGGTCATCCATCCGGAGAAGTACGCCAACGCCGAGGCGCCGGTGGTGGTGGAGGCACCCGCCGTCGCCGACGCGCTCGGGACGGGCTGGGAGGATCTCAGCCCGAACACCGCGGGCGAGGCCATGATCTCGATCTGGCTCGCGGAGCTCGGAGCGGCGTCCCCCGACGCGGCCGCTGCCGGCTGGGGCGGAGACCGCCAGGCGGTGGCGAGGGGCCCGAACGGCGAGTGGGCGCTCGCGTGGCGCATCGTCTGGGATTCGGCCGCCGATGCCCAGGAGTTCCTCGAGGCCGGCCAGCAGCTGGACACGGCGGCGGGCGGCCTGAGCATCCTTCGACCGGCGAGCGATGAGACGCTGGTTCTGCGCGCGTCATCGCCCCAGGTGCTCGGCTCGCTCGAGGCCGCGCTGGGCGGCTGAACCTCGCCCCGCTACATCGAGTCGGGCGCGGAGATCCCGAGGAGCGCGAGTCCGTTGGCGATCACCTGGCGCGTCGCGTCGGTCAGGGAGAGGCGAGCCTGCGACAGCTCGCGATCCTCGGGCGCCTCGGGGAGGACGCGGCAGTCGCGGTAGAACTGGCTGAACAGCTGGGCGACCTCCAGGCAGTAGCGGGTCAGCTCGTGCGTCTCTCGCCTGGCCGCGGACTCTGCCACCACATCGGGCAGGAGGAGGAGGTGGTTGATGAGCGCCTGCTCGGCGGGGTGCCTGAGGTGGACCGATGCAGAGGCGGCATCGGCCTCCACGCCTGCGGCACCCGCGTTGCGCAGGATCGAGGCGCAGCGGGCATGGGCGTACTGCACGTAGTAGACGGGGTTCTCGGCGCTCTGGCTCTTCGCCAGCTCGATGTCGAAGTCGATCCCACTGCTGGCGGCGCGCGAGCCGAAGAACCAGCGCGCGGCGTCCGGTCCTATCTCTTCCAGCAGTTCGTCGAGCGAGACGAACTCGCCGGCGCGCTTGCTCATCGAGTCGATCTCGCCTCCCCGGACGAAGCGCACCCAGGCGATCAGGATGACCTGCACCGCCTCGCGGTCGTGATCCAGGGCCTCGGCCGCGTTTCGCAGGCGGGCGACGGTACCGTGGTGGTCGGCGCCCCACAGGTAGACCAGCTCGTCGAAGCCGCGGCTGAACTTCTCCGTCACGTAGCCGATGTCGGAGGCGAAGTAGGTCGGCTGCCCGTTGGAGCGGTAGACGACCCGGTCCTTGTCGTCGCCGAAGGCGGTGGAGCGGAACCAGGTCGCGCCGTCCTCCGCGTAGACGTGGCCGCCGGCCCGCAGCCGCTCGACGGCGCGCTCGACCCAGCCCTCGTCGTGCAGCGACCCCTCGCCCTTCCAGACGTCGAAGTGGACGCCCAGACGCTCCAGGCTGCCCTCGATCCCGGCTCGCACCTGCTCCGACGCCCATCGGCCCAGAACCCAGCCAGCATCGGCACCATCCTGGTTGGCTGCCTCCCAGACATCGTCGGGGACCGCGTCGGCAAGCGGACGCACGTAGTCGCC
Organism: uncultured Chloroflexia bacterium; assembly: GCA_963812115.1. Taxonomy (GTDB): domain Bacteria; phylum Chloroflexota; class Limnocylindria; order QHBO01; family QHBO01; genus JAPSGM01. Next base: position 85,893 of record CAWEUD010000021.1, read on the forward strand.
GTGGTAGCCGTCCTCCGGGATCGGCTCGCCCTTACGGCGCGCGAGCACGGAGAGGCCGAGGTTGTGGACCTGCGCCCCGAAATCGTTGAAGTAGTACTCGCGGGTGACGTCGTGCCCGGCGCCCTCCAGGACGCGCGCGAGGAGGTCGCCGACGAACGCGCCTCGGGCGTTCCCGACCGTCAGCGGGCCGGTCGGATTGGCGCTGACGAACTCGATGTTGATGCGGCGCGGCTCCGGCGCGCGGATGTGGCCGAAGTCGGAGCCGGCGTCCAGGATCTTGCTGACCTGGCCCGCGACCCAGGCCGGGTCCAGCCGAACGTTGAGGAAGCCCGGCCGCGCAACGGTCACCTCGCTGATCCCCTGCGGCGTCCCGAGGTGCTGGCGCAGCGTCTCCGCGATGCGCAGGGGGGCATCGCGCACCACCGGCGCCAGCTGCATGGCCGCGTTGGTCGCGTAGTCGCCGTGCTCTGGGCGCGCCGGCCGTTCGACGGAGACGGGCGGTAGCTCCGCGCCCTCGGGGACGCGCAGCTCGCCCGCGGCGGTGGCGTCGCGGATTGCGCGGCCGATGGCGTCGGCGAGCAGCTGGCGTGGCGAGATCATGGGCGGCCGATTCTAGCGCCCGCCGCGCAGCGGCCGCCGGGATCGGTCAGATGAGGGTCGTGAAGTAGCGCGCGACGAGGCGCGCTCGGCGCACGAACGGGCGGTGCGATCGAATGGCGCGGATGGCGAGCCATGCCCCGACGAGGGCGAGCGCAACGCTGGCGATCGCGAGGGTCATCATGGGCGCCTCGGGCGGAGCGCCACGCAGCGCCGACGCCGTTGCCGAGGTCGCCGCGCTCACCTGGCCGGAGGCCGCGGTGCCAGCGCTGACCACGGCGTCGTGAACCGACGACGCGGCCTTCACGGCCGAGATGTCGGACGCCCACACCAGGGCCGCCAGGTACGCACCCGCGACGAGCGCGAGTGCCAGCAGTCGTGGCAGCGACGTGCGCCGCCGGGTCAAACGATCCATTTCCCTCCCTCGGTCGATTTCGCGGAAGCGCGTCCACCGGTGGCCGCTGTTCCCCCCTCACCGCGAGACTGGAAGCAGGATTCGTGCCCGACTCGCCGCGTTCAGCGCTCGCGCGCGATCCGCAGCTCCAGGGCCTGGTCGGGTGAGAAGTCGCGCAGGCCGAGGGCATCGGCCGCGACCTCGAGCAGCGACGCGGTCGGCGCCAGGCCGATGAGCTCGCAGTGGTGAATGTCGGTCCCGCCGTCGAGCGCCAGGCGGCGGATCTCGCGCACCACGGCGCTGATCCCGGTCCGCTCCCAATCGACCAGGTTGAGGCTCACCTGTGCGTAGCGGCGCTCGCCGGGATTCTCCAGCAGGACGCCCATGGCCTGGATCGCCGGCATGCCGCCCGACGACTCGCGGATGGTGTGGGCGATGCGCTTGGCCAGTGCCAGGTCATCACTCGCCAGGTTGACGTTGAAGGCGATGAGCGGCTTGCGCGCTCCCACGGCGATGGCGCCGCCGCGCGGGTGCATGTGCGCCGGACCGAAGTCGGGTGCACGGTCGGGGTTGGTGCCCATCTCCGACTTGAGGCCCTCGTACTGGCCCCGCCTGACGTCGGCCAGGCGCCTGCGCTCCGGGCGAAGCGCCGCCTCGCCATACAGGTAGACCGGCATGTCGAAGACCTTCGCGATCTGCTCGCCGAATCGGCGGGCCAGGTCCACGCACTCCTCCAGTCGCGTCCCGCCCAGTGGGACGAACGGCATGACGTCCACCGCGCCGATCCGTGGATGCGCGCCCTCGTGCTGCTCCATGTCGATCAGCTGGATGGCGCGGCCGACGGCGGCCGTGGCGGCACGGACGACGGACTCCGCCGGTCCCGCGAACGTGACGACGCTGCGATTGTGCGTTTCGTCGCGCGAATGATCGAGCACGGTCACGCCGTCGATCTGGCCGACGGCGTGGACGATCTCCTCGATCACCTCGGGACGGCGTCCCTCGCTGAAGTTCGGGACGCATTCGATGAGACTGGCCACGATGGACCGATGATAGGCCGCTCCCTCAGCCGTCGGCGGCTGCCGCCTGCTCCTGGTCGTTGCGGCCGATCGGATCGGGATTGACGCCACGCGCCCGCGCGACCCGCTCGGCCAGCAGCTGGAGCGGGATGGCGGCACCCAGCGCGGCGCCCGTTGACCGCGGCAGGTGGTTGGTGAGCGGGATCGCCAGCCGGCCCGCCGGGGTCAGCTCGGCCGGCAGGTCGTCACCCAGGTCGGCTGCGACGAGTGCCGCTGCCGCCATGCCCAGCGTCGCGGCGGCCCGCAGCGCGGCGGCCGAGCGTTCGATCAGCTCGCCCCCCCGTCCCTCCCCGTCCCCCAGGACGAGCACCAGGCCGGAGGTCGCGTCGGCTGCAGCCAGGTGGCCGTGGAGCAGCGTCTCCAGCTGCAGGGCGGCCGCGGGCAGGCGTGGCCCCTCTTCCAGCTTGAGCGCCAGCTCGCGCGCGGCGACGAAGTCGATGCCCGAGCCGATGACCAGGACGCGCGTGCAGCGCCCCAGGCGCTCGGCCACGGCCTCAGCGGAGGCAGCGTCGTCGGCCGCATCCAGCAGGGCGCGGACCGCCACCTCGTCGATCCGGTGGCCCGCCACGCGTGCCGCCAGGACTGCGCCGGCCGTCAACGGCGCCAGGTAGCCCACGGTGTGGCACCAGCTCTGGTCCTGCTCCCCCGTCAGCAGCAGGTCGTCCGCCAGCTGCGCGCCGGGGGATCCGCCTCCGACCGTGAGCAGGGCCGTCCGGACGCCGCCCTGGCGCGCCCGCTCCAGGGCGAGGTTGGTGGCCCAGGTGCCGCCCTCGTGCGACACCGCCAGGAGCAGGCCCGCATCCGGCACGCGTGCCGCCAGCTCGAACGCCTGCGCCGACGCCACGCGTCCGTCGGGCAGGCCGCCGCGTCGCAGCGCATCCGCCAGGACGGCTGCGAGCGCCATGGCTCCATGCTCCGAGGTCCCGCAGCCGGTTGTGATGACGGCCCGGCCGGCCGACGCGACAGCCCGAACCGCCTCGGCGACCCGGTCGACCGCGGGATCTTTCGCGAGGCGACCCACCATGCGCTCGGCAAGCGCCGGCTCCGCGGCGATCATCTCCGTCATCAGGTACGGCGGACCGTCGCGCAGCGCGGGCATCTTCGAGGGCGCCCATGGGTCGGGAGCGCCGGGCAGCGGTGCGGCGGGATCGAAGCTCACGCGGGCGACCCTAGGCGCGATCGGCGTCGCGCGGCACCGTCACTCGCCGGCCATCGGGACGCGCACGCCGCGCTCCCGGGCCACCTCGAGCGCGCGCTCGTACCCGGCATCCGCGTGGCGGATGACGCCCATCCCCGGGTCCGTGGTGAGCACGCGCTCCAGGCGCGCCGCGGCCTCAGGCGTCCCGTCGGCGACGATCACCATCCCGGCGTGGAGCGAGTACCCGATCCCCACGCCACCCCCGTGATGGAATGAAACCCAGGTGGCGCCGGCGGCCGTGTTCAGCAGCGCGTTCAGGATCGGCCAGTCGGCGATGGCATCCGAGCCGTCCCGCATCCCTTCCGTCTCGCGGAACGGCGACGCAACGGAGCCCGCGTCCAGGTGGTCCCGCCCGATCACGATCGGCGCCGCCAGCTCCCCCGACGCCACCATCTCGTTGATCCGCAGGCCGGCCTTCGCACGCTCCCCATAGCCGAGCCAGCAGATCCGGGCCGGCAGGCCCTGGAACGGCACCTTCTCCTCTGCCAGGCGCAGCCATCGGTGCAGCGAAGCGTCCTCGGGGAAGAGCTCCATGAGGGCGGCATCGGTCTTGAGGATGTCATCGGGCTCGCCGGAGAGGGCGGCCCAGCGGAAGGGCCCCTTGCCCTCGCAGAAGAGCGGGCGGATGAAGGCCGGCACGAAGCCGGGGAAGTCGAAGGCATCGGTCACGCCGGCTTCATGCGCCTGCTGGCGGATGTTGTTGCCGTAGTCGAAGACGACTGAACCGGACCGATGGAAGGCCAGCATCGCCCGCACGTGCTCGGCCATGGAGGCCATGGAGCGGCTCACGTACGCCTCGGGGTCGCGCTCGCGGAGCTCGCGCGCTTCCTCCAGGCCGATGCCTCCCGGCACGTACCCGCCCAGCGGGTCGTGCGCCGACGTCTGGTCCGTCACCAGGTCCGGGTGCCAGCCGCGGCGGACGAGCTCCGGCTCGACGTCCGCGGCGTTGGCGATCAGCGCCACGCTGCGCGCCTCGCCAGCGGCGCGCCACCCATCCACGAGCCGCACCGCCTCTTCCAGGTCGTGCGTCATCTCGTCGACATAGCCCGCCTTGTGCCGCCGCTCGGCGCGCGCCGGGTCGACCTCGATGGCAAGGCAGGCGCCCTCGTTCATGGTCACCGCCAGCGGCTGCGCGCCGCCCATGCCGCCCAGCCCGGCGGTCAGCGTGACCGTCCCCTTGAGGCTCCCGTTGAAGTGCTGGCGGGCGGCCTCGGCGAAGGTCTCGTAGGTGCCCTGGATGATCCCCTGGGTGGCGATGTAGATCCACGAGCCGGCGGTCATCTGGCCGTACATCGTCAGCCCGGCGCGCTCCAGCTCGCGGAACTGCTCCCAGGTCGCCCAGTGGGGGACCAGGTTGGCGTTCGCGATCAGGACCCGCGGCGCGTCGCGCGTGGTGCGGAAGACGCCCACGGGCTTGCCGCTCTGCACCAGCAGGGTCTCGTCATCCTCCAGGCGCCTTAGCTCGGCGACGATGGCGTCGAAGGCCTCCCACGACCGCGCCGCACGGCCGGTGCCGCCGTAGACGATGAGGTGCTCGGGGTCCTCGGCCACGTCGGGGTCGAGGTTGTTCATGAGCATCCGGAGGGCGGCTTCCTGCTGCCAGCCCTTGCAGGAGAGCTCCGTCCCGCGCGGCGCGCGAACCGTACGCGGACCCGATTTCGGAGCAGTCGCCCTCATGGTTCGATGATACGCCCCGTCCCGGTGGACCTCGCCGAGCGGGGAGGCATGCTCCTGCATCGCCGAACCGCAGCATCCATGGATCTCACGGCTCGCCGATGACCAGCATGGGCGCGCAGTCCTGGGTGGGGCCACAGACGCCGACCCCGATTACGCGGTCTGAGGTGAAGGCTGCCGAGAACGTAGGTCCGGCGTCCACCAACTCCGCGACTGTCGCGTCAGTCGGCAAGAACCACGCGAGCCCCCCGACGCCGAGCCCCAGGACCGGCGCCGATCCGTGAATGAGCGTCCCCCACGGCGTCGACAAGAGGCTCGTGAGCTCGGCCGACGTCAGTCCCGCGGGATACTCGAGGCGGAAGATCCCTCCCTTCCAATCCACCCCATCCCGCGAGGTCACCAGGGTCCGTCGGGGCGACCCGGTCGGATCGAAGACGATGCCAACGAAGCGCTCGCCATTCGTTCCCAACGCATCGACCTGCGTTGAGGTCTCGGACCAGTGGGAGCCGTCGTCGGAGTACCACGGGATGACACCGAATCCGGAACGCACGAGGATCTCTGTTCGACCACGAACGCTCGCGACGCTGAGCAGGTCCACACCGGAAGCGCCGAACAGCCCCGGCTCGGTTACCGCGTTCCACTCGGCCCCGCCGGTGGAGGCCCATACCGTCAGGCCAGACGAGACATTGTCGATGGCGTTCGGGGGGTTGGCGTCGTCGAAGATCAGGAAGTCCGATCCGTTCCACGCGACGCCATCGGTGCCGGACGGAATCGCGGACTCCGGTGCGGCAAGCCATGTCGTTCCGCCATCAGCCGAGGTCCAGACCGCGCCCACCGTCTCGGCGTCGTTGTCGCCCACCACGTACGATCCGACGGCAACGAGGCGTTCGGACGTCCCCGCCACCTCGCGCATCATCCCGATGTTCGCGCCGGCGGCGATCGCGACCTCCGCCCGTGCCCAGTTCGTCCCACTGTCCTCCGATGTCCACGCCTGCGGCCGCCCGTCCAGGCTGCCGGTCAGGATGAGGCTTCCTTCCACTTCGGTGATCGCGACCAGAATCGCGCCCGGCTCGTCGAATGGGACGACGTGCCACGCCAGTTGTGGTGCCGCCGGTGCAGTCGAGGCCAAGCCCGATGGCGCCGCGATCCCGGCTGACCCGCTGGCTGAGGGCGAGCCCATCGGCCGGAGGCCGTCGATGAGTCCCGGGGCGACGACGGCGGTTACCAGCATGGCCGTGACGACCACCGCGGCCGGTGCTAGAAATCGAAGCCACCGAGCGGGAGTTGTGGTGGAAGGTCGGGGTGGAAGTTCGGGGGGCGCCAGGCGCTCGAGCTCCTCAAGCTCTTCGCGGAGGCGGTCGTCGCCGGTCATGGTGTTGGCTCCTCGCCGAGGAGGCCACGGAGGCGGTGCTTCGCCTCGGAGACCCAGGACGCGACCGTGCCCTCCGGCACGTCGAGCATGCGGGCCACCTCGGCCTGGGTGTAGCCGTCGACCACGTTCAGCAGCAGCGCGGCCCGCTGCTGCGGCTTCAGCTCACCGAGGGCGCGCCACAGGTCGATGCGCTCGGGGATGACCCAGTCGGGATCGGGCCGCTGCCCGCGGAGCCATCGGTCCCACAGGCGCCGGCGGCGTAGGCGGTTGAAGGCGAGGCGCAGGCCGATGGTGTGGAGCCAGGCCCGCGCATCGGTCCGGTCGAAGCGATCCCATGCCTGGAAGGCCCGAAGGTATGCCTCCTGCGCCACGTCCTTCCCCTCCTCCGCGTCATGCAGCACCAGGGTCAGGCGCTGGAGGAGCCCGGGGTAATGATGATCCACGGCGGCCGCGAACTCAGCACGGTCCACGTGATCAATTCCCTCCGAATAGGCCCCTCACCCAGTACAACACGCGGCGGGCGGGAATCCTTGGACCGATGCTAGCCGTTGGAAGCTACGGGACGGCGGCCACCCCGTACCAGGTTCGCTGGGATGTGCCACCCGCGCCGTCGGGTTCGGCGCCTTCGACCAGGTGCACTCCGTCGCCGGCCGCCACCGTGAAGTCGCTGGCGACCTCGAGCTGGGGTGCGAGGACCGACTCCTGCGCTCCAACCGGCTCATCCACTCGCATCAGCCACGCGCCGACGCGGGTGGAGCCAGGCTCGCCCATCAGGCCGACCGCCGCCAGGAGGCCGTTGCGCGCGGAGACCGACACCAACCTGCCGTCCTCCGCGGCGAGCGCTCCGGTGGTGGACCATGCAACGCCATCGGTGCTGAACCAGGCCTGCGGACCGGCTTCCCCGCGGCCGCCGATCGCGAAGGTGCCGATGGCGGCGTCGTAGGTGATGTCCAGGAGCTCCGTGGCATCGGCCGGCACCGTGACCTCGGTCCAGGAACGACCATCGCTGGAGCTCCAGACCAGCGGCTGGCTCGCGTCCGGGCCGGGGCCGGTGCCGATCCCCAGCAGCATCCCGTCGCCGGCGGCCAGGGCATACATCATGCGCTGGTCGCCGAGGTCGGGAGCGAACTCCTGCCAGCTCAGGCCGTCCGCCGAGATCCAGATCGTCGCCGCCGATCCCAATTCGATGCCGCTGAGCAGCACCAGCTCGTCGTCCGAGTTGACGACCACCTGGATAGGGCTGTGGGTCCGGCTGCCGAAGGTTGTTCCGGCGGGGTCGCGATACGCCCATGTCCGACCGTCGGTGGAGACCCAGGTGGCCGCCTGCCCGTTGTCGCAGCAGCCGATGTGCTTCCAGCCGAAGGCGACCAGCTGGCCGTCGTGCTCCGTGACGGTGCTCATGACGAATGACTGCCCCGGCTCGTTGGTTTGCGGGTCGAATTCGACGTACGGCGGGTCAATGGGCTCGGCCGGCTGCCATGCACTACCCGGTTCCAGGGTCCAGGCAGCCGCGCGGCCATCTTGCGAGCCCACGGCGACGAAGCGCCCGCCCAGCCACTGCACGTCGAGGATTTCGCCCTGCGCCAACTCGATAGAGCTCCACGTGACGACCGGCTGCTCGCCTGGCGTGGGTTCGCGCGTGGACGTGGGCAAGGGGCTGGGCGTGATCGCGGACGCGCTCGCCGCCGGGGTGGCCGACTCGCTCAGACTGGGCGTGGGTGAGGGGCTCTGCTCGCCCAGCTGCAGGCCGGTAAGGGTCTGGGAGAGCACCACGCCAATGACCACGGCACCAGCTCCTGCGGCCGCAAGCGCCACCCATCGGAGCCTCTGTGAGCCGCGTGATCGTTCCAGGCTTGGTGCAGCCCCGGCCGGAACGCGTCGCTCGGACGCGGCAAGCCGCGCGGCCAGCGTCTGCGCGAACGGGTCGCGGTCAGTCATCGGTCAGTGCCTCGCGCATGTGCGCCTTCGCGCGCGACACCCAGCTGGCGACCGTTCCCGGCGCCACCTCAAGCAGTCGCGCGATCTCCTGTTGTGTGTAGCCGTCCACCACGTTCATGAGCAGCGCAGCGCGGTGCTCGCGCCGCAGCCCGGCGATGGCGTCGGAGAGCGACGTGTCGACTGGGTCGACCCACGCCTCGCGCTCGGACCGCGTCCCGAAGATGCCCAGGAACCGGCGCTGACGATCACGCTCGTTGAAGGCCAGCCGAAGGCCGATGGTGTGCAGCCAGGCGCGGACGTCCCGGCCATCGAACCGGTCCCAGGCGCGATAGGCGCGCAGGTAGGCGTCCTGTGCCAGGTCCTCGGCGGCCTCGCGGTCACCGACGACCAGCGTCAGCCGTCGGACCAGCCCGGCGTAGTGCGGCGCGACCGCATCGGCGAAGTCGTCGGCCGGTGATCGTGGCTGGGCGTCCACGAAGGCAATTCCCTCCATCTCACCAGGTACAACAGGTGAGCCACGCGAATTCTTGCAGGCTGACGGATGCGCCGCCCGTTGACGCGACGCTAGTGGAGTGTCACTCTATCCCAATGCGTGACACTCAATCCGTCATGGTGGGACCCAAGGGCCGGGTCGTCATCCCTGCCGCGATCCGGCATGAACTGGGGCTGGGCGAGGGTTCTGAGCTCGTGGCGCTCGTCGATGATGGTGCCGTGCTGCTCCTGCCGCGGGCCGAGGTCAAGCGGCGTCTGCGGGGAATGTTCGCCGGAATCGGAACGAGCCTCTCCGCGGAGCTGCTGGCGGACCGCCGACGCGAGGCGGCCGCCGAGGATCGCGAGCGGTGACGATGGTCGTCGACGCATCGGTCGTGCTGGCCTGGCTCCAGGATGAACCAGGTGCCGAGGAGGCGGAGCGCTACCTGGTTGGGGGCCTCATCGGTGCCGCGAACTGGTCGGAGGTGCTCCAGAAGTCGCGCCTGCACGGAGCCGATGCGGAGCTGGTCGCCCGACTCCTGGCCTCATTCGGTCTGGAGGTCGCCGATGTCACCCGCGCGGATGCCGAGCAGGCTGCCGCGCTCTGGCGTCGCGGGAGCGGCCTCTCGCTGGCCGATCGCCTGTGCCTATCCGTGGGCGTACGACGCGCAACGCCGGTGGCGACGATGGATGTGGCATGGGGCGGGGCTGCCACGGGTCCCGAGGTCGTGGTCATTCGTCGCTCGTGAGCCGGGGTGGGAACGGGCTGAGGCTCGTGGCCGTCACGACCCCGTCGCTATCATCAGCAACCTCCGCCCACAGGTCCATCCGGACATCGCCGTCAATGCGAAGGACAACGTAGCCGATGTTGGGCGGAGGAGCCGCGCACCGAACTCCCGGCGGGCAATAGCCGCCGTAGTAGACCTCCACGCGGGCGATCGTGTTCTCACCGTCGGCGAAGCCACCAAGGGCGGCTGCGATGGCGGGCGCGCAATGGAGCGTGGACCGCTCCGGCTGCACATCGGTGTGGCAGGCGATCTGCCGAATCGGCCTGACCGGCGGGAGTGTGGCCCCGGGCTGCGCGAAGAGTATCCGCGACTTGATCACACCCACCTCCGTCGCCTGATAGGCGATGCCATCCGCGCAGCCGCTGGGGCCGGCTCCGGTGGTGGTGCCGAGGAAGAGGACGTAGTCGGCGTACTCGGCAATGACCGTTCCATCCGGCCCCACGATGGCGGATGGCGATGGGCCGTTGCGGCTGGCGAGGTAGTACCCA
>CAWEUD010000022.1:0-27726 GCA_963812115.1 uncultured Chloroflexia bacterium
GCACCCGCTCCCCGACGCGAGCAGCCACCGGCGGGAGCCGCTTGAGAGAGGCGGGCCGGCATGCAGCGGGCGAGAGGGGACGCGACGGTCCGCCCCCCTCGCGTCCACGCCGCTCCGCCGACTGACGCGGCACGGCGCGTGCTCACCTGCAGCCACTGACGATCGATGGAGTACAAGGACTACTACGAGATCCTGGGCGTGCCGAAGACGGCGTCGCAGGCCGAGATCAAGAAGGCCTACCGCCGGCTCGCGCGCGAGCTGCACCCGGACCGCAATCCGGGCGATGCCGCCGCGGAGAAGCGCTTCAAGGAGGCGAACGAGGCGCATGCCGTCCTCTCCGACCCGGAGAAGCGGAAGCGCTTTGACGAGCTGGGCGCGAACTGGCAGGCCTACGAGCAGGCCGGCTTCGGCGGCGGCGCAACCGACTGGGGCGGCTTCGGCGGCGCACCGGGTGGAACCCACTGGGAGTACCGTCGCGTGAGCCCCGAGGATCTCGGCGGCTTCAGCGACTTCTTCCGCACGTTCTTCAGCGGTGGCCCGGCGGGCGGGGCTGGTCCGACGGGCACGGGGGGTAGCGGCGGCGGGGGCTTCGAGCAGGTCTTCGACTTCGGTGGCCTCGGCGGAGCGACCGCCGGCGGAGCGGGGCGGCGCTCCCGGGTGACCGCAGCCCCGTCGGCCGAGGCCACGGCCGAGGTGACGCTGGCCGAGGTGGCGCGCGGCGCTGACCGCATGGTCGACGTCGACGGCCGGCGCCTCGAGGTGAAGATTCCGCCGGGCGTGAGCGATGGGGCGCGGATCCGCCTGCGGGGCGGTGGCGTGCGCGGCGGCGGGAAGGGCCAGCACGGCGACCTGGTGATCAACGTCAAGGTCATGCCGGATCCCCGTTTCGAGCGACGCGGAGCCGATCTCGTCACCGACTTGCCGCTCACCCTGGCCGAGGCCCTGCTCGGCGCCGAGGTGCGCGTCCCCACGCCCGCCGGCGGCGTGAAGCTCCGCATACGGCCCAACACGCAGAACGGCCAGGAGATTCGCGTGGCGGGCCGCGGACTGCCGAAGCGCGGCTCGTCGCAGAAGGGCGACCTGGTGGTCCGCGCCCGCGTGGTGCTGCCATCGCTCGACGAGGAAGCGCGCGAGGAGATCGCGAAGGTGCTGGGTCGCCACCCGCAGCCCGATCCACGGCAGAAGGGCACGGTGCACTGACGCATGCGCACCGAACGATTCACGACCCGTGCGCAGGAGGCGATCGTCGCCGCGCAGCAGCTTGCCGAGGGCGAGGGGCATCCCGAGCTCACCAACCTGCACCTGCTGCTGAGCCTGGTCGACCAGCCCGACGGCGTCGTGCCGGCAGCCCTGGAGCGGATGGGCGTCCAGCCCGCCGTCCTGGCCCAGCAGGTGCGCGAGGCGCTCGGCCGCCTGCCGAAGGTGAGCGGCGGGGCTCAGCAGCTGAGCCTCTCGAACGAGACGCGGCGCGTCCTCTCCGACGCGCACCCGCTGGCAGAGCGCATGCACGACGAGTACGTATCGACGGAGCACCTGCTGCTCGCCATCATCGAGGACGCCACCGGCAGCGACGCCAAGCGGCTGCTGGAGACGGCCGGTGTGACGAGCGCCTCGGCCCTGGAAGCCCTCAGCAGCATTCGAGGAAGCCAACGCGTGACGAGTGAGAATCCCGAGGCCACCTACCAGGCCCTGGAGAAGTACGGACGAGACCTGACCGATGCCGCGCGGCGTGGCCTCCTCGACCCCGTCATCGGCCGCGACGAGGAGATCCGGCGCGTCATCCAGGTGCTCAGCCGGAGGACGAAGAACAACCCGGTGCTCATCGGCGAGCCGGGAGTCGGCAAGACGGCCATCGCCGAGGGGCTCGCCCAGCGCATCGTGCGCGGCGACGTCCCGGAGGGCCTGCGCGACAAGCGCGTCGTGGCCCTCGACCTGGGCGCGCTGGTGGCCGGTGCCAAGTACCGCGGCGAGTTCGAGGAGCGCCTCAAGGCGGTCCTCAAGGAGATCACCGACTCCGCGGGCCAGATCGTCCTGTTCATCGACGAGCTGCACACCGTCGTCGGCGCGGGTGCCGCCGAGGGTTCCATGGACGCCTCGAACCTGCTCAAGCCGATGCTGGCACGGGGCGAGCTGCACGCCATCGGCGCCACGACCCTGGACGAGTACCGCAAGCACATCGAGAAGGACGCCGCGCTCGAGCGCCGCTTCCAGCCGGTGATGGTCGACCAGCCGGGTGTCGAGGACACGATCAGCATCCTGCGCGGCCTGCGCGAGCGGTATGAGGTGCACCACGGGGTGCGCATCACCGACTCGGCCCTGGTTGCCGCGGCGGTCCTCTCCAACCGCTACATCACCGAGCGCTTCCTGCCCGACAAGGCGATCGACCTCGTCGACGAGGCCGCCTCGCGGCTGCGCATGGAGATGGACTCGCTCCCCGCGGAGCTGGACGAGATCGAGCGGCGGCGGATGCAGCTGGAGATCGAGCGCGAGGCGCTGCGCAAGGAGAAGGACGCCGCCTCGAAGGCGCGGCTGGAGATCCTGGAGAGGGAGCTGGCCGACCTGCGCGAGCGTGGCGACGCCATGAAGGCGCAGTGGGAGCGCGAGAAGGAGGTGGTCGCCTCCATCCGTTCGACGCGCGAGGAGACGGAGCGGCTCCAGCCGGAGATCGAGGCCGCCGAGCGTGCGGCCGACTACGCGCGCGCCGCGGAGCTGAAGTACGGCCGCACCAACGAGCTCGCCGCCAAACTCACCGAGCTGGAGGAGCGGCTGCGCGAGCTGAAGGCATCGGGCTCGCTGCTCCTCAAGGAGGAGGTCGACGCCGACGACATCGCCGAGGTCGTGGCGCGCTGGACCGGCATCCCCGTCGCTCGCCTGATGGAGGGCGAGACGGAGAAGCTGCTGCGGATGGAGGAGCGGCTGCACGACAGGCTCATCGGGCAGGAGGAGGCCGTCACCGCCGTCTCCGACGCCATCCGGCGTGCGCGAGCCGGGCTGAAGGATCCGAAGCGGCCCATCGGCTCGTTCATCTTCCTCGGCCCCACCGGGGTGGGCAAGACGGAGCTGGCGCGCGCCCTGGCCGAGTTCCTGTTCGATGACGAGAACGCGCTGGTCCGCATCGACATGAGCGAGTACATGGAGAAGTTCGCCACCTCCCGGCTGGTTGGTGCGCCCCCCGGCTACGTCGGGTACGAGGAGGGCGGTCAGCTGACCGAGGCGGTTCGGCGGCGGCCGTACCAGGTGGTCCTCTTCGACGAGATCGAGAAGGCCCACCCCGACGTCTTCAACGTCCTGCTCCAGCTGCTCGACGACGGGCGCCTGACCGATTCGCAGGGACGTACGGTCGACTTCAAGAACACGGTCGTGATCATGACCTCGAACATCGGTTCAACCACGCTCATCGACGCGTCCGAGCGCGGGGCCGATGCCTTCGACGAGGCCGCCGACAGCGTTCGGCTGCAGCTGCGCGAGCACTTCCGGCCCGAGTTCCTGAACCGCGTCGACGAGATCATCGTCTTCCGGCCGCTCTCCGAGGAGCAGCTGGCCGAGATCGTCGGCCTGCTGCTGGCCGCCATGGAACGTCGCCTCGCCGAGGCCGAGATCTCCCTGGAGGTGACCGATGCTGCCCGCACCTTCGTTGCGCGCGAGGGCTACGACCCCACCTACGGCGCCCGGCCGCTGCGCCGCGCCATCCAGCGCCTGATCGAGAACCAGCTGGCCAGGCGCATCCTGGCGGGCGAGTTCCACGCGGGGCAGACGGTGAGGATCGACTTCGCCGATGGCGCCCTGGCCTTCTCTGCGCTCGATGGCCCCGCCCCTGCCGCCGAGGCGAGCGAGGTTGCGGCCGGCAGGTCCTGACCGGCCCGAATCCGCTCGCACAATAGATCGCCGGGGCCTGATCGTCGGGGATGCGAGGTGCGGCTTCACAGCAGGGCCGCACTCGTTGACCACGCCCCCCCCGACAGCTGCTGGCGGGCCCTATCGGGCCGATTGGCACTTCAGCCGGTCCCTCACCGGCGCCTAGCGTCGAGGCATGAGCCTCGAACCCGAGCCCGAGCCCGATCCGATCTCACCGCCTCCTCCGCTGCCTCCGCGGCCGAGCCGATGGCCGGCGTTGGCGCTCTTCGTGGGTGGCCTCCTCGCCGGAGCCGGGCTCCTCGCGCTGGCTCTCACCCTCGCCGGGGCCATGCGGCCAGTCGCCGGGGACCCGCCGGCGAGCGATCCGCCGGCCACCGCAGCCTCGCCGGCCGGCCCGCTGGTGACGCTGCCGCCCATCGTGGCGCCATCGGAGCTCACGCCGACGGACCTGGCGGACGGCCGATCCATCGGCGAGGCGGATGCCCCCGTCGAGGTCCAGATCTGGGCGGACTACCAGTGTCCGTACTGCGCCCGCTTCTCCGCGCAGGTCGAACCGCTGCTCGTGGCGACCTACGTCGAGACCGGCCAGGCCAGGCTCATCTTCCGCGACCTCGCCTTCCTGGGCGAGGAGTCGCGCTGGGCGGCCGTCGCAGCCAAGCTGGCCGAGGAGCAGGACGCCTTCTGGCCCTTCCACGACTACCTCTTCGCGAACCAGCTGGGCGAGAACGCGGGCGGCTTCAGCCTCGATCGGCTGCAGGAGATGGCGGGTCGTATCGGCCTCGACATGGCGACCTTCGACGCCGGCCTCCAGCTGGAGGCGGCGCGCCAGACATTCGCCGAGATCCGTGCGGAGTTCGAAGCCGATGCCGGCGCGCTCGGCATCCGATCCACGCCGACCATCGTCGTGGACGGCAGCGTGATCGAGGGTACCGACTGGGAGGCCATCAGGGCCGCCATCGACGCCGCCCTCGCCGGCTGACGTCGCGAGGCGGGCGGGGACAACCGGACCGGGCCGGACCGCGAATTGCAGGACACGGCCGGACATGAGGATCCTGGTCGCGAACGACGACGGCATCTACTCTCCCGGCATCGCGGCGCTGGCCAAGGTCGCGACGCAGTTCGGCGATGTGCGCGTCGTTGCGCCGGACGTGGAGCAGAGCTCCGCCGGCCATGCCGTCACCGCCAGCCGTCCGCTGAGCTACAAGCGGACACCGGTCATGCAGGCGCTGGGCATCGAGGCGTACCGCGTCAACGGGACGCCCGCCGACTGCGTGGCGCTGGGCATGTTCCAGTGGGACAGGGTCGACATCGTCCTCTCGGGGGTGAACCTGGGCACCAACCTCGGCCACGGCGCATGGCACTCGGGGACGGTTGCGGCGGCGCGCCAGGCGGTCCTGTTCGGTGCCCGCGGCATCGCCCTCAGCACGCCGGTGACCGGCGAGGAGCCCGACTTCGCGTCGCTCGAGCCCCACGTGCGGCAGGCACTCGAGTGCCTCATCCCGAAGGAATCCCTGGAGCTCGTGAACGTCAACATCCCGCGTCGTCCGCGCGGCATGCGCTGGACGCGGCAGGCCGTCAAGCGCTACGACGGGAAGGTCGTCCCCGGCGAGGACCCGATGGGCCGGCGGCACTACTGGTTCACCGTGGTCGGCATCGAGGAGACCGAGCCGGGGACCGACCTCTGGGCGGTCCAGTACGGCTACACCTCGATGACGCCTCTCAGCCTTGACCTGACCGATGACGGCGAGCTCGGCGCGCTCGAGCGCGCTGCGCCGCTCGAGCACCTGGACGAGGGCCCACCGGAGGAGCCTCCCGAGCCGATCGAGGAGGACGAGTCGTGAATCCGACAATCCGCGCGGCACCGGACAAGTTGGCACGCCACGTGCCTCCCATGAGCAGGTAGGTCGCTCCTTCGGGAGCCTCCGAACTCGCACAAGGAGGCAACAAATGTTCGGATTGGGGATCATCGGAACCATCCTGGTCATCCTGCTCATTCTCTGGCTGGTCGGCGCCCTCTAGGCCGACCCACGCGGCTTGGCCGCTGACGAAGCCGGAAAGCAGAATTCCAAAGAAAGAAGGACCGGGGCTCCAGCCTCGGTCCTTCGTCATGTCGCTCGCCGGGGTGCCGCCCTCAGCGATGCCGCCGGCGGCGCCCGGCGGGCGTGGGGCGCGCCCGCTCACGCTCGGTTCGACGCGGCGGCGGGACGAATCGCTGCCGGCGGATCTCGTCGTTCATCGCGGCAATCCGCGGCGGGAACTTCACGAAGGTGGCCCAGGCCGCGACAGCCATCCCCGGCACCACGATCAGCAGGAGCAGCAGCAGCGGCACGTGGATGACGGCGAGCAGCGGCACGATGCCCCAGGTGATCACGATCGACCAGAAGACCCACTCGTGCAGCGCCAGGATCTCGGGGTAGCGCCGGTACCTGCTCTGCGCCACGGTGTAGACCGCGATGCCACCGAGCACGATGACCAGGCCGCCGCCCCACATCAGGGTGAACAGGTTGGGGTAGGTTGAGGGGGTAAAGGGAGAGACGAGATCGCTCATCGGTTCAGGAGTCTAGCAGAGGGTTCGCGCCGGCCAGTCGCGCCGCGCTAGGCGGGCGCCGGCGACGATATAATCACGGTTCCCGACGACCACGCCGCATCGAGGTTCCCTTGCGCGCACTCCTCTCCGTCTCGGACCGCGAAGGCATCATCGAGCTGGCCCGGGGCCTCGCCGACGCCGGGGTCGAGTGCTTTGCCACCGACGGCACCCGCGCGCACCTGGCCGATGAGGGCATCGAGGTTCGCTCCGTCACCGACCTGACCGACTCGCCCGAGATCCTGGGCGGCCGCGTCAAGACGCTCCACCCCAACATCTTCGCCGGCCTCCTGGCTCGCCGTGACCAGCCCGACCACCTGGCGCAGCTGGCCGAGCACGGCATCGAGCAGATCGACATCGTGGTGGTCAACCTCTACCCCTTCGCCGCCACCGTGCGGAACGGTGACGTCTCGCTCGACCAGGCGCTGGAGAAGATCGACATCGGCGGTGTCGCCCTGCTGCGGGCGGCGGCCAAGAACTTCCCCGGCGTCGCCGCGGTGAGCGACAAGACCCAGTACGCGTCGGTCCTGCGCGACCTGAAGGCGCAGGGCACGGTCAGCCCCGAAACTCGACAGAAGCTGGCAGCCGAGGCCTTCGCACTCACCGGCGCCTACGACGCGCACGTCGCCTCCTACCTCAACCAGCAGGCGGGCACGCTCTTCCCGAGCCGCCTGACGCTGGTGGTGGAGAAGCGTTCGGACCTGCGCTACGGCGAGAATCCCCACCAGTCGGGCGCCTTCTACGCCGATCCGCTGCAGACCGATGGGAGCATCAGCGGGGCGCGCCAGATCGCCGGCAAGGACCTCTCGTTCAACAACCTGCTCGACCTGGATGCGGCGTGGAGCATCGCGAGCGACTTCAAGACCCCCACCGTGACGATCGTCAAGCACGGCAACCCGTGCGGCCTGGCCAGCGTGGTCGACCTCGCCGAGGCGTTCCGCCTGGCGCTCGAGGGCGACAGCGTCAGCGCGTACGGCGGGATCATCGGCGCCAACCGCGTGGTGGACGAGGGCACTGCTCGGGCCATCCGCCCGGGCTTCTTCGAGGCGATCGTTGCGCCCGGCTACACGCAGGAGGCGCTCGAGATCCTGCGCACCAAGAAGGGCTTCGAGATCGTTGAGGTGCCCCAGGCCGAGGAGCTGCCAACGGACCTTGGGATCGGGAACTTCGACTTCAAGCGCATCGGCGGCGGATTGCTGGTCCAGACCACCGACAACCTGGAGGAGGACCGCAACAAGCTGCAGGTCGTGACGAAGCGCCGCCCCACGCTCGAGGAGCTGACCGACCTGCTCTTCTCGTGGCGCGCGGTACGGCACGTCAAGTCGAACGCGGTCGTGCTCGCCAAGAAGCACGCCATGATCGGCATGGGCGCCGGGCAGCCATCGCGCGTGGTGAGCGTCGAGGTGGCACTGCGCAAGGCCGGAGAGCGTGTGCCACTCTCGGTGATGGCCTCCGATGCCTACTTCCCATTTCCCGACGGGATCCAGATCGCCGCGCAGGCCGGCGTCACCGCGATCATCCAGCCGGGCGGCAGCATCCGCGACGAGATGGCCATCGAAGTGGCGGACCGCCACCACATGGCCATGGTCTTCACCGGGCGCCGCCACTTCCGGCACTGAACTGATTTGAGGGGTCCGACCGCATGGAAAAGCTGATCTCCGTCGAGGCCGTCGCCGCAACCGAGGCGGGGGCCATCGCGGCCGCTCGCCTCATGGGTCGCGGTGACCGTGAGGGCGCCGACCACGCCGCCGTCGAAGCGATGCGTCACGCCATGGAGGAAGCGGAGATCAGCGGCACCATCGTGATCGGCGAGGGCGAGCGGGACGAGGCTCCCATGCTCTACATCGGCGAGAAGGTGGGCAACCCGGAGGCTGCGGTCGCGATCGACATCGCGGTCGACCCCCTGGAGGGGACGAACCTGGTGGCCACCGGATCACCCAACGCGACCGCGGTCCTGGCCGCGGCCGAGCCGGGGGGGTTGCTGCACGCGCCGGACACCTACATGCGGAAGCTGATCGTCGGGCCGCAGGTGGCGGGGCACGTCAGCGTCGACGACCCGCCGGAGGTCACCATCCGGACCATCGCCGAGCGGCTCGGTCGCGAGCCGTGGGACATCACCGTCATCATCCTCGAACGGCCCCGCCACGAGCAGCTGATCGCCGATGTTCGGGCCACCGGAGCGCGGATCAAGCTGATCGGCGACGGCGACCTCACCGGGGGGATCAGCGTGGCCGTCTCCGGCACCGGCGTCCACGCCGTGATGGGGATCGGCGGCGCGCCGGAGGGCGTCCTGGCCGCCGCGGCGCTCAAGTGCCTCGGCGGCGAGATCCAGGGCAAGTTCGTGTGGCGTTCCGACGAGGAGAAGGAGCGTGCCCGCCGCATGGGCGTGGACGTGGACGACACCGAGCGGGTCTACTTCACCGATGACCTGGCGTCCGGCGAACAGGTCGTCTTCTCCGCGACGGGCGTGACCGACGGCGAGCTGCTGCGGGGCGTCCGCTTCTTCGGCGGCGGCGCGCGGACGCACTCCCTGGTGATGAGCTACTCGCGGGGTGTCGTGCGCTTCATTGACACGGTCCACACCTTCGATCGCCAGTCCCCGCCGCGCGTGCGCCTCTAGGCGCTGAGGAGGAGCGGGGGGCCTCGGGAGGCGCCGCGGGGAGCCGCCGGGCGCCGCGGGGAGCCGCCGGGCGCCGCGGGCGCCGGAACTCGTCAGATGTCGCCTCCGGGCGTCCTTATCCGACACCTGCGCACGCTGCGACCCGGGGCGGCCGCAACGCCGAGCGTGAATCGCCGCCCGTCGCCGTGCGCCGCCCGGCCGGATCGCGGATAACGCGACTCAGGACGACACCTGACAACTTCGCGGCCGCGGCCGAGCCCCGGGGCGCAGCTAACGGTCCGCCCAGTCGGTCCCGCTGATGCGCCGCACGTCCTGGTCGGCGACGCTGGGCAGGAGGTCGGCCACGGTGACATCGGTCCGAAGGTCGGCGCAGTTGCGCCATGGCCGGAAGCTCGGCTCCAGCTCGGCCAGCGGCTCGAGCGCGAAGCGGCGTTCCTGCAGACGCGGGTGCGGCACGATGAGGTCGAGCTCCGTGTCGGTGACGCACTTGCCGTCGAAGGCGAGGATGTCCAGGTCCACGATCCGGGGCCCGAAGCGGATCCCCTGCGGATCGCGTCCGAGCGCCACCTCGATGCGCTTCGCGTGGAAGAGGAGCTCCGCAGGGCCAAGCTCGGTGACGAGCTCGACCACCGCGTTGGTGAAGGTGGGCTGGTCCGCGAAGTCGCGCGGCTTGGTCTCGTACAGGCTCGAGGCGCGCACCACCTGGCCGATATCCGCGAGCTCCCGCAGGGCACCGACGAAGGCCTGCCTGGGGTCGCCGATGTTCCCGCCGAGACCGATGAAGGCGCGCACGTTGCCGCGACTCTAGCCGAAGCGCCGACGCCGTGCGGCAAACGTACCATGCCCCGCTGGGAGGTTCGGGCTGGTGCCGGGCCGCACCGCCACCTATAGCCTTTGCAGGTGAAGAGCGCCGCTCCCGACATGGTGCTGCCCAGCATCCCCGTCGGTGACATCCTTCGTGAATCCCCGGCTCGCGCCGTCCTGATCAGGGTCGCCGCGCTGCTGGCCCTCGCGATCACGACCGCATACCTGGCCTGGCGGCTCACGAGCACGATCGACCTCGCGATCTGGTGGCTGGCGATTCCCCTCCTGGTGGTCGAGATGCACAACGCGTTCGGTCTGGCCCTCTACACGTTCGCGCTGTGGGAGGTCGGCGAGGCACGGATGCCGGCGCCGAACCGAAGCGGGCGGCCACACAAGGTCGCCGTGCTGATCCCGACCTACAACGAGCCGCTCGAGGTGCTGCTTCCCACGGTTGCGGCATCGGTCGCCCTGCGTCCGGACCACGAGACGTGGGTGCTCGACGACGGGAACCGGGCAACCGTGCGACGCATGGCGCGCGACCTGGGGGCCCACTACCTGGCGCGTACAGACCGTCGGCACGCCAAGGCCGGCAACATCAACCACGCCCTTACCGTGATCGATGCCGAGGTGATCGCGGTCCTCGACGCCGATCACGTGCCGAGCCACAACTTCCTGTCGCACACCCTGGGCTACTTCGACGACCCGACGGTGGCCCTGGTGCAGACGCCGCAGTCGTTCTACAACCTCGAGTCATTCGAGCATGCACGGCGCGGCGACGACGTCTACAACGAGGAGTCGGTCTTCTATCGCGTCATCGCACCGGCGAAGAACCGCTGGGCGGCGCCGTTCTGGTGCGGTACCAGCGGGCTCGTGCGCGTGGCGGCCCTGCGCTCGGTCGGGGGCGTGGCGACGGAATCGGTGACCGAGGACATCCACACCACCATCCGCATGTACCGCCGCGGCTGGCGCGGCGTCTTCCACAACGAGATCCTGGCCAACGGCCTGGCACCAGCCGATGCCGATGCGTACCTCTTGCAGCGAAACCGCTGGGCGACCGGTGCCATGCAGGTGCTCCGCATGGAGAACCCGCTCTTTGGCCGCGGCCTCTCGTTCGGGCAGCGAGTGGCATTCATGACCACCCTCTTCGCCTGGTTCGACGCCTGGCGGATGCTCGCCTTCATGCTCATCCCGGTTGCCGTCATCTTCACCAACAGCTCGCCCATCAACGCCCCGCTGCAGGTCTTCGGGCCGCTCTTCCTGCTCACCCTGGGCTCGCAGTTCATCGCCCTTCGCCTGCTCGCACGCGGCCACTACCCGCCGCTGCTCTCCATGCTGTTCGAGGTGCTGCGCATGCCGGCTGTCCTGCCGGCCACGCTGCAGCTCTTCCGCCGCGAGGCGAGCGTCCCGTTCAGGGTCACGCCCAAGGGCAGGACGGAAACCCATGGAGTGCACGTCCCACGACTCCACGTGGGGCTCGCGCTCGCCTCGGCAATGGCCGTCGCCTGGCTCGCCCTCAGCGCGCTCGGCCTGACGCCGATGCACTACCGCGAGCCAGGAGCCGCCATCGGCGCCGGGTTCTTCGCTGCCGTGAACCTCGGGCTGCTGCTCGCCGCCATCGGCCGCGTGCGGGCCAGCCGGTTTGCCGGGGAACGGCGGGCGAGCGTCCGCTTCGACACCCGACTGCCCGCCACGCTATCCGGCCGGCGCGCGGTCGCCCTGGACCTCTCGCTCACCGGCACGCAGGTCGTGCTGCCGCGCATCCCGACGCGCGTCGCCGCTCGGCCCACGCTGAAGCTGGACGTCGATGGCGAGACGATCGCGCTGCGGTGCACCACGCGCCGCATCCTCCCGCAGGCCGACGGGTCAGTCATGATCGGACTCGAGTTCGCTTCCGGACAGCGGCACGCGGTGCGGCAGCTCGCGCTCGCCATGTTCCGCGCGGACGCCTCCAGCTGGCGCCGCGTCGTGGTGGCGGAGGATGGCGGGGAAGCGGGAGCCGGGTTCCGCACGGGGGTCGCGACGGCGTTCGGCTGACCGAACGGGCGACGAAACGGCAGTGCCGCCCGCTCCCATCGGAGCATCCTGGTCGTCACCGCCAGCGGCTGGCGCAGCCGCGCGTGTTGGGGCTGGTCAGCCGACCGGTAAGCGGCTGATAATCTGCGGCGCCTATCCTCACTCGGGCCGAGGTGGTGCGGGGGGCGCGCCGGTCGGTATCGGGGGAGCTCGTCTCATCGCGCAGGGCATCCGCCACCGGGGCACCGATTGTCGGACATCCAGTACGTCTACCCGCTGATCCACAACAAGGTCACGTCCCCCCACTACGTGACCCCCACGCTGCGGCGTGCCCGCCTCGTCGACTGGCTCAACGAGAGTGCGGAGTGCCGGGCCGTCGTCATCGCGGCCGATGCCGGCTACGGCAAGACCACCCTGCTGTGGCAGTGGGAACGGGAGGTCGACTTCCCGTGCTACTGGTACAAGCTCGATCGCAACGACCGCGACTGGTCGTTGCACATCAGCTACCTGATCGAGTCGATCAGCCAGCGGCATGCAGGATTCGGCCGGCGCGCGCACTCCATGCTGGAGCAGATGGGCGGACCAGGCTCGTCGCGCCCGGGCGTGGCCGCTTACCTCTTGGCAGAGATGTACGAGCGGCTGACGGAGCCGTGCACCTTCATCATCGATGACTGGCAGTTCGTCGCATCGGTCACTGAAGTCCGCGGTCTCTGGAATCAGATCCTTCGCGACGCCCCGCCCACCTGCCGCTTCGTCTTCCTGTCGCGCGCCAAGCCGCACCTCCAGTTCGCACGGTTCAAGACGCACGCCGGCTACGCCGAGATGCGGACCGATGCCCTCCGCTTCAACGACCGCGAGATCGACGAGCTGTTCCGCGACATCTACAACGATCCGCTCGACGCGACCGAACTGGCCGAACTGGAGCGGCGCACTGAGGGATGGGCGGCAAGCCTCCAGCTCGTCGAGGTCTCGTTACGGGAACGGCGTACGCCGGAGGAGAGGAAGTCGTTCATCCAGTCGATCACGGCCACCACGGACAGCGATCTAGTTGAGTTCCTCGCCGAAGAGGTGCTCGATCAGCAGCCGGACTCTCTGCGTCAATTCCTGCTCACGACATCGATCCTGCAGCAAATCACACCGGAATTGGCCGGCCGGCTCTCCGGGCAAGACGATGGAGACAAAGTCTTGCGAGAGCTTGAGGGCACCGGGGGCTGTTCACATACCGAATGGGATCGAGGAGTCGAGCTATAGGTATCACGGGCTCTTCCGGGACTTCCTCGAGCTGACGGCTGGCCCTGGAGCGATCCGATGGAGAAGTTGCTGGGGCTCCACATCCATGCCGCATCCTATTTGAGACCACCTCCGCTTGGCCGGGAGGCAATTCACCACTGACATCTCGCGCGCTCGTCTGCGAGCCGCAAGCTGCTCGATTGATAGCGAAATACGGCGACGATCTGGCGAGCCGGCCGGCTCGCCTCTTGGAAGAGTGGCTCAGCAGTTTTTGCCCGCTCGGACAACTCGAAAAACGCAAGACCTCTCTGATCTTTGGTGAAATTGGTGGGCGTCCGTGGAGACTGGTCAGACTGAAGTCAGAGGCCCTTCTGAAGCGCTCGCGCCACTATTTCGCGCGAAAGGGCGATCGGCGAATGGAAGCAGTCGCCTACAGCAAGCTGAGCACGGTTTACAGCAACCTTGGGGACGCGACGCGGGCCAGAACAATGGCGGAGGAAGGACTATCGATCGCGGCCAACGATGACTTCCGAACCCAGCTGCGGCTACGCGGCAACCTTGTCATTACTGCGACTTGGCTTCGCTCTCGGACAAGGCGGAACAGGAATGCCTTCGGGTCGCCAACGAGGCCTCAGCTGCCGCACTCGAGCACTATGCAGCAATTGCTCACCACAACTTGGGCATTCTCCTTCTCTACGCCGGACGTCTTCAGGAAAGCGCTGACTACCTCCGCCGCGCCGCAAGGTTCTGGGACTCCTCGCCGGTCAATCCATTTGCGGACAACAGCGAACTCGTCCAGGTCCTCCTCCTACGAGGGAAGAGGGAAGAGGCCGCTGGGATGGCCCGGGCGGCAGTCGCACGTACGCGGCCGTGGGTCAGGGCAAACGCCGAGGCATGGTATGGAGTGGCTCTCACTCACGTAGACGAAAGGATGTTTGCGTGAGGCATTGGAGATCTCTGCCGGCTTCGTGTGGAGCACCCGGATCTGGGCTCCGTGGGCGAGAAGATTACGGCCCTCTTCCGTTGAGTGTCTTTACCTCGATGGGTCTGGCTCCGAGGACCTTGAGGAGGCACTGGGTCAACTGGAGGCCTCGAGCCAGGATCCGAGGCTCCGTCCGGTTACTGCTGTCGCCTCAGCCCTCTGCGGCGCCACCGCCTTGGGCGATGTGCCGGGCACTGTCAGCGTGCGGCCGCTGTCCTCGACCAGTGGAGTGCCAACGGATCGCATCTCATCTCCGCGCTCGGTCGGGTCCCGATGTCGCTACTGGCAATCGAGCACAATTCGCGAGCAGGAATTGACTCTGCCGTTCAAGCCCTCGCGGCCGTGACCGACGTCGGAGTCCTCAATTACATGCGGCGGTGGCTACCGCGGTTTGTGAGCTATGGCGCGAAATTGGTTGCCGTCGATGGCGGTGCTCGGCTGCTCCCGGCCCTAATCAAGGCGGCCCCGCAAGCCTGGATCGGGACCTCAGTAGGAATGCTCCCGGCGCTGCAACCGGCGGATCGTTCCGCCGCGCTCGCTGCCATCGAGGGATCGGCCGGGCCTGAAACCGCAAATCTCATCGGCCGTGCTGACGGTGTTGACGTCCAAGAGCTGCGCAGACGTCTGGTGAACAAATTCGTCCTCGAATCTTCATCCGCTCCTTCGGCCCAATGACTGTGCATAAGGGAGCATGGGACGCGCCTGGGCGTCCTCGTCACAAAGAAGCGCATGAGGGTCCTTTTCGGCCCGCATGATCGCCGCCGATGGCTCCGGGCTGGCTCGAGATGAGGTACTCGATTCACTTTGGCCCGATTCGGATCCCGCTGCCGCCGTCAATTCGCTTAATCAGACAGTCTTCCAGCTCCGTAGGATGTTCGAGCCTGACCAGGGTGACGGTGATCCCCCGCAGTACATCTATTCTTCTGTGGACTCCGTGCGGCTCAACCCGGAGCTAGTACGGAGCGATCTAGCGGAACTAAGGGACGTATCGAGAGCGATGGAGGAAGCCACCGCACCCAACGTTCAGGCAGAACTTGGAACGAGGCTACTGGGGTTGGTCCGGGGGGAGTTTCTTAGCGACCTCAAGTACGAGGACTGGGTGGCGTCTGCCCAACTTGCCGTTCACGCCGACGTTCGCTCTTGTCTGCTGCCTATCGCGGAAGGGGCCGTTCCAGGGCTGGACGAGAGTGCATCGGTAAAGGCAGGGCGACTCCTTACTCTCCTCGATCCGTTCGACGAAACGGCACACCTGGCAATCGTGCGATCCGTTGCTCAATCCGGTCGCAGGAGACATGCAAGAGAACTACTGACGGCATTCGCAGTGCGGATCCATGAGGAACTCGACGAAGAGCCATCTGACGCTATGGTGCGAACAGCTGCTCTCGTAGGCGTAGACCTTGGTTCAGTAGGAGTTGATTGACTCAACGCAAGAGCCGCATGGGGGTTGACTTACCCACACCGGACGCCTAGAGTGCTGGCAGTGGTACTAAAGTACCACCGGGCAAAATAGCAAAGGGTGCGTTGATCCGCCGGCCGAACGTGGGCACTTGGGCCGTCGGGGAGCCAATAGTGCAACCGACCGTCCGTCACCGGTGTGTGTCGGTTGTCTTGGTTTCGTCAGAAGAGGGCACCTTCTGATGGCGCGCAACTCGCTCAAGGGCTGGTAGCCCTGAACGTGGAGGGCACAATGAAGCGTACGTTTTCAGCGCTCTCGCGTTCTGATTGCGGCTCTTGGAGGACTTGATTACTCTGGCTTTGGCCGGGGGCGCATCTTCAAGGGTTGGTAGGGCGCGTGGTAGACTCCGGCTCGTCCCCGCTAGGGTGACGTACCGGTGTACGCCAATGTCCGCGTCTAGTCATCGCAAAGTAGCCGTCGCGTCTGTATTCCGCGGCGGCTGCTTCTTTCTCCCACCACAAGGGACCCGATTGGTGGATGTGGGGATTGCCTTCTGGACCTTTTGACCCTCATCGGCAGTGCGCTGCCCGTACGACTGCCGAGCGGCATCATCGTCCGTGTCCCGTCATCGCGCCTCTTGTGCTCGGCGGCCCAGTTGCGCATCGGTGGCCCAGTGGCACTGCCGGACGCAGTGCGGTGCGATAGCTCGAACGGGCCGTAAGCGAGAATGCAGCCGAATGCGGAACACGGTCCCGTGGTACGGAACACTGTTCAATCACGCCGCGCGATCTCATTGCCTGCGGTCGCAGCTGGCCTGTTCTTCGAAATTCCTCGCGGTCTCGGGCCGATCGGTGGAACGGGATTTCGTCGCGTAAGTTGGTCTTCTCCTAGGGCGCACCATCTTCTACGCCATCAATGGTCTCTCGCAATTTTCGCCGTGAGCGCTCGAACTGGCACGGCGATCCGGACGATCGTGGGCGCAAGATTTCGGTGGCATAGCCGTGAACATGGTGGGCTTGGCGCCGCTGGGATGGCTCATGGCCGAGGTCTTCCTCCTCCCCGATGGTGCCGGCTGGTGGGCGACACCGCTCTTCGTCATCCCCCTCTTCACGACCAGGCTCGCGTACCACCGCTACGTCGAGACCAGGGAGCTCTTCGAACAGACGATCGGCGCACTGGCAAACGCCGTCGACGCACGCGACAGGTACACCCGCGGCCACTCCGGACGGGTGAGCCACATCGCTGAGGCCATGTGCCGCGCGATGAAGCTCCCTGAGTCGGAGATCGAGAAGATCCACTGGGCCGGGCTCCTGCACGACGTGGGGAAGATCGGCGTGCGCGACGACATCCTCCTGAAGGAAGGCCCGCTCGACAAGGAAGAGCGCAGGCTGATGAACCAGCACCCGACCATCGGTGCCGAGATCGTGAGCCCGGCCAAGCAGCTCTCCGCCGAGGCACCGCTGATCCACGCGCACCACGAGTGGTTCAATGGATCCGGCTACCCGTCGGGCAAGGAGGCGCTCGACATCCCGCTGGGCGCTCGCATCCTGTCCGTCGCCGACTCCTACGAGGCCATGACCTCGGCGAGGCCGTACCGCAAGACGCCGCTGACGCACGAGCAGGCGGTGGCCGAGCTTGAGAAGTACTCGGGCATCCAGTTCGACCCGCAGATCGTGCCGGTCCTGGTCGAGCTGGATCGGGCCATCCTCGACCGCCCGCCGGATCGGCCCGATGAGCTTCCCACCATGCTGCACACGCCGGATCCACGGGACCACGAGCCGGGATCCGGATCGGACCAGGCCGATGCCGGCGGCGCAGTGAAGCCGATGCTCGCATCGGACGATGTTTCTTAGCGTAATTCTCCTGGCGCTCGTCGTGGGCGCCCTCGCAGGGGGAGGTCTCCCCCGCCTCGCCGAGCTGCGGCTGCGCTGGCTCCCCGTCCTGCTCGCCGCGCTGACGCTTCGCGTGGGCGTCGTGGTGCTCCAGGAGAACGGCATCGGCACCGGGCTGCCCCTCGCCTGGGGGCTTGTGGCTGCCTACCTCCTCATCTTCGTCTTCCTGTGGGTCAACGCGCGCGTGCCGGGACTGCAGGTGGCGGCAGTGGGCATCGGCCTCAACTTCCTGGCGGTCCTCGTCAACGGCGGCCGCATGCCCATCTGGCCGGGTGCGTTCGAGGCGGCAGGCTTCTCCCCCGATGCCGTGGCCGGTGATCCGTTCCACTTCCTGGTGACGGTCACCAGCATGGCCGACTTCGTCAGGAGCGGCGGGATCTTCGGCGACGTGGTGCCGCTCCCGGTGCCCGTGATCCGGGACGTCGTCAGCGTCGGCGACCTGCTGCTCGCGCTGGGGATCTTCTGGACGATCGTCTACACCATGACCCGGCCGGACGCGCCGGTTCGCCGCTCGGTGGCCCTGGGGCCGAGACTGGGCGATCCGTTCCCGAGCGGGATGCTCGCCAGCGCGGCACCGGCCGCAACCGCCGTGCTGCCTCGTCCCGCGCCATCGGTCGCGGTCGCCATCGAGCGTGAGGAACGCCCGCAGTCACCCTACCTTGCGCTCTTCCGCAACCGGAACTTCTCGCTGCTGTGGATCGGGCAGCTGGTCAGCTTCTTCGGCGACCGCGTGCACCAGGTGGCGCTCTACGTCCTGGTCATCGACCGGGGAACCGCTCTCGACCTGGGCATCGTGGCCGCCGCGTCCACCATTCCGAACATCTTCCTCGGCCCCCTCGCCGGCACCCTGGTGGACCGATGGGATCGGCGGCGCACCATGATCGCCTGCGACGTCGTGCGCGCCGGCCTCGTGCTGCTCGTGCCCGTCGTGATCGACATCAGCACCTGGCTCGTCTTCGCGATCGCGCTGCTGGTCGCGACCGTCGGGCTGCTCTTCCGGCCGGCGAAGACGGCGATTGTGCCGTCAATCGTGCCGAACGACCAGCTGGTGACCGCGAACTCCGCCTCGACGCTCTCCGAGACGCTCGCCGACGTGTTCGGCATCCCCATGGCGGCCGCCATCGTGGCAGCCCTGGCGGGCCTCGTGGGCGCCGCCTTCTTGATGGACGCCGGGACCTACGTCGCCTCGGCGCTGCTGATCGCCGGGATGGTCGTCCCCAGGGAATCGATCGAGGCGGCCCCGTTCTCCGTCCGCGCCGTCTGGCGCGAGATGGCCGATGGCTGGAACTTCCTGACGCGGCAGCGCGAGCTGCTCTCCAACACGGTCGTCAGCACCGTCGCCCAGCTCGCGTTCGGCGCGGAGGCGATCTGCTCGATCATCTACGCCGAGCAGACGCTGGACCGCAGCGTCATCGACTATCCGCAGAACTACGGCTGGCTCATGGGCTCGCTGGGGCTGGGCAGCGTGGTGGCCGGCCTGGCCATCGGCACCTTCGCCACGAAGGCCCCGAAGGGGTTCATGACGATCGGCGGCTTCATCGGGATGGGGGCCGCCATGGTGGCCGCCGGGCTGACGACCAACCCCTACCTGGCCATTGGCATCTTCTTCGCCATCGGGGCGGCCAACCTGCTCTACCTCGCTCCCACCATCACGCTCTTCCAGGAGCGGACGCCGTCTCGCCTCTTCGGTCGCGTGGTGTCCACGCGCCAGGCGCTGACCTACGGCGCCATGTCCATCTCGATGGCCCTCGCCGGTTGGCTCTCGGAGGTCATCGGTCCGGCGAACGTCCTCATGCTGGGCGGGTCCCTGATCGCCGCCGCGGGCCTGGTCGGGCTCACGATCCCGTCCATGCGCGACGCCCGATAGCCTGCTACGCTTCGCCGGCCGTGGCTCCCATCCTCGACCTGGCAGTCATCGCGCTCGCCGTGATGGTCTGCGGCACGCTTGGGCTGTTGGCCTGGACCGTGGGGATCACCCTTCCGAATGCCCTGCGCCGTGCGCGCCGAGACGTGCTGAAGGCGCGACTCGCAACGGTGGTGGTCGAGCGCCGGCTCCGAGCGCTGACGAGGGCCGCGGGACGAATGGACGACGAAGGAGACGCATGACCGACCGGCAGACCGAACGCGGCTATCGCGGCGCACTGCCGCCGCGCAACGACCGACTGGCCGGTCCCTGGGTGGTCGTGGTGATCGCCCTCTTCCTGTTCATGGTCGTGCTGGCGCTGGTGGGGCTGCCGAGCAGCCTCTTCCCCGCGGCGACATCCGCGCCATCGGCGGTTGCCAGCGCCAGTGCCAGCCCCGCGGGGAGCGGGAGCGACGCGAGTGCGGCGGCCAGCGCGAGTCCATCGGCGAGCTCGAGCGTCCCCGACGCCACCGGCTCACCGTAGGTGTACGATATCCGCCCTCAACCTCCTGCCGGGGATTCCTGAACGTGGCCCAGGACAGGTCCGTGCTGGTCGTCGACGACGACGGGCAGATCAGATCTCTTCTCTCCGACCTGCTCGGATCGAACGGCTATGCCGTGCGCCAGGCCAAGACCGGCGCGGAGGCCCTGGCCGCCGTGGAGAAGCAGCGACCCGACCTGGTGATGATGGATATCAAGCTGCCCGACCAGGACGGGCTGGACGTGCTGAAGGCGATGAAGCGGGAGCGGCCGGAGCTCGAGATCGTGGTCATGACGGCGTTCGGCGGCTCGTCGACGGCGATCAAGGCCATGGAGCAGGGCGCCTACGACTACGTCACCAAGCCGTTCGAGATCGACCACCTGCTCAGCCTGCTCAAGCGCGTCTTCGAGCACGTCGAGATGTCGTCGGAGGTCAACACCCTGCGCCTCGAGCTGGGGAAGTCGGCGGCCGAACGGGAGCGCATCGTGGGCTCTTCGAAGCCGATGCTGGAGGTCTACAAGCTCATCGGCAAGGTGGCCGGCTCCGACGCGACGGTCCTGATCACGGGCGAGTCCGGGACCGGGAAGGAGCTGGTGGCGGAGGCGCTGCATCGGGCTTCGAAGCGCAATCCGCACCCGCTGGTCAAGGTGTCCTGCGCCGCCCTGCCGGAGTCGCTGCTGGAGACCGAGCTCTTCGGCCACGAGAAGGGGTCCTTCACCGGCGCCATGACGCAGCGCAAGGGCCGATTCGAGACGGCGAACAAGGGCACCATCTTCCTGGACGAGATCGGCGAGATGACGCTGGGCACGCAGACCAAGCTGCTGCGCATCCTCCAGGAGCGCGAGTTCGAGCGCATCGGGTCGAACCTGCCGATCAAGGTCGACATCCGCGTGATCGCCGCCACGAACCGCAACCTGGCCGAGGAGGTCGACGCCGGCCGCTTCCGCGAGGATCTCTACTACCGGCTGAACGTGATCCACATCCACATGCCGCCGCTCCGCGAGCGTATGGGGGACGTGCCGCTGCTCGTCGAGCACTTTCTCGCGAAGTTCCGCCACAAGGCCGATGCCATCCCCACCACCATCAGCGAGGAGGCGATGGGACGCCTCGTGGAGCATGACTGGCCGGGGAACGTGCGCGAGCTCGAGAACGCGATCGAGCGCGCCGTGGTGTTGTCGCGGGGTGCGCCCGTCATGCCCGAGCACCTGCCACTTGCCGAGTCTCCCGCCGCGGCTGGCGGCAAGGCGCGCAGCAGGCAGGCGGCCCCGGCCGGCACGACCGGTTCCAGTGCGTCGGAGGATCCCGTCGACACTGGCGGCGGCACGGTGGCCACGAACGGCAACGGTGCCGGCGGCTCCTTCAAGGAGGAGGTCGGGGCGCTGGAGCGCCGCCTGATCGCCGAGGCGCTGGAGCGGAACAACGGGAACCGCTCGAAGGCCGCGCAGGAGCTGGGGATCTACCGGCGCCTGCTCTACGCCAAGATGCGCGAGTACGGCCTCGGCGAGTAGCCCGCGCTCGCGGCGTTGGACCTGCCGATTGGTGGGGCAATTACTGACCCGGACGAGGCGTGCGGCGACGAACTGCCGGTACATCGGGCAATGGGGAGCGTGAAGGGCGCCAGTGGGTGCCTGTCCGGCGTGGGTCTGCCCGATGTACCGGCACCCTGACGCCCCACACGGCCCCGGGGTGGCGAATTGCCCGATGTAGGCGCACCGTAAGCGAGCGATAAGGGGCACGCATCACCATCGGCCCATGCCAGGTCGAGCACACCGAACCACTGCGGCGCGTGCCCGTGCGGCAAACCAGGTCGGTCGGATGGCTGCCGAGCTGAGGCTGGCGCGCGCGACGCTGGGGCTGTCCCGGCTGGCGGTCAGCCGACGGGCGGGCGTGGCCCGGTCCACGGTGGAGCGGGTGGAGGCAGGGGACGCATCGGTCCAGGTCGACACGTTGGCGGCAGTGCTGGCAGCGGTTGGCCTCGACCTTGTGCTCCGCGCCTACGAAGGAGGCGATCGGTCGCTGCGCGATGCCCGTCACATGCGGCAGATCGACGCCATTCGCAAGGTCGCAGCCCCATCCTGGCGGCCACGGCTCGAGGTTGGGGCCGGCGACCACGGTCGGGCGGCGGACCTGGTGATGTACGGCGCCGAGGAGATCGTCCATCTCGAGGTGGAGCGCACCGCTACCGACTTCCAGGCCCAGCTGCGCCGCGCGCAGGAGAAGAGGGATTTCCTTGCCCGGCGAGATGCGCGGCCAATCCGGCTGGTCCTTGCCATCGAGTACACGCGAGCGAACCGCGACGCCCTGGCGCCGCACGCCGCACTGGTGCGCACGCAGCTTCCCGCGTCGTCGCGCGAGGTGCTCCGCGCGTTACGCACCGGTCGGCCGCTCCGCCGCGACGGCCTGCTCTGGCTCCGACCGCGGGGGTTCCCGCGGGTTCACGGGCCGACCATGGGGCACCGATAGGGCGCCGACCCTGTGCCGACCCTGTGCCGACCCTGTGCCGATAGGTAGGGCAGATTGCCATTCGGTGGCGGCTTGAGGCAACGGAGTGCCGCTCCATCGGGCAACGGTGAGCGTGAAGGTGACCCGCGGGTGCGAGTCAAGCGCAGAGCTGCCCTATGGACCGGCACCCTGAAACCCGAACACCGCCAAGGGTGACGAATTGCCCCATGTATCGGCGGGCCGGCAAACGGCGGCCGATACATCGGCGGCCGGCAACTGGCGGCCGCGCGTATGGCAGGCAGCGTGCAGGAGAGCGAGGCGGGGCGGGTGGTATCCTCAAACCGCCCTACGGCACGCAAGAACGCACGAAAACAAGCACGAAACGAGGGTCCTGACCCAATGTTCAGCCGCGTACGCATCGCGATTCGCTTCTTCTTCATGGGGCTGGCCGTCGGTGTCCTGCTCGCGCCACGCTCCGGCAAGGAGACGCGCCGCCTGGTGCGCGAGCGGGCCGATCGCCTCCTGAACGACCTGCTCGACGCCGCCACGCTGGGCGCCTTCGACTCCGGCGCCGGTGGCGACGAGGAGGACGGCGGAGGCACCAGACGTCGCAGCAGCAACGGGCGGTCTCGCAGCAAGAGCACCGCCCAGGCCCAGGCCTAGGACCGGGCAACGAGACGGCCGCGCCGGCACATGGCGCGGCCGTCGTGCTTTCGGGACCGATGCGCTGGCTCCGTCGCCCTTCCTCCCCGACTGACGAGCTATCGCGAGCGCGCGAGCGCATGGTGGTCCACCAGATCGAGGCGCGCGGCCTGCGTGATCCGGAGCTGCTGCGGGCCTTCCGGACCGTGCCGCGCGATCGATTCGTGGCCTCCCAGCTGGCATACGGGGACCAGGCCCTGCCCATCGACGAGGGGCAGACGATCTCGCAGCCGTTCATCGTCGCCCTCATGACCGATGCGGCCCGGCCGGGCCGGGCCGAGGGCTGGCGGGGTGCGCGGGCGCTCGACATCGGCACCGGGAGCGGCTACCAGGCGGCGATCCTCTCCGAGCTCGGCGCCGACGTCACGAGCGTGGAGCGCTACCCGGAGCTGAGCGCGGCGGCTCGCCGCTCGCTGGAGGGCGCGGGATACCCCGGAGTGGAGCTGGTGGTGGGCGACGGGAGCGTGGGCTACCCGCCGAACGCGCCGTACGACGCGATCATCGTGGCGGCCGCCGCGCCATCGGTCCCTCCGCCATTCCTGGAGCAGCTGAACCCGGACGGGGGGCGGCTGGTCGTGCCGGTCGGGACGCGGACGCACCAGCAGCTCACCGTGGTGGAGCGCCGGGGCGATGACTTCCACTCACGCACTGGCGAGCCGGTCGTCTTCGTGCCGCTCATCGGCGAGCACGGCTTCCCCTCCTGAATTGGCGCGGATCGGCCGCGCGTGGCATGCATCGTGCTTCTGCTCACCCCCCGGAGGTCAATGAACATGACGCACCGCAACGACCCGCCGGTCGACGAGACCGGCGAGCACCAGACGTACGACGCGCCACCGCGCGGTGGCGACCAGGTCAACGTCAATGCGGGGGACGGCCGAACACACGTCGACGAGGGACCCGGTCCGCTGGCCCTCGTCCGCCGCGTGGTCGGCCTCATCTTCGGCGTGATCATCGTGCTCATCGGGATCCGGATCCTGCTGCTGGCGCTGGGCGCCAACGAAGGCAACGGCCTGGTGGACGCCATCTATGCCATCACCGAGCCACTCGTCGCGCCGTTCCGTGGCGTGTTCAGCATGGACCAGGTCCAGCCCAGCGGTCAGAGCGTCTTCGACATCGCGGCGCTGGTCGCGATCGTCGGGTGGAGCCTCATCGCCCTGCTGGTGATGGCGGTCCTGAGCCTGCCGGAGCGCCGCCGAACCTACTGATCCGGGGGATTCCGGGGGGATTCCGGGGGGAGCCCAGGACACTTGGCCACAGTCTCGTTCCTCGAGGCTCGTGGCCTCTTGGGCATCCCGCTGCCGTTCCCCCGTCTGGATTGCCAGCGGAAGCGCGGAACTCGGGTAGTGCGACTGGCAGTCGCAGGTGACGAGATCGCGCGGTCGCACGGGCGTGCGAGCAGGGCGGCGGTTGTGCGCCCCGCCCCGCTGCGCCGCGCCGGCCCCCGCGGGCTCAGACGGGCGGGACCTCGAGCGTGGCGCGGCCGGAGGGCCGCGAGACGGGAGCGCCAGGGGCGGGGTCCGGTCCGCGCAGCGCCGCGAGCACGCCGGAACGCTGCAGCTCCTCGTCGTAGACCGCCTCGATCCGCCGCACCTGGGCCTCAATGGAGAAGCGGTCGCGGACCGTGCGGTACCCCGCCTCCCCCAGCCGAGCGCGCTGCTCGGGCGAGCAGGCGAGGCGGATGAGGGCATCGGCCAGTGCGGAGGGGGCGGCGGGGGGAACCAGGAGCCCGTCGACCCCATCGGTCACCACCTCGGGAATGCCGCCGACAGCGGAAGCGACCACCGGAACGCGGCGCGCCATGGCCTCGAGGAGCGAGATGCCCTGCGCCTCGCGCAGCGATGGAAGGACCGCCACCGTGAGCTCAGCGGTCAGCGCGGAGACGTCCTCGCGACGGCCGGCGAAGATGACGCGCGAGCCGGCATCTGCCGGCATGGCATCGGCCAGGCGCCGCAGCTCCCCCTCCTCCGAACCCTCGCCCACGATCGCGAGGCGCGCCTCGGGGACGGCCGCGGCGACCGCCGGCCACGCCTCCAGCAGGTGGACGTGCCCCTTCTCCGGCTCGAGCCGCGCGACGACGCCGATCAACGGGGCCCCGCGCGGGATGTCGAACTCGGCGCGGAACCCGCAGCGCGGCGGCGGGGTGGCGAAGCGCGACAGGTC
Source organism: uncultured Chloroflexia bacterium (assembly GCA_963812115.1). Classification (GTDB taxonomy): domain Bacteria; phylum Chloroflexota; class Limnocylindria; order QHBO01; family QHBO01; genus JAPSGM01. Next base: position 25,065 of record CAWEUD010000022.1, read on the forward strand.
GACGCCGTTGGGGATCACCGCGAACCGCGCGCCCGCGCGTCCCTCGGCCGCGACCTTCGCCTCGATCGAGTCGGACGGCACGATCAGCCGATCCATGGCCGGCGTCAACGCTGCCAGGGCGGCCACGTCCTCGGGCGAGCGGACGCGCGACGAGTGGACGGTGGCCATGATCACCGGCGTGCCGGCTGACAGCGCGGCCCGGGTGCCCACCACCTCGGCGCGGTACATGTGGGCGTGGACCAGGTCGATCTCGTTGCGGCCGAGCCAGGCGGACAGGGCGTCGACGGCGGCGTCGTCATCGGTCTCCTCGATCACGTCGACCGGCAGCCCCAGGCGACGGATGCGCTGCACCGCGCTCCCCGCCGAGAGGGAGAGCGCCCGCACGTCGTATCGGTGCCGGTCAAGGCGCAGCAGCAGCCCCGTGTACGACTCCTGCGCTCCCCCGTTGCCGCCGGTGGCCAGCAGCTGCAGGATGCGCGGCCGTTGGTGGCTCGCGGACCGATGCACGCGCCGGGTCCGCAGGTAGGCCGCGCCCGCGATGGCCGCCTCGTGCTGGGGCGCGTCCGGGCGGAGGCCGCGGCGTGCTGGCGTCATGCTGCGAGTACGCGTTCGGAGGGGTCCGGGATCACCGATTGATGCTAGGCCCGGGCGCTTTGTTCGTCAAAGCGCATCGGCCGGTGGTGCCGGTGGCCGGTGGCGGTGCCGGTACAGCGGGCAGATCTGCGCCAGGGGCGGTCTGCGGCGCCATTCCGCTGGTACATCGGGCAGTGGCGAGCACGGGGCGCGCCTCCGGATGCCGTTCGTGCGAAAGGGCTGCCCCATGAAGCGGCAGCCTGGAGCCCAATCGGCCCCAGGGGTCGAGAATTGCCCGATGTATCGGGTGCCGGCAGGACGGCCAATACCCTGGCCGGCTGGCGGTCTAGCGCCCCCGCGCTCCCGCCACGCCGGCCGCGACCGGACCCTGCAGCCACTCCGCCACCTGGGACGGCGTCGGGATGCGGCCGGTGCTGACCACGGTCCCGTCGATCGCCAGGCCCGGGGTGGAGAGGACGCCGCGGCCGGCGATCTGAGCCCAGTCGGTGACGTGGCGGACCTCGGCCCCGTCTTCGAGGCCCAACTCGGCGAGGGCCTGGTGGACGTTGCGCTCCACGGCCTGGCAGTTTGGACAGCCGGACCCGAGCACCTCGATGACGCGCATGGCAAGACTCCTTCCCCTACATGACGATGTTGAACAGGTAGCCGATAGCGAGGATCCCCGACGTGACGATCCCCACGAAGACGAGCAGCAGCGGCAGGCGCATGACGCGCCGCAGGATGATCAGCTCCGGCAGGCTGATGGCGGTGACGGCCATCATGAAGCTGAGCGTGGTGCCCAGCGGCAGCCCCTTGCCCAGCAGCGCCTGCACGATGGGAATGGTCCCCGCCGCGTTCGAGTAGAGCGGCACCGCCAGGAGCACCACCATCGGGACCGCGAGCAGGTTGCCAACGCCGCCGATCTGCGCCACGAGCTCCGTGGGAACGTAGCCGTGGATCACGGCGCCCAGCGCGATGCCGGCCACGATGTAGGGCCAGATGCGGCCGACGATCCGGCGGGTCTCGGCCCAGGCATCGGCCAGGCGCTCGGACATGGTCGGGCGGGCCTCCGCCAGGACCGATGCGGACGAGCGAACCTCCCAGACGTAGGGCTCCACGAAGCGCTCCAGCCGCAGCCGTCCCATCACCAGCCCGGCGACGACGGCGATGACCAGCCCCGCGCCCATGTAGGTCAGCGCGACGGCGGGGCCGAAGAGGCCCCAGAGCAGCACCAGGGCGACCTCGTTGACCATCGGTGAGCTGACCAGGAAGGCGAACGTGACGCCCAGCGGGATGCCGGCCTCCACGAAGCCGATGAAGAGCGGCACCGCCGAGCAGCTGCAGAACGGCGTGATGACCCCGAAGCCGGCGGCGGCGACGGTGCCGGTCAGCAGGCCGCGGCCGGCCAGCGCGGTGCGCACCCGCTCCGCCGGGAAGAAGCTGCGGGCGAAGGAGACGAGGGTGACGATGCCGAGCAGCAGGAGGAGGACCTTCGGGACGTCCATGGCGAAGAAGGCCACGGCCTCGCCCAGGTGGCTGCCGCGCTCGAGCCGCAGGAGGGTGAAGGACAGCCACTCGGCCAGCGGGGCGTGGGCGAACCACGCGACCAGCCAGGCGGCGACGGCGGCCACGGCAAGCGCGGCGATCGGGCGGCTGTGGGTCAGCGGTGCGTGGGTGGCGGTCATGCCAGCAGGTCGGTGAGCGGCGCCAGGGCTGCGGCACAGGCCGCTTCGTCGCGCTCGTAGTAGATCCAGCGCGCATCGGCCCCGTGGCGGCTGGCTCGCACCAGGCCGGCGCTGCGCAGCCGCGCGAGGTGGTTGCTGACGTTGTTCTCGCGTTCCCCGGTGGCGGCGGCCATCTCGCAGACGCAGTGCGGCCCAGACCGCAGGAGCGCCAGGATCGCGGCGCGGGTCCTGTCAGCCAGCAGCCCCGCGGCACCCGTGACGGGACCGACCTGCGGCGCCACGATCCCCGGGCGCGGCGTGGGAATGACGGGAAGCTCGCTTCGCATGCGGAAAGTGTCTCAGCATGGGCTGAGATATCACCGTGCCGACCGACCCGATTTGCCCGGTCGATTCGGCCCCATCGA
>CAWEUD010000023.1:0-13711 GCA_963812115.1 uncultured Chloroflexia bacterium
AGCTGCGCGACCATCTAGAATTCGATTCCGGTGCGCTCGATCGAACGCCCACGCTGGGAAGGAGAGACGTCATGGCTGAGCCGAAAGTGATCGCGGTGGCAGGGGCAACGGGGACGCAGGGTGGTGGCCTGGTGCAGGCGATCCTCGACGACCCGGAGGGTGGGTTCGCGGTGCGGGCGCTGACCCGCGATCCGGACTCGGCGGCGGCGCGCGCGCTGGCGGACGCCGGGGCCGAGGTGGTGCGCGCCGACCTCGACGACGCGGCGAGCGTCGAGGCCGCCTTCGCCGGCGCCTACGGCGCCTTCTGCGTGACCTTCTTCTGGGCCCACTTCTCCGCCGAGCGCGAGATGGCCGAAGCGGAGACGATGGCCGAGGCGGCGCGCAAGGCCGGGCTGCGCCACGTCATCTGGTCGACCCTCGAGGACACGCGGCGCTACGTGCCGCTGGACGACGACCGCATGCCGACGCTCAAGGGCGAGTACAAGGTCCCCCACTTCGACGGCAAGGGCGCCTCGGACCACTTCTTCGCCGACCGCGGCGTGCCCACCACCTACCTGCTGACCACCTTCTACTGGGACAACCTGGTCCACGGCATGGGCCCGAAGCGCGGCGAGGACGGCCGCCTGGCCCTGGTGCTGCCGATGGGCGACAAGAAGCTGCCGGGCATCGCCGCCGCGGACATCGGCCGCTGCGCCTACGGCGTCTTCCGGCGCGGCGACGAGCTGGTGGGCGAGCGGGTGGGCATCGCCGGCGGCCACCTCAGCGGCGCCGAGATGGCCGCCGCGCTCGGCCGTGCCCTGGGCGAGGAGGTGGTCCACGTCTCGCCCTCCTTCGACGCCTACCGCGGCCTCGGCTTCCCCGGCGCCGACGACCTCGGCAACATGTTCCAGTTCTACTACGATTTCAACGACGAATTCCGCGCCTCGCGCGACGTCGAGCGCGCCCGGGCGTTGAACCCGCGCCTGCAGAGCTTCGACACCTGGGTGGCCGCCAACGCCGCCAGCATGCAGGTCGACTGATCCCTCCGGGGCTATCCCAGGAGGCCGGGCCGCTCTCTCACACTTTACACAGTGTGGTTGCAGCGACGGGCCGGTAAGATCGCTGCGGTATGTCGCGACCGTTGTTCAACGAGCGAATCGATCAGTTGGAGCAGGCCTTCGAGAGTTCCAATGATGACAGGCGGATCCTGAAAGAGCTGCAGGCCGAGCTCGGGCATCGTCACTCCCGCCGAGCGGTTGCTTTGCTGCAGAAGGTCCAGGCAGAACTGAGCGAGCGCCGTGTTTCTCCAGCCCAGAAGCCAGAGCGCTCGCAACAAGGTCCGAAGCGGCTGGAGCCTCGCGTCAAAGATGCACCAGGGGCGCCGGCCAAGGCCCTGAGAGCATCGGCGAGCGAAGAGTCTCGAATACCGACGAGGCCTCAGCCGACAGCTGAGCAGGCACCGCGCGCCGCTCGGAAACCCTCGCCGTCGGCTGCGGTCCCCGTGGCAGGTGAGGTCGCTTCTCTTCTGTCAGCTTGGTTGACCTTGGAGGTTTTGGAGCCGCAACCGCTGCCTACCGCGCACGATCTGCGCACCTTCCGCCGCCGCATGATCCGCGCAGATCAACATCCCGAGCCCTGGCTGGATGCGCGCTTCGGTCCGAGGGGCAGGGAGCGCGAGGTCTACTGGTTTCTCCATCTCGGCGAGCTCGACCTATCGACGGCAACCAGCTCGCTATTGGACCTGTTTCCCGACGACAGCCTTGAGCCGCCGCCGAGAATCAAGGGCACGACCACCATGGCCGTGGTGGTCCTCGACAGGCAAGGACGACCGTTGGAGGGAAAGTCGTTCCTGTCCAGCTTCGCCTGGGGGTACGGGCAAGTGCGGGCCGGCAATCTCAAGGCACTCGCCTCCTTTCCGGATGAAGAGCATCGGATCCGAAAGGAGTTGGATCACCGTCTCCTGAAGGTTGACGACGACGGTGAGATCTTGCCGGTCACCGCGATGGACCTCGAGAGCTTGTCTACCTGGCTCCTCGAGCGCATCAACCTTCCTGCCGCCCAGGTCTCACTCGCCCCCGTTGCGGTGCGCGTCCCGGTCTGGGGGCGCGCCTTTTCCGCCCCGGAGCCCGACTTTCTCAACAGCTTTTTCATCGAGGACTTGGCTCGCGTCCGCGGCGCATTCCGAAGCGGCGACGTCGGGCATGGACTTGCGGCCTTCGTCGGAGAGCAGCAGCCGAGATCACGCGTCGACGTGGTTCGAGACCACAATGCCCTGCGGCAGGTTCTCGACCCCAGCCGCATTCCTGCATCGAAGTGGCCAATGCCCGGGGGGTACTCGCTCGTCACCATGCAACAGGCGGCGGTCAATCACGTGGTCGGGGAACTGTCGACTCCGGGGTTGGTCGGGATCAACGGCCCACCCGGTACCGGAAAGACGACGCTCCTCCGTGACGTCGTCGCCAAGGTCGTGCTCGATCGGGCCAAGGCCTTGGCGGCATTCGAGGAGCCCGAGGCCGCCTTCAGCCATCTGGCACCCATGGGAACGGGTGGAGCCTATCTTCACCTCTACACCCTAGACGGGTCTCTGCTGGGCCACGAGTTGGTGGTGGCGTCCACCAACAACAATGCGGTCGAGAACGTCAGCCGGGAGATCCCGTCCAGAGATGCGATTGCCGAATGCTCGCCTTCGATCCGCTACTTTGCATCGATCGCGGACCGGGTGGCCAAGCGGAAGGACGAAACCGAGGTCGAGACTGGACGTTGCTGGGGCTTGGCCGCCGCCGTCCTGGGCAAGGCCGCCAACCGCCATGAGTTCGCCCAGGCGTTCTGGTGGGACCGAGCGCGCGGTATTCAGAGCTACCTGCGAGGAGTCGTGGACGGTTGGGATCCGGCCGTGCCCAGTGGTCGAGCCGGCGATGAGTCCGACCCAGAGGCTGAGCCAGCGGATGTTCTTCTCCTGGAAGACGCCCCGAGAGATCCAGCCGAGGCGCGAAAGCGCTGGACGGTGGCCTGCAGAAGTTTCCGGCAAGCTCTCCAAAGAGCGCAAGAGACTCAACGAAGGCTCAGCGAGTTCAGGGATGCCCTTCTGAAGGAAGCTGGAATCGAGGAAGCCTTGGAGAAGGCGACCGAGGCGGCCGGAGTCCGGCGGCGGGAATCAGAGCGCGCCGGGCTTGCTGCCAGAGAGACGGAGGAACCGCTCCGGCGAACGAGGTCCGCTGCTCAGGAGGCAGTCGCCGACCGCAATGCCATCCAACAGCTTCGCCCAGGCTTCTTCGCACGGCTCTTCGCGACGCGTTCCTACCGAGACTGGCGGGCTCGCATCACGATAGCCGTCGGCAGGCTCGAGACCGTGAGGCAGGAGGTCCGCGCAGCCGAATCAGCCCACCAGGAAGCGATCGAGGCCCATCGGGCAGCCAAGGCGCAGCTTGAAGATGCGATGGCCACGCAGGAGACGTTGAAGCGTGAGCTCGACCGGATTCGATCCTCCCTGACCGAGGCCAGAGCTTCGCTCGGAGAGCGCCTTCCCGACTCCCGCTTCTGGAGCCTCCCGGAGGACGATCGCCAGCGGCTCTCGCCCTGGCTATCTGAGCAGTTTCAGGTGCTTCGCGACCAGCTGTTCGCGGCGTCGCTCGATCTGCACCGAGCGTTCATCGATGCGGCGGCGCGCCCGCTCCGGCACAATCTCCGCGCCGCCATGGAGTTGCTCAAGGGACGAGCTCTATCGGCCAAACAGGAACCTGCGCGCCGTTCCCTCTGGGCAAGCCTGTTCTTGGTCGTGCCCGTGATCTCGACGACCTTCGCCTCGACGAGCCGTCTATTCGGACCGCTCGGCCGCGAGCAGCTCGGCTGGCTCCTGATCGACGAAGCCGGCCAGGCCGTACCTCAGGCCGCCGTCGGAGCGATGTGGCGGGCCGAGCGGGTGGTCGCGATAGGCGATCCCCTCCAGATACCGCCCGTCGTGACGCTCCCGCAGCGCCTGATCGATGCGATCTTCGCCGAATTCGCAGTCAGCCCTGAATGGTGGGCAGCGCCTCGCAACTCCGTACAATCGCTCGCCGACCGCGCCAGCTGGCTCGGAACGCTGTTGCGACAATCCGGAGGGGATGCCTGGCTGGGATGTCCACTCCGCGTCCATCGCCGTTGCGAAGACCCCATGTTCAGGATCTCGAATCGCATCGCCTATGACGGCATGATGGTTCAGGCCACCGTTCCGCGTCGTAGCGCCATCGGCGAGGTTCTCGGGGAAAGTGCCTGGCTCGACGTTTCCAGCGCGGCTCCCGGCCACTGGTCGGACGACGAAGGGGAGGTGGCAGCCGATCTGCTGAGACGGAGCCTGAAGGTTGTCGGGGTCGATGCCGACATCTTCTTCATCACTCCTTTCCGGCTTTCGAGTGCGGGCCTGCGGGAACGGCTGGCGCGAGAGCTCATCGGCGTCGCCGATGCGCCGTCCGGCCGGTCCTGGGTCGAGGAGAGAGTTGGCACGATCCATACCTTCCAGGGCCGGGAAGCCGAAGCCGTCGTGCTGGTGCTCGGGGCTCCTGCAGCCTCGAGCGCAGGAGCCCGCCAGTGGGCAGGCGGTGCGCCCAATCTCCTCAACGTTGCGGTCAGCCGTGCCAAGCAGAGGCTCTACGTCGTCGGCAGCTACGAAGCCTGGCACGATGTGGGGGTTTTCCGGACGCTCGCTTCGAGCTTGCCACGGCGACAAGCGCCCTGATTCCCCAACGTCTCGTCGTCCAGACCGGCAATAGACGATCCGACCCGCCCCGCCGTACCAGGGGTTGACTGGATTACATTCGTAAGCTACAGTCGCTTACAGTCGTAATCCAAACATCGACCTGACGACCGGAGCCCGACTCGACATGACCACCCCGAACGAAGGCCGCGCCCGCATCTCCGAGGCGGAATGGAACGTGATGGACGTGCTGTGGGAGCGCTCGCCGCTGGGCTCCAGCGAGGTGGTGGCGGCGCTGGCAGCGGCCAACGATTGGTCGCCGAAGACGGTGCAGACGCTGCTCGGACGGTTGGTCAAGAAGGGCTACGTCGGCTACGAGGACCAGGGCGGCCGCTACCTCTACCGGCCGGCGGTGCCGCGCTCGAAGGCGGTGCGCGAGGAGAGCCGCAGCTTCGTCGAGCGGGTGTTCGGCGGCGACGCCTCGTCGCTGCTGCTCCATTTCGCGCGCAGCGCCGAGCTGTCGGCAGCCGACCTCGACGAGCTGCGCCGCGTCCTCGACGACCGCGCCGACGGCGGAGGCGACGACGACCGCGAGCTCGCCAGCCGCGGGCACGACGGCGGCGAGGAGGGGGAGCGATGAGCCTGCCGCCCTTCACCAGCGGGCTGGCCGGTGGACTGGACCGGCTGGGACTGATGAGCGGCCTGCTGCTGGCCTCCGCCAAGGCCGCCGTCGCGGTGCTGCTGGTCCTCGCCCTGCGGGCGCTCGCCGGTCGCCGCCTGCCGCCGCGCTGGCGAGCCGCCCTCTGGCTGCCGGTGGCGATCCGCCTGCTGCTGCCGGTCGGTCCGCGCAACCCGTGGAGCCTCTTCGCCCTCGCTGCCGACGGCGGGACCACCGCGGGCAGCGGCGAGCTGCTGCCCGGGCTCGGCGGCGGCGTGGCGCCGGCGGCCGGCGGCGCCGCGGCCGGCGGCGGCGCCTGGGCCGGCCTCGTCGCCCAGATCCACGCCCACGCGCCCCTCCTCACCGTCCTGCTGGCCGCCGTCTGGGTGCTCGGCGTCGCCGTCCTCGCCCTGCGCCGGTGGACGGCGGTACGCCGCCTCGACGCGCTGATGGCCGCCCGCACCGCGGTGTCGCAGCAGCCGGCGTTGCGCGTCCTGAAGGAGTGCCGCACCGCCTTCGGGCTGCGCGTCCCGGTGGAGCTCGCCGAGTCGCCGCGCGTCGCCGGTCCCTGCCTCTGCCCGCCGCGCCGCGGCCGGCCGCCCTGCATCCTGCTGCCGAGCGGCGCCGCGGCGACCCTGGGCGAGGACCGCCTGCGCCACGTGCTGCTCCACGAGCTCGCCCACCTCGCCCACCGCGACCTCGCGGTGCGGCGGCTCGCCGGCCTGCTCCGCACCCTGCACTGGTTCAATCCGCTGGTCCACCTGGCGGCTCGCGCCTTGCGGGCGGACCAGGAGCTCGCCGCCGACGAACGAGCCCTCGCCCTGCTGGCACCGTCCGAGCGGCCGCGGTACGGCCGCACCCTGATCGACCTGTTGCCCGGCACGGCGGCGTCGTCGCCCGCCGCGGCCTTCGTGGAAACCCGCAACCAACTGCACTGGAGGATCCTGATGATCGCTCGCTTCTCCCCCCGCCACCGCCTCGCCACGGCCGCCGCCGCGGCCCTCCTTCTCCTCCTCGCCGGCCTGGTGCTCACCGATGGCGGCGCCGAGGCCGCGCCGGCGGCCACCGGGCCGCCGTGGCCGCCGCACGCCGCCGCCGGAGTCGGCGCAGCAGCAGGCGCTCCAGGACATGCGCGCGATCGGCCGTGCGATGTGGGCGTGGAGCCAGGACCACACCGACGCCGCCGCCGCGGAGCACGCCGCGGGCGAGCCGTGGGACTGGTCGCGCTGCCCGCGCATCTCCCACGCGGAGCTGACCGCCCTGCTGGTGCCGCAGTACGCCGACGCCCTGCCCGAGGCCGACCCGTGGGACCACGACTACGAGCTGTGCCTCGCCCGCACCGGCGCCGCCGACGGCTACCGCCTCGGCGTGCGCAGCGCCGGCAGCGACGGACGCTTCGCGACCGCCGTCTACGCCTCCGGCCCCTTCCCGCCGAGCCAGCAGCGGCAGGACCTGGTGTGGATCGACGGCGTGTTCGTCCGCTGGCCGGAGAAGTAGCCCCGCCGCCCGCCGCCGGTGGTGCGCCGTCCCCGGGCCCGGGCCGGGGGCGGCTGCCGGCGGTGAGCCAAACCTGCTCAATGTCGCCCGCACCCGGGCACCCGATCCGAATATAATCATGTTCTGCGCGAATGCGCATATTTTGGTATATAGTAGGAGCACTCTCCCATCATCCACCGGAAGCCCAGGGGGAGCCGTCGATGGCTTCCGGGGACCGTCCTGAAAGGAGCACTCATGTCCGCCTTGCGCCGTTCCCGTACCGTCCTCCTGTTCACCGTGCTGCTCACCGCCTTCGCCATCGGCGCCGTGGCCGTTCTGGTCCTCGCCCCCGCCGCCTCGGTGGAGGCCCTGCCGGCGTTTGGAAGGTACTGCAAGTACTACAGCGACGCCTCGCACAGCTGCCAGGTCGGCCTTCGCTATTCCGACTGCGACGGCGTCTTCCAGAGCTCGTGGGGTACCACGTCGCCGTACTCCACGGTGGAAACCGTCGGCTGCATCGAGAATTAGTCGCCCCCCGCCGGTCTCAGGACCGCGGGCGGGTTCGGTCCCGGCCCGCGGTCCGCTCCCCCGGCCAGCTCGGCGCCGGCCACCGCGTGACCCGGGTGCGGTAGTCTCGCCCCATGACCGTGGCCGAGGCGACGACCCTCCCCTTCGAGGCTTTCTGGAGCTGGTTGGTGACCCACCCCAACTGCATCCTGCGCGCCGGCACGCCGGAGGCCGTGATCTACGACGACGACGACCTGCACTGGACCTTCGCCGGCGAGGACGGCTACCTGCTGGTGCAGGTGCTGCGCGGCAAGCGGCCGATCGGCGAGCTGCTGGTGGAGCCGGAGCCGGTGACCTACGTCGAGTCCTCGGCCGGCGAGCAGGAGGGGGAGGTGGTGTTCGAGCTCATCTCGGAGACCCCGAACGACCGCGTGGTGAGCTACTTCTTCGTCCTGGTGCACGGCTTCCAGGAGGAGGAAGAGGACGTGCCCCACTCCCGCGTGCACTGAGAAGGCTGTGACGGGGACCTGACGCATCCCGGACAGAGACCTGACGACGGCTCGACGGCGCGGGTAGTAAACTGGGGGTTCCGCTGACCTCCCCGAGCTCCCCATCCCGCGACCGACAGCCGGAGGACAGGACGCCATGCCCGCCACCCGCCGCACCGTCATCACCGGCACCGGCAGCTACCTGCCGCACCGCACCATCCGCAACGCCGACTTCCTCGACCACGAGTTCTACGACGCCGCCGGCCAGCGCATCGAGCAGCCGGCGGCGCAGACCATCGAGAAGTTCGTCGGCATCACCGGCATCACCGAGCGCCGCTACGTCGACGACGACCAGGTGGCCTCCGACATCGCCGCGCTGGCGGCGCGGCGCGCGCTCGACGCCTCGGGCCTCGACCCGGAGACGCTGGACTACGTCGTCGTCGCCCACAACTTCGGCGACGTGGCGGCGGACAACCGGCGCTCCGACTTCGTGCCCAGCCTGGCGGCGCGGGTCAAGGCGCTGCTCGGCATCCGCAACCCGCGGGCGATCGCCTACGACCTGCCGTTCGGCTGTCCCGGCTGGCTGCAGGGGGTGATCCAGACGGACTACTTCCTGCGCTCCGGCGACGCCTCCAGCGCGCTGGTGATCGGCGCCGAGACGCTGTCGCGGGTGCTCGATCCCCACGACCGCGACAGCATGATCTACTCCGACGGCGCCGGCGCCACGGTGCTCGAAGCGCGCGACAGCGAGGAGCCGGTGGGCGTGCTCGCCCACAGCACCCGCTCCGACGCCGCCGACCACGCCCGCCTGCTGCGCATGGACGCCTCGTCCAACGGCGCCTCCGAGGACGGCGCCCTGTTCCTCAAGATGGACGGCCACAAGGTCTACGAGTACGCGGTCAAGACGGTGCCCGAGGTGGTGCGCGAGTGCCTGGCCAAGGCGAAGGTGGCCCTCGGCGACGTCAAGAAGCTGCTGCTCCACCAGGCCAACGCCAAGATGGACGAGGCCATCGTCAAGCGCCTGCTGCGCAGCGAGAAGATCACCACCCCGACCGCGGAGCTGGCGCCGATGACCGTCGGCTGGCTGGGCAACAGCTCGGTCGCCACCCTGCCCACCCTCCTCGACCTGCTCACCCGCGGCCACTTCGCGGAGCACCGCCTGGAATCCGGCGATCTCGTGGTCTACGCCTCGGTCGGCGCCGGCATGAACGTCAACGCCCTCGCCTACCGCATGGCCTGACCCGGCCCGCCGCGGAGGCACCGGGATCGCCGGAACACCGCACCGCGGGCGGTATCTTCACGGTGGTATCTTCACAGCGTCATGCGAACCCAGTGGATCGACCATGTGGTCGTCGACGACGCAGTCCATCACGGCGAACCGTGCATCAAGGGGACGCGCGTCCCGGTGCGGATGATCATCGGTAGCCTGGCGGACGGCATGACGGCCGACCAGATCCTCGCCGAGTACCCGCAGCTCCAGCCGCGGGACGTCTCCGCCGCCCTCGCCTACGCGGCGGAGGTCATGCATCAAGAGACACTCCTCCCTCTGACCCCCGCCGGGACGGCGAATGCGCGTCAAGGTCGATGAGGATTTGCCCCTCGCGGTCGCCGTCACTCCTCCGCCGACATGGCCACGAGCCCCGGACGGTCCTCGAGCAGGACATGGGTGGCTGGAGAGACCCCGACCTCTGGCAGGCGGTGCAGGCCGAGAATCGCTTCCTGATCACCGCCGACAAGGGGTTCGCCGACCTGCGCGAGCACCCTCCGGGCACCCATGGCGGCGTGCTGCTCCTGCGGCCATCCGAGGACGGCATCGGGCCGACGGTCGGACTTCTCGAAGAGGTCCTCGCCGCTACCGGCCTCGATGACCTCGCCGGCTGCGTTACGGTGGCGACGCCGCAGGGTCTGCGCATTCGCCGCCCGGTGTAAGCTCCTCGCGTGATGCTCGACGGGGTGAGCGAGGAGCGGTTGCGCTGGGTGACCGGTGCGCTGCTGGTGCTGGCGGCGGTGGCGCTGGGAGCGGCGCTGGCGGATCTGAAGGTGCTGATGGTGCCCTTCGTGCTCGCCGTCTTCATCTCCTACCTGGTGGCGCCGCTGCTCGACGTGCTGGAGATTCGCGCCGGCGCGCCGCGCTGGCTGGCGGTGGCGGTGGGGGTGCTGGCGGTGGTGCTGCTGACCACCGCCGCCGGCCTGCTGGTCACCGGCGCCGTGCGCCAGCTCCTCGAACAGGCCGAGATCTACCAGGAGTCGCTGCGCGCCCTGGTGCGCGACGGCTTCCAGTTCGTCGGCGTCGAGTACGGCCGCCAGCCGGTGATGGAGGCGCTGCGCCAGCTCCCCCTGCTCGACCTGCTGGGCGCCGCCGCCGGCACCGTGCTGTCGATGCTCTCGACCCTGGTGCTGGTGGTCATCTTCACCCTCTTCATGCTCGCCGGCCGCGACCCGGTGGACGCCCGCCGCGGACTCTACGGCGAGATCGACCACGCGGTGCGCCGCTACGTCGTCACCAAGTTCCTGCTCTCCGCCGGCACCGGCCTGGCGGTCGGCCTGATCCTCGCCGCCCTCGGCCTCGAGCTGGCCCTGGTGTTCGGCGTCCTCGCCTTCCTCCTCAACTTCATCCCCAACGTCGGCTCGGTGATCTCCACCCTGCTGCCGCTGCCCCTCGCCTTCGCCCAGTTCGACAGCTGGTGGCTGATCGGCGCCGTGCTGGTGCTGCCCGGTCTGGTGCAGTTCGTGGTCGGCAACCTGGTGGAGCCGATCTTCATGGGGGAGGGACTCGACCTCCACCCGGTGACGATCCTCCTCTCGCTCGGCGTCTGGGGCGTGCTGTGGGGCCTGCCGGGGATGTTCCTGGCGGCGCCGATGACCGCCGTGCTGCGCATCGTCCTGGCCCGCTTCGACACCACCCGCGGCATCGCCGAAGCGATGGCCGGCCGGCTGCCGGGGATGCGGCCGCTGGGGCGCGGGGCGTCGCGCGGCACCGCCGCCTGAGACGGCCGGTCGCCGCGGCTCAGGGCGCGGGCGGCAGGCCGTCGAGCCACGGCCGGGGTGACAACGTGCCGACGCCGCTCAGCTCGTCGGTCCAGCGCGCGTCGTTCAGCCGGTCGTTGTTCTCGGTGACCACCTCGTAATAGCTCGATGCCGGCCCGACGAAGGCCTGCGTGCCGTTGCAGTCCTTCACCGTCAGCACGACCCAGCGCGCCGACCCGGTGCCGACGTGCAGCACCCATCCCACCGAGTTGCCGAGATCGTCGGTGGGGGCGGTGTGGACGTCGGCCACCGTCGGCTGGAACGACCCCGAGCGACTCGCGGTCGAAGAACAGGGTCGGGTACCAGCCGTCCCAGTGCACGCACGCCGCAGCCGACGGCCTCCCACTCGCTGGTGCGGCGCAGGAAGTCGCGCTCCTCCGTGCTCAGCGGCTCGCCGGCCAGCTCGCGGGTGGCGATGGTCTCCAGGGTGCGGGCGACGACCTCGAGGTTGTCGAAGTAGAGCCGCACCTCGGCGACCTCGAAGCCCGTCTCCTCGAGGCTCTCCGCCAGCTCGCGCCCGCGCAGGGCGTAGCGCGCCAGGGCGGCGAAGAAGCGCGGCACCGGCTCGACGTAGACCTGCGGGTACTCGCAGACTGATGCCGCCGGAGTAGGACTGCTTGACGTAGAGAATCGTGTCGTGGCGCAGCTCGGCCCAGGAGGCGAGGCGGGCGTTGAGGGTCTCGAGGTCCCAGACGCGGGTGCGCATCGACTCGGGCAGCGTCTCGCGCTCCGCGGGCGTCGGCTCGAGGGTGCGCAGCATGTCGAGCCAGGAGGCGTAGAGGTTGGCGTCCCAGAAATCGTCGGCGTAGGACTCGACCAGGAAGCGGGTCTCGTGCAGCGCGCCCTGGTAGCCGTACTTGGCGACTTCGGGCTGCAGCAGCTCGGCGGCGACGTTGGAGCCGAGGGCGAACTGGACGTCCAGCGGGTCGGGCAGCATGCGCAGGATCGGCTCGCCGCTGGCTGGGTCCCTCAACCGATCGAAGACCAGACGGTGGAAGACTTCCGAGTCGACCACGAACCGCTGGCCGAGCAACAGGAACACCCGGGGCAGCACAATGTCGCCCTCGAAATCTCCGACATAAAGCGCCTGGGACTGGATGCGCTGGAGGCCGTAGTCGCCGGTGAGTAACACCTGGCGCAGGGCGGCGTCGCCGGTCGCCGCCGCGGCGGTCAGCGAGTCGATGCCCGTCTCGGCGCGGAAGCGGTCGACGTCGCGGGGATCCATCGAGTCGCGCTCCCCCACCATCTCTTCGATCACCCGGTTGACCCGCTCCCAGCGCTCGCGGCCGGTGGCCTGCAGGAGGTCGTGGAGCAGCAGGGCGCCGTCGACCCCTCGCCGGTTGAGCTTGCCCTCGGGGTGACCGCCGCCGAAGCTGACGAGCGGCAGCTCGGTGCGGCCCAGCCAGATCAGGGCCTGGAAGTAGGGCTCCAGCACCGGGTCGCCGGCGTAGTGGCCGCGCGGCGTGAGCTGGCTGTAGTCGTAGGAGACGGGATCGCCGAACAGGTCGAGGGAAGCCGGCTTCCGCCGCGACGCCGCGGCGAGGATCTCGATGGCCCGCGCCGCCGACGACGCCTGAACGGTCGGCACCGACCGGCCGCTGAGCAGCGAGCGCGCCACCGCCAGGTAGACGTCGGCGTCGCGCGCCGCCGCGGCCATCGCCGGCGGCACCTCGCCGTCACCCAAACGCCGCCCCAGCTCGTCGTGCATGCCGGCCAGCATGGCGTCCACCTCGGCGGCGAGCACCGAGCGCTCGAGGGAGGCCAGCAGGTCGTCGTAGGAGCGGTGGACGGCGTAGAGCAGGCTGTCGGCGGTGACCAGCACCGGCAGGTCCCGGTGGTAGATCTGCGAGTAGACCTCCTCGAAAGGCACGTGACCGGGGCCGGGGATCGACACCGAGCCGTCGTTCGCCAGCCGCGCCAACGCCTCCGGCGACAGCCCGAGGGAGTCGACGATGCGGTCGAGGTCGCGCGCCTGGAGCGGGTCGTAGGACAGGGTCTCGACCCGTTTCGGCGCCGGGTAGCGCGCGGCGAAACCGGACGGCGTCAGAGCCGCGGCCTCGTCCTTCACCTCGGCGAGGCGCTCGGCGAACTCGCGATCGTCCGGCGCCGGCCCCGGCGGCCCGAAGGCGGCGGTGTCGCCGCGGCTCGCCATCTGGCGGCCGTCGTTGTGGTACACGCGCACCCGGTCGGTCGCCGTGTCCTCGACCCGCAGGTCGAACTCGACGTCGGTCAGCGAGCCGAAGAACACCCAGTGGTGGCCGTTGACCGGCCGACCGTCGAGCACCTTGACCACCAGCTCGGTGTTGGCGCTGTTGAAGAACCAGAAGGTACCGGCGGCGGCGGTCAACGGCATCGCCTCGCCGCGGCCGCCGGCGCCGCTGCGCGGGTCCTTCCAGGTGACGGTGACGCGGAAGCGGCCGCCGCCGAGGCACAGATTGCCGTCGCCGTTGGTGCACGCGGACGACGCTGCCGCCGCGCTCGTCTCGACCGCCGCGGGCAGCCCCAGCGGCGCCGGACCGACGGTGGCGGCCCCCGCCGGTACCGCGCCGTCGGCGGTGAAGGCGCGGGCGTCGCCGCGGCTCGCCATGCGGTGCGGAGGGTTGTCGTAGAGCCGCTCGGCGCCGGTGGTCAGGTCGGTGACCCGGATGCGGTAGGCGACGTCGGTCAGCGCGCCGTAGAAGACCCAGAAGTGGCCGTTGACCGGCCGCCCGTCGAGCACCTTGACGATCAGCTCGACGTTGCCGCTGGCGAAGAACCAGAAGTAGGCGCTGTCGCCGGACAGGCGGATCGGCTGCCCCCAACCCTCGCCTCCCTGGTGGCCCCGCCACTCCACCTGGACGCGGAAGCGGCCCTCGGCCAGATCGATGTACGGCGGCGCGGTCGCCGCGGCGTCCCCGCGCGCCG
>CAWEUD010000024.1:0-187650 GCA_963812115.1 uncultured Chloroflexia bacterium
AAGCTGGCGGGCGCATCGCGAGCGCGATAGATCTGCGGAAACCCGCCCCACGCGCCGGCCGGGCAGCGCTTTGGCCGATCTATCGGTCCGCTCTGAGCGCGAGCCGCTCGGTGGGGAGCCATCCACGCTTGCACTGCACCGATAGATGTGCCGGGCCTTCCACCGAAAGGCCTGCCGGGCCAATGATCAAAACATCCATCGAACGTGTGAACGTGATGCGTTCCTGGATGGGTGCCGGCCGGTGGCGGTGCGACCTACGGCCCGGTGCGCGGGTGTCACATGGAACGTTGCCGGACGGGAAACGGCGCTGCTAGACTACCGCGACCCCCGGCCCCGAAGCGCCCAATCACCGGGCATCGCGCCGTCGGGAGGGAGTAGGATTCCGGGTCCCGAGACCCCTCCGACGACTGACTGGAGACGGCGATTGATGGATGCGAACCAGGTCTGGCGTGCCGTCCTAGGCGAGCTGCAGGTCAGCCTGTCGCCCGCCAACTTCGAGACCTGGCTCAAGGACACGACCCTCGTCGAGATCGATGAGAGCCACTTCCGGATCGCCGCTCCGAACGGGTTCGCGCGGGACTGGCTCGACAACCGGTACCGCACCCTCGTGAGCCAGACGCTGGCCCGGGTGGTGGGCGGATCGGTCCAGGTCGAGTTCGTCGTCGCCGACGCACCTGGCCCGGTCCCGGACCAGGCCAACGAGGACAGCCTCCCGCCGCCACCCGCATCGGCCGGTGGCAACACCGTCAACCTGAATGCGCGCTACGCGTTCTCGAACTTCATCGTCGGCAGCGCCAACCGCCTGGCCCACGCGGCCGCCCTCTCCGTGGCGGAGCGGCCGGGGCACGCCTACAACCCGCTCTTCCTGTACGGCGGGGTGGGGCTGGGCAAGACCCACCTGATGCACGCCATCGGCAACGCGGTGGCCGCGAAGTTCCCGCGCAAGCGGATCCTGTACGCGACCAGCGAGAAGTTCACCAACGACTTCATCAATTCGATCCGCGAGCAGCGGATGGAGGACTTCCGGAACCGATACCGGCGCATCGACGTACTGCTGATCGACGACATCCAGTTCATCGCCGAGCGCGAGCGGACGCAGGAGGAGTTCTTCCATACGTTCAACGCGATCCACGAGGCGGGCAAGCAGATCGTCCTGTCCTCGGATCGTCCGCCGAAGGCGATCACCACCCTGGAGGAGCGGCTCCGCTCCCGGTTCGAGTGGGGGCTGATCGCGGACCTGACGCCGCCGGACCTCGAGACGCGGATCGCGATCCTGCGCTCGAAGGCGGAGGAGCAGCTGAACCTGATCCCGGCCGAGGTGATCGAGTTCATCGCCCGCAAGGTCGTCAGCAACGTCCGCGAGCTCGAGGGAGCGCTCAACCGCGTCATCGCCTACGCATCGATGTCCGGCATGCCGATCAACAACGAGCTCGCGTCCGCGGTGCTCAGCAACGTCATGTACAACCCCAAGAAGCGGTCGATCACCCCGCAGCGCATCGTGCGCGCGGTGGCCGACTACTACGGGGTCAACCTGGACCAGCTGCGCTCGAGCAAGCGCGACCGGGCGATCGTCGTGCCACGCCAGATCGCCATGTTCCTCATCCGCGAAGAGACCGACATCTCGCTGCTCCGCATCGGCGCCGAGCTGGGCGGCCGCGACCACTCGACCGTCCTGCATGCCTGCGGCAAGATTGCCCGCGAGCTCTCCGAGAACGACGAGATGCGCCGCGAGATCAGCGCCGTGCGCGAGATGATCTACTCCGAGTGACGCGCGCAAACGCGGTTCATCGTGGATAAATGGGCCGTTCTCGTGGAAATCTCGGTCCCGCTGTGGAGAAATCGCCACCCCTCGTCGAACGCACGCTAGGCTGTCGCAGCAACCATCCACGTCCCGTCCACCGCGCGACGCGCCGGGGGACCGGATGGTTCCACAGCCAGGGATCGGTTGTCCGCATCCCGCAGGGGCCACCCGGAGCGTGAACGGGCCCGTCGGTCCACACCTTCCACACCCCTACGAGGGACGGCGACCAATATGTATCCTTCTGGTTGGTTAGATAGACGTACGGAAATCATCGGTGGGAGATCCCCATGGTTGCTGGGCTGGTAAGTGGTGAGGTCGGAATGAACGTCTCGGTAATGCAGGAGAACCTGGCGCGGGGACTCGGCGTGGTCAGCCGAGCGGTCAGCAGCCGGGCGACCCTGCCCGTCCTGGCCAACGTCCTGCTCAAGACGGAGGACTCCGGCCTGAAGCTGACCGCCACCAACCTGGAGATCGGCATCAACTGCTGGGTCCCGGGCAAGGTGGAGGGAGAGGGCGAGATCACGGTTCCCGCCAAGCTGCTGGCGGACCTGGTGGCTTCGCTGCCGAACCAGAAGATCGACCTGGTGCTCTCGCCGAAGGACCGCACGCTCAAGGTGACCTGCGGTGGTAGCCGCTCGAGCATCAAGGGCATCGAGGCCGATGAGTTCCCGGTGGTCGCCGCCATCGGCGACGCGCCAACCACCAGCGTCGATTCGCGCGCGCTGCGCGAGGCCCTGGGCGAGGTGGTCTTCGCCGCGGCGACGGACGAGAGCCGGCCGATCCTGACCGGCGTCCTGACCAAGTTCGCCGGCGATCGGATGACGCTGGCGGCCGCCGACAACTACCGGATCGCGGTGCGCCACCTGATGGTGGCCCAGGCGGTCAACGCCGAGACGAGCATCGTGGTGCCGGCGCGCTCCTACCAGGAGCTGATGCGGATCCTGCCCGATGCCGAGCAGGCGATCGAGATCACCATCACGCCCAACAAGAGCCAGGTCCTCTTCCACGTGGAGGGGATCGACCTCGTCTCGCGCCTGATCGAGGGACAGTTCCCCAACTACGAGCCGGTGATCCCGACCGCGCACACCTCGCGCGCCGTCATCGATCGCGAGGCGTTCCTCTCCGGCGCTCGGCGGGCGAGCATCTTCGCGCGCGACAGCGCCAACATCATCAAGGTCGAGCTCGGCGGCGATGACTCCGGCGAGGTCTCGATCACCGCGCACGCGGCCGATGTCGGCGACAACGCCGACGCCCTGGAGGCATCGGTGGAGGGCCAGGCGACGACGATCGCCTTCAACGCCCGCTACCTGATCGACGTGCTCTCGAACCTGGGCGCCGAGGAGGCAGCCCTCGAGCTCTCCGGTCCGCTCGCGCCGGGGGTCGTCCGCGGCATCGGCAAGGACGACTACGTCCACGTCATCATGCCGGTCCGGACGGCGTCCTGACAGGCTCCTCTTGCGCGTTGCCCGGCTGGTCCTGACCAACTTCCGCAGCTACGCGGCCGCGGAGCTGCTCCCGGACCCGCGGCTGACGATCGTCGCCGGCCCGAACGGTGCCGGCAAGACGAACCTGCTGGAGGCGATCCACGTGGCGGTCGTGGGACGCTCGCACCGGGCCGGCGCGGACCACGAGCTGGTGCGGCATGGGAGCGCCTTTGCCCGGATCCACCTCGACCTCGCCGGCGGGGCGGACGATGGCGCCCGCTTGGAGCTCGTGCTGCCGGGCGAGGCCGCCGGGCCGGAGATCCGCAAGCGCCTCCTCCTCAATGGGCTGCCGCGCCGCAGCTCCACGGTGAGCGAGGTGGCGCGATCGGTCCTCTTCCGCCCCGAGGAGATGCTGCTCCTCGTCGGCTCGCCCGGTGAGCGGCGGCGCTTCCTGGACGGGATCATTGGGCAGCGGGATCGTCGCGCGGCGCGCGACCTGGCCGAGCTGGGACGCGTCCTGGCCCAGCGCAACGCCCTCCTGCGCGCCATCCGGCGCGAAGAGGCGGGCGACGAGGGGATGGGATTCTGGGACGACCAGCTGGCCCAGGTCGGGGCGCGGGTCACGGCGGCGCGACTGCGAGTCGTGGCCGACCTGGCAGGTCGGATCCCGGCACTGCACAGCACCGTTGCCCCGGCGGACGAGCAGCGGGACGCCGTGCGCCTCAGCTACCTGGACACCTTGAAGGAAGCCTGGCCCGAGCGGCCCGATCCAGAGGCCCTGGCGGCTGGCGAGGTGCCCTCCGCCGACGACCTCCTGACGGCCTTCCGCCGGCGCATCGGCTCGGCGCGCCAGAAGGAGCTCTGGAACGGCGTGACGCTGGTCGGTCCGCAGCGCGACGACCTGCGGGTCGAGCTGGGCGGCAGGGACGTGGCGGCGCACGCCAGTCGCGGACAGCAGCGCACCATCATCCTGGCCATGAAACTGGCCGAGCGGGACCTGCTGGGCGCCGATGGTGCACCTGCTCCGGTGGTCCTCCTTGATGACGTCTTCAGCGAGCTCGATCCGGAGCGCAGCGGTCGGGCCTTGGACCTTCTCCTCGAGCGCGGCCAGGTCCTGGTGACCACCGCCGATCTCGCCGCGCTGCCCCCCGCCCGACGGCGCGGCGTCCCGATCTGGCAGGTCGGCGAGGGCCAGCTCAGCCTTGCCCCGCGGGTGGCCTGAGGGTGGCCGAGGGCCGGTCCAGGGGTTCCGAGGAGGCGGCCGTGGCCGTCCAGCGCGCCCTGCTCAGCTGCGTGGGGCCGGCGGCAGCGGAGCAGTTGGCCCAGGCCCAGGCACGCTTGGCCTGGTCGGAGACCGTGGCAGGTGCCGGGCTGGCGCGGGGCGGGCTCGAGAGCCGGCTGGTGCGGGTGGCGAACGGCATCGGCCAGGTCGAGGCCTCGGAGCCGATCCTGGCCCAGGAGCTGACGCTGCGTGCCGAGCACCTGCTGGGCGAGGTGAACGCCCGGATGCGCGGGCGGCCGGGGGCGACCATCGAGCTGCGGCGGCTGGTCATTTCGGTGGGTCGTTTCGGCGCTTCGCGATCCCTATAATCGAGGCCGATCAGCCGTTGCCGCAGCGCAACGGCTCCGCCCGAGCGAACGTGTACCGCCGAACATGACCGACAGACTGGCCACCCGCCTTGGCCTCCCGGCGCCCGAGGACCGGATCGCCGGAGCGCTCGACGTCATGCGCTTCCGCGAACCGACGTTCGGGGCGCTCACACGCACGAAGGGCAGCCTCTTCCTCCTCGCCCAGCTGACCGGCGGCGGCGCCGCCCTGGCCCGTGCGGCCGCCGATGCCCTCGAGCACCTGGAGCAGGACTACTACTACGACCTGTCCGCCGGCGCGCTGGGAGCCCTGGACCGGGCACTGGGGAGCGCCAATCGGCGCCTCTACCATCAGCGAGGCAAGCTGGGGATCCCCAGGCGGGCGGGGATCAGCATCATCGCCGTGGCCATCCGTGGTCGGGAGGCCCACGTCGCCAAGCTCGGTCCGGCGGCCGCCGTCATCCTGCGCGACGGCCGCATGTTCGAGCTCCCGCCGCCTCCGGCCGTCCACGAGGAGGACCCGCGGGTGCGCGAGCGGCGGGTGGCCGCCTCGCTCGGCGAGGCGCAGGAGATCCAGCCGTACACGTGGCGCGGCGAGCTGACGCCCGGCGATCGCCTGGCCCTGGTGAGCCGCAACCTCGCGCAGGTGGTGGGCGTGGAGGAGCTGAAGCAGACGCTGGCGGCCCTCCGGCCCAAGGCGGCCGTGGAGCACCTCGAGCAGGTCTTCCAGATCCGCGGCGGCACCGGCTCGGACGGGATCCTGGCCGTCGAGATCCTGGAGCTGCCCAGCACGGCGACGACGCATCACCTGGAGCCGGTTCGCCCGGCCGAGCCGCTGGCCGGCCTGCCCGATCGAAGCCCGGTCCCCCTGGCCGATGCCGTCGGCCGCACGCTCCACCGCGCCGGCGACGCCCTCGACAGCGTCCAGGGGCTGCTCGGCAAGGCGCTGCTCTACGGCTTCAACTTCCTGCTGGCGTTCGTGCCGCGGCGCAGGCCGGGGTACCCGCGCCAGATCCAGCGCACGGCCGTGGTGGAGGAGGGGCGCCGACGGCGTATCGGCCTGGCCGGCATGGTGGTCGTGGCGGGCATCCTCGCCGCCGGACTCACGGTGGCCAGCTATCCGAGCGTGCGTCCGACCGAGGCGATCCCGCGCGCCCACGTGGCGCGGGAGGCGATCGAGGACGCGCAGGCTCTGTTGGCGGAGGTCGAGCGCAGGGAGGACGGCCAGGACCTCATCGATCGGGCGCCGCAGGCGGCCAAGGGGCTGCTGAACGATGCGTACGACGCGCTGGAGCGTGCCACCGACGCGGGGATCGCCGAGGCGAACCTGGCCGGCCTGCGCGACCGCGTGGACGCCGGTCTCGACACCATCTACCAGGTTGCCCGGCTCGGACAGGTCGACACGGTGGCTGACCTCGCCGCGGCCTACGATGACATCGATCCGAGCGACATGGCGGTTGCCTCCGACGGCTCGCTGTGGGTCATCGAGACCGGTCGCGGTCGCGTCGTGCACGTGGACCCGGTCAGCGGCGACACGAGCGTGGTGTACCGGTCCGGCCAGCGCATCGGCGAGCTGACGGCCGGCCAGCCGTGGATGATCGCCACCGCGGCGACCGACGTGGTGGTGCTCGACCGGCAGCGACAGGCGTGGCGCTTCGACCTGGTGGAGCAGGAGCCGCGGCACCTGGGCCTCCCCGGGCTGTCCGAGATCGGCTCGGAGAGCGCACAGCTCGCGGCGCTGCAGCATCGGCCACCGCTTGAAATCTTCAACCTGTACGTCATCGATACGGCCACCAGCCAGGTGCTGAAGTGGACGCCGGGGGACGTGGTGCCGGTGGTCTATCCCCGCGAGCCCGAGCCGTTCCTGCTGGAGGACGCCGACATCGATCCGGCCCGCGCGCGCGACCTCTTCGTGGACGTCAACGTGTGGCTGCTGCAGGCCAGGACCGTGACGCGCGTCAACTTCGGCACGCCGCTGCCCCAGACCGACTACTCGTTCGACCCGCCGCCCGATCCCGACGTGCGCAACCCGCTCGACTACCGGCTGCTCGACGCCGCCACGATCGGCGAGCGCGAGCTCTTCTACGTCTATGACGCCGCCAACGCTCGCATCATCGCGCTGCAGCGCGCCGACGGCGCCTTCGTCCGCCAGTGGATGGCTCCCCGCAGCGGGCCGGCGGCCGGCGTGCTCGACGATCTCCTCGCGCTGAACGTGGCGTCGGTGGCCGACGGTCCGCCAGTCGCGCTGCTGCTCACCCCGGACCGGGTGGTGCGTGTCGTTCTCGAGTGACCTGCCCTAGAATCGGGTCATGGCTGAGCAGCCCTTCGGCAAAGTCCGCCTGATCGAGATGATGGTCGAGAGCGTGCGCGTGCACATGCTCTCGAGCCAGCACGTGGTGATCCTCAAGGATTCCGAGCGGGACCGGTACCTCCCCATCTGGATCGGTCCCTCGGAGGCCAACGCCATCGCCATGCGCCTGCAGGGCCTGACGGCGGAGCGGCCGCTCACCCACGACCTGATGATCTCCGTGGTCGCAGCGCTCTCGTCGTCGATCAGCCGCGTGGTCGTCACGCACGTCATCGACGGCACCTTCCACGCCCGCCTCTACCTGGAGGCGGCGGACGGGACGGAGCGCGAGATCGACTCGCGCACCTCGGACGCGATCGCGCTCGCCGTCCGAACGGGCTCCACCATCTACGTCGACGAGCGGGTACTCGACGAGGCCGGCGTCGAGCCGGACCAGGACGACGGGGAGGGTGAGCCGAGCGACGAGAAGCTCGCCGTCTTCCGCGAGTTCGTCAACTCGCTGGACGTGGACCTGGAGGGGGGCGAGAAGGGGCCGCCGTCCGAGGAGGGGAGCTAGGGCGGGCGCCCGGCACAGGGGGCAGATCGTCACCCGAGAGCAGGTAGCGGCAACGAAGTGCCGCTCTACCGGGCAGTGGGGCGCGCGAACGGAACCCGCGGGTGAGCATCAAGCGCAGGAATGCCCGATGTACCGGCGACCCGGCACCCGCGTCCCGCTTTGGGTGACGGACTGCCCGATGTATGCGCGACCGGGGGAGGGCGAATCATCGTATCGCCCCCGCAGAGCGTCTACTTCCCGAGCACCTCGTCGCGGCGCGTCCAGAGCGCCAGGCGCAGCACGCCAAGGTCCCGGAACGTCCGCAGGATCTTCGTGAACGAGGCGCCGGTGTTCGTCCCCGCGGCGCGCGGGTAGTGGTTCACCCCGACCTGCGCCATCTTCACGCCGCGCGCCCGCAGCTTGATCAGCAGCTCGGCCGAGAGGAAGGGGCCCTCGGCATCCAGCCGCAGGCCGTCGAAGACCTCGCGGCGGAAGACCTTCATGGCGCAGTCGATGTCCCGCACGCGCAACCCGAAGGCGATCGAGACGATCGTGTTGTAGGTCTTGGCGATGAAGAGCCGATGGAACGGGTCGCGCCGCTTGATGCGGAAGCCGATCACCGCGTCGACCGGGCGCGACGTGTCGCCGAGGCGGTCGAGCAGGCGCTGCATCTCCCCCAGGTCGAACTGCAGGTCGCCGTCGCTGAAGCTGATCAGCTCGCCGCGGGCGTTCTCGATCCCGGCCTTGAGCGCGCCGCCGTAGCCGCGGTTCGGCTGGTGATGCACGCGCACGCGTGCATCGGCAGCGGCAAGGGCGTCGGCCAGCTGGGGAGTCCGGTCGGAGGAGCCGTCGTCGACGATCAGCACCTCGAGCGAGCCGTCCACCATCGGCCCGATCTTCTCCAGCGCCAGCTGCACGGTGCGCTCGACGTTCTCCTCCTCGTTGTAGGCGGGGAAGAAGAACGTGAGGTGGGGTCGATCTTCGGTCACGTGCACTCCTCAAGGGTCGGGCGGATCGTAGCGTAACCGCCAGCGCGCGGGGCAGATCCGGGTGGAACCGCGTGCACCCGGGGAGCGTCAGGCACGCGTGTATACTCCGGCCACCTTGCCGAGCGTGACCTGCCGGAGCCGATGACGGAGCCGGCGACGACGCCTCGCGGAACCGTCCTGGCACGGGGCGCGAGCTCATTCCCCATCCCGCTGCCGCGCGATCCGGTCGTCATCGCGATTCTGCTAGTCGTCGGCGGCGTGCTCCTGCGCGCCCTCATCGCCGGCGTGCTCCTGCCGCAGAGCGGCTTCCGGATCGACATCGGCGACTTCTCGGCCTGGGCGCAGCGACTCGCCAGCGGCGGGCCCGGCGCGTTCTACGACAGTGGCTACTTCGCCGACTACCCGCCCGGGTACCTCTACGTGCTGTGGTTCCTGGGCAGCATCGGCCAGGCATTGCAGCCGATCACGCTGGGCATCGACATCACGCCCGGCCTGGTGAAGGTGCCGGGCATCGTGGCCGACGGCGGTGTGGCCTGGATGCTCTTCGCCTACAGCCGACGCTTCCTCGGGGGGCGGTGGAAGGGCTGGAGCGGCACCCGCATCGGCCTGGTCGCGCTGGTGATCTACCTGTTCAACCCCGCCACCATGTTCGACTCCGCGGTGTGGGGCCAGGTGGACTCGGTCGGGACGGTCGCCCTGCTGGTGACGCTCTACTGCCTCGCCAGTGGCTGGACCGAGGCATCGGCCGCCTTCGCCGTCCTCTCGCTGCTGATCAAGTTCCAGTTCGCCTTCGTCCTCCCCATCGTGGCCGTGGTCGGCATCAAGCGGCACCTGTTCGGGCGCTCGGCGGACGCGGCGCAGGATGGGCGCCGGGACACCCTGCGCGTGCTCACCTCGCTGGCCGTCGGCCTGGGGACGCTGGTCGTCCTCATCCTCCCGTTCGGGATGGCGGTCTGGACCCCGGGCGACCCGAACCACAGCCTGCTCGGCAAGTTCTTCGAGGCGGCCGACACCTACCAGGGCCTCACCATCAACGCCTTCAACCTGTGGCGCAACCCGTGGAGCGGGCTGGGCGACACCATCACCTGGGGCTGCGACCTCCCGACCGATGCCTGCGTCAACGGGGCCGGCGTCGCCTTCTCCATCGGCTCGGCGGTGGTCACCTGGCAGCTGGTCGGGACGTTCCTCTTCGCGGCGGTGGCGCTGATCGCGCTGTGGCAGGTGGCGCGCCGCGACGACCCGCTGGGGATCGTGGAGTCGGCGCTGCTGCTGGCCGTGGCCTTCTTCGCGCTGCCGACCCGCGTGCACGAGCGCTACCTCTTCCCGGCCCTTGCGCTCGCCGCTCCGCTGGTGGCCCGCGGCTGGCGCTGGATGCTGCTGTACGCGGCGCTGGCGCTATCGGTGTTCGCCAACGTGTACTGGGTCTACACCGCCGACTGGTCCTTCGTCGATGGTCCGCCCATCAACCCCGGCGTCGGCGGTGAGCCGATGGCCCGCGACCCGCTGCTGGCGGCCACGATCTTCAGCGACTGGGGCATCTACGCCCTCTCCGCCATGATCGTGGTCGTGCTTGCGCTGCTGACCTGGCGGGCTGTCGGCATCGCCTGGTCGCCCGCACGGCTGTGGCTCGCCGTCCCGCCAGAGCCGGATGCCGACGAGGAGGCGGCCCTCCGCGCGCCCGGGCCGCCGATGTCGGGCGGCCCTGCGGACCACCCGGCGTGGATCGCCACGCTGCGGCGCCGGATGCGGCCTGATCCGGCCGACCCCTACCTGCGCGAGCCGATGCGGAGGCTGGACCGGCTGGACCTGCTGCTGGTCATCGGCCTGGTGCTGTTCGCCTTCTTCTTCCGCCTCTGGCGGCTGGACACGCCACGCTCCATGCACTTCGACGAGGTCTACCACGCCCGGTCCGCGACCGAGTGGCTGGCCGACTGGCAGGAGGGCTGGACCCGCGACACCTACGAGTGGACGCACCCGATGCTGGCCAAGTACCTGATCGCGGCCGGAATCGTGGTCGCGGATCCGAACAAGGCGGTCGGTTCCACCGACCTCGAACAGCCGGCGGTCGCCTTGGCGATCGCGCCCCAGCGCACCGCGAACAACCGTCCCGGCTCCATCGTCTTCACCGGCGCCGGCCAGACGATCACCGCCCGCGACGCGCAGAGCGGCGACCTCATCGCGACGTGGGATGCGCCAGGCGCCATCACGAGCCTCGCCTACGACGAGGGCGGCGAGCGACTCCTGGTCGGCACCGCCGGCCAGGGGCAGGCGTGGACCTACCAGCTGGCGGCCTTCGTCGCGGCGCGGGGCGAACGGGCGCCCCCGCCAGGCGGCCCGCCCATCGAGACCGGACTGGCCGGGATCCTCCAGATCGACATCCCGCGAGATGCGTCGGTCATCCTCTTCCGTGGGTCGGACGGACTCGTCGTGACGGAGCTGGCCACCGGCGTGGAGCTCGGCCGCAGCGACCTGGTGGCGGCGGGCGCGGCGTACCTCCCGGCGAGCGGCGACGCGGGCACGCGCGTGCTGGCGACCGACCAGCGGCGCGGCGTGCTGGCGGTGCTCGACGGTGCAACGCTGCAGCCGGAGATGGACGGCGACGAGGCGCGCGTCGAGACGCTGCCCGCTGCGCCGGCGGGGCCGGTCCTGGTCCGTGGCAGCGGCGACGATGCGCAGGCCTGGGTGCCTGTCGGCGCCCTCCCGGCGGACGCCTCGCACCCGGCAGTCGACGGCGGCATCACCGTCTTCGATCACGACGTGCACCTGATCGACACCGCGCCGCTGCCCGGCAGGCCCAGCCTCATCGGCTGGCAGTCGGTGGCGAACATCATCTACGTCGCCGGCTTTGACAGCTCGTCGCAGCAGCCGGCGGTCTGGACCGTGCAGCCGCTCGGCAACGGCGGCCGCCAGTCGGCCGGCTTCGCAGCCTTCGACACGACCCTGCTGGACGGTGACCCGCTGGCGCTCGCCTTCGACGTCAACGACCACAGCCAGGGCGACGACCACGGCCTGCTGCTCGCGTCGACGTCGCTGGGCGAAGGCGCGGGACAGATCGTCCGCATCGACGCGGGCAGCAACGCCTTCGCGTGGCGGCTGTCCGGGATCGTCTTCGGCTCCATCCTGGTGGGGCTCATCTACCTGCTGGCGGCGACCATGTTCCGCCGCCGCCGCATCGCCGTGCTGGCCGGCGCCTTCATCGCGCTGGACGCGATGAGCTACGTGATGAGCCGGATCAGCATGAACGACATCTTCGTGGCGGTCTTCATCGCCGCCGCCTACCTGGTCTTCTGGCAGGTCTGGTCCGGCCGATGGCAGCGCAGCGCCTGGTGGGCGCTGCCGCTGGTCGGCGTCCTCATCGGCCTGGCGTCGGCCACCAAGTGGGTGGGCATCTACGCGCTCATCGGCCTCTGGGTGCTCGTCCTCGCTCGCTCGAACCTCGGCCGCTTCCTGCTGGTCGCCGCGATCGCCTTCCTGACGCTCGTGGCCGGCATCGGCGCACCGTGGCCGTTCCTGATCGTCTGCGTGGCGGCGCTGGCGCTGGCGCTGCTGCTGGTATGGGTCCGTCCTATCCGGCTCGACTCGCGCGACCTGCTGGGCCTGGCGCCGACGGCCCTGGTGCTGTCGGGCATCGGCCTGGCCTTCGCCCTCGTCTTCGACCAGGTGCAGAACGCCGGCACCGCCGACAACACGGTGGAGCTCGTCTTCGCCCTGCTGGCGCGCGGCGCCCAGGTTGGCTGGCCGGCCTACCTGATGCTCGGCGTGGCCGCCGTGCTGCTCATGGCCCGCGCGGCATGGTCGCTGCTGCGACCGCAGTCCGACCGACGCTGGCACATGCCCGGTGAGATGGGCGGCTTCTCGTGGCCCTGGATCGGGGCGGCGCTGGCCGTGCTTCCGCTGCTCGTCTACTTCCTCGCCTACATCCCGTACCTGCAGCTGGGCCACAACATCGCCGGGCCGGACGCCGGTCCCGGCTACGGCTGGTCGCTGGAGGAGCTGCACGCCCAGATGTTCGGCTACCACTTCGGGCTCCAGGCCGGGCACGCGGCGTCGTCGCCGTGGTGGAGCTGGCCGCTCGACCTCAAGCCGGTCTGGTTCTACGGCCACGACTACGACGGCCGGTCCGTGGGGGTCATCTACAACGGCGGCAACCCGATCCTCTTCTGGGCGGGCATCCCCGCCATCCTCTACTGCGCCGTCCAGGCCTGGCGCCGGCGCTCGATCGCGCTGGTGCTGCTGGTGGGGGCCTTCGTCTTCCAGTTCCTGCCCTGGACGCGGATCGAGCGGGCGACCTTCCAGTACCACTACCTCACCGCAGTCATGTTCGCCATGATCGCCGTTGCCTACGTGGTCGACGAGGGGCTGCGGTCGTGGAGCTGGCGACCGCTGGCCACCGCGTTCCTGGTGCTGGCCGCCATCGCCGGCGTCCTCGTCTTCCCGCTGGGCAGCGCGCTGGCCATGCCGGACTGGTACATCAACGTGGCAAGAGCCCTGCCCCCGTGGAACTACAACTTCCAGTTCCCGGATCCGCCGCAGGGCGAGCGCGGGCAGCTGCTCAGCGCCGATACCTGGAAGCTGGCACTCGGCACCCTGGTGGCGCTCGCCGCCGCCGCGTTCGCCCTCTTCGGCCGGGACCGATGGGAGGCGCGATCCCCGCACGTCGCAGGGCCGCCGCCAGCTGGCGATACATAGGGCAATCCGTCACCGGGGGTTGGTTGCGGGTGCGCTTCTGCCTGCACGTCGGGCAAGCCCGAGCGTGAGGCGCACCCACGGGCGCCGCGCCTGCTGCCGGCCGCCCGATGTACGCGCACTTTGGAACCCCTCGCCCATGTCTGGTGCGGAAACGCCCGATCTAGCGGGCACGCCGACAGCCCGTGCCCCGGAGCGTGGGACGAGGATTCAGACGCAGGACCCTCTGCGCGACGGGAGGTGCAGACCGCACGGTGGCCGCCGGACCCTCACGCGCAGGCCCGGCGGCACCGGCAAGGGTCAGCTCTCTTCGGAGGAGCGCCTCGTGGAGACAACCAGCAGGACCAGCCCGAGCACGACCAGGCCGATCGGCCAGAGCAGGTCGCTGCGCAGGTCGGGGATGTAGTTGTCGAGCAGGAACCACACCCCCAGCGCGACCAGGATGATTCCGAAGATCAGCCCGCCGTTGCCGCTGCGCCGATGGCGATGCCGCCGGCCGGCGTATGGATCGGCAGCGGGCGGCGTCCACGCGGCGGGCGCAGCCGGAGCGGAGGGGGTTGGAGGCGCCTCACCGGGCGCTGCCGCGGGGTCGGTGCCTCCTGCCGGCGAGGCGGCAGAGGGGCCGCTCGGCGGGGTCCAGCCCGGCTGGGCGCCGGGTCCCGGCACGTAGGGTTCGGGATGCCCTTCGGGCACCACGATCCACATGACGATGTAGACCACGAAGAAGATGCCGCCGGTGACGATGGCCAGGATGGCCCACACGATGCGAACGATGGACGGATCGACGTCCAGGTACTCCGCGACGCCCCCAGCCACGCCCCCCAGGACCGAGTCGGTGGGGGAGCGGTAGAGCCGGCGGTTCATGAACAGCCTCCTTGCGGGTTCAGGGTGAAGCTGGCGGCGTTGCCGCTCAACGTCAGGTCGATGGCACGGTCGGCGCCCTCGAAGCCGTCACTCGTCCAGGTGTCCCCGGAGCGGTTCAGGTCCGAGTCGTTCAGGTTGTGCGAGAACGTGATGTTGGCGTCGACGCGGAAGCGGAGCGCAGTCCCCTGCGCGGTGCAGAAGTCGATGCTGCCGGCGTTCATGTCGACGCTGCCCGTCATGGCGGTATCGGCATCGGTCTGGAACTTGGCCGATCCGGCGTTCATCGAGAGGTCGAAGTCGTCGACGCTGGCGCCGCCAAGGTCGACGGTCATGGAGATCGCGTTGGGATCGATGGAGAGGATCGAGAAGCTGCCGCCGGCCAGGTCGAGGCTGGAGTCCGCCGCGTTGCCGTTGATCTCGAGGTCGTAGGTGAGCTCGGTGCCCAGGTCGACCTCCCAACGCTGCCTGCCCTCGTCGAAGCGAAAGCCGCCCCCGGGCGAACGGATGGTCAGCGAGTCGCCGCCGGACGAGAGCCGGACCTCGCGGTCGCCGCTCACCCCGGTCCGCGCCTCCCATCCGGAGCCGCCGACGGTCGAGACGTCCAGGCGCCCGCAGTTGAAGTCGAGTGTGATCTTCGCCGAGCTCCCGGAGAAGCTGCCGTACTGCGTATGCAGGTCGGATGGAAGGTCGCCGCCGCAGGCGATGTTGAAGCTGCCCCCGCTCGAAACGAGCGCGCCGGCACCGAAGCCCAGCAGCACGGCGGCCAGCACGGTGCCCACGAGCGCGAAGGGGGTGCGGGCGAGCACGATGGCCAGGCCGATGACGATCAGGATCAGCGGCCAGAGGCGCCACGTTCCGGCGATGGCGTCCCTGTCGATGAGGTCCCGCTGTACCGCCAGCGCGACGGCGCCCGCGGTGATGAGGGCCAGCCCCCAGAAGAGCAGGCCGCGGTTGATGTTCACGAAATGTCCCTCGCTCGGGTTCTTGTGCGAAACGGGTCCTCAGCAGATTGTCGCAGCGGGCGTACGCCGCCAACGGCCATTCGTCCTGTTTCCGACTACTACGCTCGACAGACCGATGATGGGGTGCGGCTCTACTCGCCGGACAGGAGCTCGCTGGGCAGGGAGATCGAGTGCGCGTCGGCGGCGGCGAGTTCGGCGCCGCGGGTCAGTGGCGGTTCTGCGACAGCCTCACGCTGCTGTCGGGAGGGACCTGACGCAGCGTCAGACCCGCATCCGGTAGGTGATGCGGCCGCGCGTGAGGTCATAGGGCGAGAGCTCCACCTTCACGGCATCCCCGAGCAGGATGCGGATCCGGTGCTTTCGGAGCTTGCCTCCGAGATACGCCAGCACCTCGTGCCCGTCGGGCAGCAGAACGCGGAACTGCGCGTTCGGAAGGGGCTGGATGACTTCGCCGGTGACCTCGATCGCGTCGCTCAAATCGTCTCCTTCTGCATGGGCGCCGGTGCCTCCGCGGCAACGACCCATCCCACAGCCTAACAGGTGGTGCATAACCTCGCCCTCCTGCGCGTCTTGACAGGAGCAGGAGGAGCGCCGTAGACTCCCGCGGCGGCCCGTCTGAACGAACCGTCGTTCGACGTGCCGTCCGGCCAGCAAATCGACCACAGAGGGAATGTGTAAGGCAATGGATCTCTATCGGAGCACCCTCATCGCGTGCCCCACGGTGACGCCCATCAGTGGCGCCCCGGATGGGAGATCTGTGCCCAGTTCGAGCTGACGAACTGGCGGCAAGGCCGCCAAGACGAACGCCACGAGCCGTGGGCCAGATCGGGTCCACGGTTTTTTGATGCCCCTGCAGGCATCCTCGAGCCGCGGACTCACGAGTGAGGACCCGCGGCTCGTTCCATTTTCTGGCGGGTGAGACATGGCAGGACTAGAGGACAGCGACATGACCGGCGTAGCCGAACAAGTGAAGACCGATGCGTCCGTGCGCCAGCGCACGGCCGTCGTGCCGGCGCCGGCTGCGGCATCGGCACCGAGCGGTCCACCCGCGCTGCTGATCGATCACGTCAGCAAGCGCTTCAAGGTGGGTCGCAAGAAGAAGCCGGTGATCGCCGTGAACGACGTCTCGCTGAGCATTCCGCGTGGACAGATCTACGGCGTGCTGGGAGCCAACGGTTCGGGGAAGTCGACCCTGATCCGCCTGGTGAGCACGCTGCTGACCCTGGACACGGGGAAGGTGGAGGTGTTCGGCCACGACATCGTGCGCGACGAGATGGAGGTCAAGCGCCTCATCAACCGCGTGAGCGTGGACGCCGCCTTCTTCAAGAAGCTCAGCCCGCACGAGAACCTGATCTACGCGGCGCGCCTGTACGGCCTGGAGGCCAAGCAGGCGAGAGCCGATGCGATCCGGATCCTGGCTCGGCTGGGCATCAGCGAGAAGCGGCTGGGCCGTCCGCTGGAGCAGATGAGCCGGGGCATGCAGCAGAAGGTCGCCATCGCGCGGGCGCTGCTGACGAGCCCGATCCTGATGCTCCTGGACGAGCCGACCACCGGCCTCGATCCGCGGTCGAAGCTGGACGTGCAGGCCTTCGTCGAGGAGCTGCGTGACTCGCACGACGCCACGATCGTGCTGACGACGCACGACCTGGACGAGGCGGATCGGCTCTGCGATCGGATCTCGATCATCAACGACGGACGGATCGTGGCGGAGGACACTCCCGCCGGCCTGAAGGCGATGGTCGCGGAGAAGCACGGCCTGCCGCCGACGCTGAACAGCGTGTTCATGCAGTTCACCGGCAGGTCGCTGGACGACGACATCGACGACGAGAACGAAGACGAGTAGCGAATGAGAAAGGAGGTGAGAACCGTGTGGATTCATCCGACCCCACAGGACTTCGTCCGCGAGAACGAGATCCGCGTCGCGCAGCTGCGCAGCGAGATCCACGGCCGCGGCGAGCGATCCCGTGATGGGCGCCCCGTGCGGCGCTGGGTCGGTCGTCAGCTCGTGCGTGCGGGCGAGAAGCTGGCGGCGGACCCGACTATGCGGCCGGCTCGTTCCCTCTGAGGGGAGCGGGTCGGCTCAACCCGGCAGACGACAGGAAGTGACGGAACACGACCATGGCACTCTTGACCCGTGAGCTGAGGGCGTCCTACGCCTTCGTGGAGCGGAACTTCAACCTCACAAAGCGATACTGGGGCTGGGAGATCGCCTGGCTCGTCTACTCGGTCGCGGGTGCCCTGGCGGTGAGCCTCATCGGCGTCTCGGAAGGGAATCCGCGGCTGCTGATGGTGCTCGTCATCGGCACCATCTTCTGGAGCTACCTGTCGATCGTCTTCGAGTTCATTGCCGAGGCGGTCCAGTGGGAGCGCTGGGAAGGAACGCTGGAGTACACGTTCATGGCGCCGGTGCGGCGCTATGCGCAGCTGCTCGGAGCGGCGGCCTACGCCGTCCTCTTCGGGCTGGTGCACACGCTGTTCGTCCTGCTGGTCCTGGTGCTCTTCTTCGAGCTGGATCTCTCGAACGCGAACTTCGTCACCGCGGCAGCCTTCACGCTGCTGGGGACGGTGAGCTTCGCCGGAATCGGGATCGCGGCCTCCATGCTGCCGCTCCTCTACGTCGAGCGCGGGGCGCAGATGGTGTTCGTCATCCAGTCCCTGCTGCTGCTGGTCAGCGGCGTCTACTACAGCGTGGACGTCCTGCCCGGCTGGATGCAGTTCATCAGCCAGTTCTCGCCGGCCACCTACGTCCTGGACGGGGTGCGGCAGGGGCTGATCGAGGGCGTCGGAATGGGCGAGCTGCTGCACGACGTGTGGCCGCTGCTCATCAGCGGACTGATCCTGATCCCCGCAGGGCTGTGGGCGTTCGGCGTCGCCGAGCGCTACGCCAAGCGGACCGGCAAGCTGAAGCGAGTGGGTTGAGCCGCATGACGGATCCGATGCACACGGACTCACCTTCAAGGAATGGACCGATGAAGACCTCTGCACCTTCTGCACCGATCTCGGCGCCGGCCGGAGTCACCCTCCGGCCGTTCGCCGGCGAATCCGATATCGACCACTTCGTACGCATCTCGTCGGCCGGGAACGCGGCCGATGGCGTCGACGAGCGTGCCTCGCACGAGGCGCTGCACAACTTCTTCTCGCGCGCGCGGCCGAGCTTCGACCCGGCGCACGACATCGTCGTGGCGGAGGCGAACGGGCAGCCGGTCGCCTACGGCTTCACCTCGTGGGAAGACACGACCGACGGGCTGCGCGACTACATGACCCGGGGGCACGTGCACCCCGAGTGGCGGCGCCGCGGCGTCGGGACGGCGATCCTTGCCCACAACGAGGCGCGGCTGCGGAACGTCGCTGCGTCCCAGGAGACCGATCGGCCGCGCCACTACGTCGGCTTCTCGCCGGAGGCCAGGGTTGGGGCGGTGGCGCTGCTGACCGGCAACGGCTACCGACCCGTCCGCTTCTTCTTCGACATGCTCCGTCCCAACCTGGAGGAGGTCGACGTTCCGCCCATGCCGGAGGGTCTCGAGATCCGTCCGGTGGAGGGGCGGGTGCGGCTCCGCCAGCTCTTCGACGCCGACGCGGAGGCGTTCCTCGACCACTGGGGCGGCTTCGACGTGTCCGACGAGAAGTTCGAGCAGTGGAT
Organism: uncultured Chloroflexia bacterium; assembly: GCA_963812115.1. Classification (GTDB taxonomy): domain Bacteria; phylum Chloroflexota; class Limnocylindria; order QHBO01; family QHBO01; genus JAPSGM01. The sequence goes on from CAWEUD010000024.1 coordinate 18,797, forward strand.
GGCCGACCCGGACCTCGATCCGACGCTGCACGTCGTCGCGTGGGACGGCGATGAGATCGCGGGTGCCGTCGTCAACTCCATCAACGAGCACGAGAACCGAGAACTGGACCGACGTCGGGGTCTGCTCGACTCGGTCTTCGTCCGTCGCCCGTGGCGCGGGCAGGGCCTGGCCGCGGCGCTGGTTGCGCGCTCGTTGGTGCTGCTCCGCGAGCGCGGCATGACGTCGGCGTGGCTGGGGGTGGACGCCGACAACCCGACGGGCGCCCTGCGCCTGTACGAGAAGGCCGGCTTCGGCGTGCACCTGCGCTCGACGGCGTACCGCAAGCCGATGGAGCTGGACCGATGAGCACCGCAGCCGCGCCCGTTCACGGACTGACGGTCCGCGCCTACCGCCCCGGTGATGCCGCCGCCGTGACTCAGCTGATCACGCGCAGCGACATCGCCGACGCGGTTCCGTGGCGGGTCAGCGTCGAGGAGATGGAGACCTGGCTGTCGCGGCGCAACGACATGTTCGACCCCACGCGCGACATGCGGCTGCTGGAGTTCGACGGGCAACCGGTCGCCTACTGGCAGGTGGAGTGGGTGGACACCACCGACGGCCTGCGGGAGTACCGCATCGGCTGCGCGGTGGATCCCGACTGGCGCGGGAAGGGGATCGGCGCCTGGATGCTCGCCGAGGCGGAGTCCTTCGCGCGTCAGCGAGCCGCCGCCTTGCCATCCGAGCGGCCCCACTTCTACGGCAACTGGCAGCCGGACACCGCCGCTCGTTCGATCCGGCTGGTGAAGCGTCACGGCTACGAGCCGGTGCGCTACTTCTTCGACATGGTGCGGCCAACCCTCGACGGCGTCGTCGAGCACCCCTTGCCCGAGGGGCTGGAGCTGCGGCCGGTCGGCGACGATCAGGACCTGCACCTGCAGCTGTGGAACGCGGACGTGGAGGCCTTCCAGGATCACTGGGGCGGCTTCGATGGCTCGCCGGACCGGCTTGCCGAGTGGAAGCGCGACCCGAAATGGGATCCCTCCCTGTTCGTGGTGGCCTGGGACGGCGACGAGATCGCCGGCGGCGTGATCAACGAGATCAGCGCGACCGAGAACGCGGCGTTCAACCGCAAGCGCGGCTGGCTCGCCTCCGTCTTCGTCCGCCGACCGTGGCGCCGGCGCGGCCTTGCGCGCGCGCTCGTCGCGCGCTCGCTGATCGTGTTCCGTGACCGCGGGATGACGTCGGCCGGTCTGGGCGTGGACGCGGCAAACCCGAGCGGCGCCCTGCGCCTGTACGAGGAGGCGAGATTCGAGCAGGAGTTCCGCTCCACCGCCTACCGCAAGCCGATGTAGTCCCGGGCGCGGGATATCAGTCCCTCCGATGGTCTGGCGGACGGGGGCCGGAATCGGGCGGGAGCTGCGGCGTTCGCAGGCCAGATCATCGGTGCGGCTGTTAACCGGGCGGCGGGTGCGCGGTTCGTCCGCCAGTTCATCGGCCCGGCTGATGACCGGGCGGCGGCCCGCCGCCAGTGGCGAGGACGCGGTCGCGGACCTCGTGGTAGTAGTCGACGATGCGCTCGGTGACGCGGTCCCAGCTGTAGTCGGGCGCGCGGAGACGGCCGGCTTCGCCCATCTGGTTGCGCAGCTCCTCGTCGGTGGCGAGCTTGTAGAGACCGGCGGCCAGCGCCATCGCGTTGCGCGGCTCGACCAGCAGCCCCTGCACGCCGCGCTGCATCACGTTCTTGTAGCCGTGGATATCGCTCGCGACGATGGGGACGCCGGCCGCCATGGCCTCGAGCAGGACGATCCCGAACGACTCCTGGCCGGTGGCGGGCGAGCAGAAGATGTCGGCGGAGGCGAAGTAGCGCGCCTTGTCGCCGTCGTCGACGCGGCCCAGCCACTCCACGTCACGGATCTGGCGCAGCCCCACGAAGCGGCGGTACTCGCGCGCCTTGGGTCCCGTCCCGATCACGAGCAACCGGGCGTCGACGTGCCGCTTCCGGATGCGGTGGTAGGCCGGAGCAGGTGTATCAGTCCCTTGCGCTCCTCGAAGCGGCCGACGAAGAGGATGTTGATCGTCCCGTCACGCAGCTCGTCGAAGGGCTCGACATCGGCGTAGCGGTCCAGGTCGACCCCGTTCGGGATGATGCGGTAGTCGCCGGGGAAGTAGCGGGTGATGAAGTGCCGCGCGGCGCCGCTCACCGCGATCCGGCCGTCCAGCTTGTTCGCCAGCTGGCTGGCGAACCGTTTCCCGACCCAGTAGGAGGGCGAGAAGCCGCCGAAGGCGTGGAAGGTGCCGATGTTCACCGTGTCCGACTGGTCGAGCACGGTCGGCGACAGGAACGGCACCAGCGGCTCGTGGAAGTGCAGGATGTCGAAACGGTGCTCAGCCAGGAGGTCCCGTGCCCGCTGCTTGAACCGCCAGCTGACGGTGAGGCGGCCCATGCTGCCGTTGGCCGGGAAGGCGTAGCCGGTCCCCAGCCGGATGATGTGCCCCTCGCTCTCGCGCTCCTTGCCGTACCTGCTGGTGATGATCCAGACGTCGTGGCCGAGGCGGCGCATGGCCTGGTAGGTGTGCCGAACGTGCTCGTTCACGCCGCCGGGATGCGGGTAGCCGTACGGGCTGACGATCCCGACCTTCAGGGGCGGGCGTCCGTGCACAAGCTTGGCCGATGGATTGGCCACAGCCGGTTCCCCATCGACGGCGATCGGATTCGGCCCGAGCTTCGTCATCGCCACTCTCCCGTGGGACGCAGAGTATGGCGCAGGTGTCGAGCCTTGGCAGCCAGCTGCCGGCCGTAGACCGCCACGTTGCTCCAGTTGCCCCAGTGCTCGCCATCGGCTTCGACCGTGCGGTCGAGGATCGCCGCGCGGTAGTGCTCCGCGGTCCAGCCGGGGAACCAGGTCCAGGCTGTTCCGACGTGCCACAGCACGTGCGCATCCGAGTTGCCGACGCCGGGAAGGTGCAGCCGGTGCTCATTGAGGTGCATGCGGGCCAGCCGCCGCGCGCGGCCGGCCGCGGACGGATTCATCAGCTCGATGGCGTCGAGGTGGTGGCGGGGATCAATGTCGTCGCGCAGCTGGAGCAGGGTGCGCGTGCCCAGGCTGGGGGTGAGCGGTGCCATGGGGTGGGCGGCGATGGCCAGTCCGCCCTGGTCGTGGATGCGCTCGAGTGTCTCCGTGATCGGGCGCAACGGCGGGATGCGCTCTTCGATGAAGAGCGCCACGACGTGGCCACGGCGGCTGGTGACCTCCTCGCCCACCACCAGCTCGAACGAATAGTCGCCGGCCGCGTGGATCTCGCGCGCGCGCAGCGCGCCATCGACCCGCTCGTGGTCGGTGATTGCCACCAGATCCAGGTCGGTGGCCGCCTCCACGTGGTCGAGCACCGCCTGCACCCCGGCGGTCCCGTCGGAGTAGAGCGTGTGCAGGTGCATGTCGGCCTTGCCGCGCTCGTGCGGACCGCGCGAGCTCATGCCGCCTGCCCGCGGAGCCGGCGCTGGTCGGTGAAGAAGGGCTGGAACGAGGCCCACCACTGCTCCGGCGCCTCGGCGATGGCGCGCTCGAAGCTGGCAGCCAGCGCCCTGGTCAGGGCGGCGACGTCGGCCTCGAAGTCACCCGTCAGCTCCGCCGTCACCAGCTCCGCCCGGGCGACGAACCGATCCGGGCCGGTGCGCAGGACGCGGCCCATCACCAGCGGCCGGCCGTGGCGCAGGGCCAACGTGGCTGGGCCCGGCGCCAGCGTGGTGGCGTGGCCGAACATGGTGACCGGCACGCCGCCGCGACCGAGGTCGCGGTCGGCCACCATGGCGGCGATCTCGCCACGCTTCAGCGCGGCGATCATGGGTCTCGTGGCCCGTCGCAGCGGCACGATGTTGACCGGCTGGGCACCGACACGGCGCGCCATCAGGAATTCGAAGAGCTGCGGCGGCTCGGTCTCCTCGATGGGTGCGGTGACGCGCAGGCCCTGGTTCACGACGAAGTAGCCGAACGGCTCGAAGTTGCCCATGTGCGGGACCGCGATCACAGCGCCCTTGCGGAAGACGTCCTCCAGCGCCTCCCATGAGGCGGGCTCGACCGAGACGATCCGGTCCAGGTCCTCGCGCCGGTAGTGCGGCGCCCGCAGCACCTCCGCCCAGTAGCGGGCGTGCTCCACGAACGCACGCTCGACCATCTGGCGGAACGCGGGACCCTCGGTTGGCAGCCCCACCGCCTCGGAGACGCGTGCCATCGTCTGCGACACCAGCGCTCGCCGGTCGCCGGCGAACCGATACCAGGCCCGACCGACCAGCGCGGCGAGGGCATACGCCGCCCGCGCAGGGAGCGAGCGCACGACGAAGTCGGCGATCTCGAGTCCGGCGCGGAGGAGGAGGCCACCCATCGTCAGGCGGAGGCCCTCGACCAGTCCTCGCCGCGGCGTGCCAGCTCCAGCGCGCGGCTCGCCTGTGCTCGCTGGGCATCGGTCTGCGGCCAGACGGGGCGGAACATGTACCACTGGCCCGGGTCGGCGGCGATGACCCGGCCGAGCTCGTCGGCCAGGGCCTGCGTGGCGCGGTAGATCTCCGCCGGATCATCGCCGGCGGCGTGGATCAGCGGCAACGCCTCGGCGTGGAAGCGGTCCCCCTCCGTGCGACGGGCGGCGACGGGCAGCATCGGCGCGCCCGAGCGTGCCGAGAGCGTGGCCGGGCCGGCCGGGAAGGTGGTCGGCTCGCCAAGGAACTCGACCGGTACGTCGCCGGCTCGGTAGCCGCCGTCGCAGAAGAGGACGAGGTTCTCGCCGGCGCGCAGCGCCTTGAACAGGGCCCGCAGCTTCCGCCAGCCGATGAGCGTCAGGCCGTGACGCGCGCGAACCTCCTTGAGGTGGTCGTAGAGGCGGCCGTAGGTGGTGTCATCGGCGATGACGTGCAGCTCCTGGCCGTGTGCCAGCAGCGCCGGCGCGATGAGGTCCATGCCGCCGACGTGGACGGTGCAGAGGAGGACGCCCTTGCCGGCCGCCTTGGCCTCGAACAGCGGCGTGATGTCCTCGATGTCGACCAGGGCGCCGGACGTGTCCGGGCTGACGCCGGCCAGGCGCATGACGTCGACCAGGTAGCGCGCGTAGTTGCGGAACGCGCGGCGTGCCGCGTGCCGCACGCGGCGGTGGTCGGGATCCAGGCCCATGGCGCGCGCCAGGTTCTCACGCACCACGCGGCCCTTGGGCCCGGCGACGTCGTAGCCGACGTTGCCGACCGCCGCCGCGGCGGGCAGGACGAAGCCGCGTGGCAGCCAGCCGATGAGTCGCTCGGCTGCGCGATACGCCCAGAAGGCGAGCAGTTCTCGGCGCCGCTCGCCCTCCCGCGGAGCCGCTCCAGGTGCCGGTTGCCGCGGCGGCGGCTCCATGGCCCCGGCGAGCGACTCGGAGGAGAGGTTGTCTGCCGACAACGTGCTGCTAGGCGGTGCCAGCGGTCGCCTTCTGGCGGCTGCCGGTCCCCTTGGTCGAACCCTTCCTCGTCTCGGTGCCGACCAGCGTCTCGTTGTCGTCGCCGCGGATGAAGGCCTCCACCCGCTCGCGTGCGACGTCGTCGTGGATCTGCAGGGGCGGCGACTTCATGAAGTAGGCCGATGGGGCCACCAGCGTGCCGGACAGGCCGCCGGTCGAGGCCCAGCTTCAGGCAGCGGATGGCATCGGTGATGACGCCGGCGGAGTTGGGCGAGTCCCAGACCTCCAGCTTCATCTCCAGGTTGAGCGGCACGTCGCCGTAGGTCGTGCCCTCCATCCGGATGTGGCACCACTTGCGGTCCTTCAGCCACGGCACGTAGTCGGAGGGACCGACGTGGATGTCGTCCTCGTCGATCGGGTAGTCGATCATGGAGGTGACCGCGTTGGTCTTGCTGATCTTCTTGGACTCGAGCCGCTCGCGCTCCAGCATGTTCAGGAAGTCGGTGTTGCCGCCGAAGTTCAGCTGGTAGGTGCGGTCGATCCGCACGCCGCGGTCCATGAAGAGGCGGGTCAGCACGCGGTGGGTGATGGTCGCGCCGACCTGGCTCTTGATGTCGTCGCCGATGATCGGCAGGCCCTTCTCCGCGAAGCGCCGCTGCCAGTACGGCTCGCGGCCGATGAAGACCGGGATGGCGTTGATGAAGCCGACGCCCGCCTGCAGCGCCTGCTCGACGTACCACTTGGTGGCCTGCTCGCTGCCGACCGGCAGGTAGCTGACCATCACGTCGACCTTGCGCTCCTTGAGGATCCCGACGATGTCGGCGGTCGGGCCGGGCGCCTTCTCGATCACCTCGGAGAGGTACTTGCCGAGGCCGTCGTGCGTCATGCCGCGCTCGACGGTGACGCCGGTGTGCGGCACGTCGGCGAACTTGAAGGTGTTGTTCTGCCCCTCCCAGATCGCCTCGGAGAGGTCCTTGCCGACCTTGGTCTTGTCGACGTCGAAGGCGGCCACGAACTCGATGTCGCGGATGTGGTAGCCGCCCAGGTTGACGTGCATCAGGCCGGGGATGTGGTCGCCCTGCTTGGCGTTCTCGTAGTAGTAGCGTCCCTGCACCAGGCTCGAGGCGCAGTTGCCCACGCCCACGATCGCGACCCGGATCTTGCCGTCCGGGCCCTTGCCGTTGCCGGCGCTCTTGCCGTTGCCGTTAGCCACGGATCGTCATTCTCCCTTGTCGTGTCGTCTAGGCCACTGGGCGCGGTCAGCGCGCTGAGCCGATGAACATGCCAGATTCGCTGTACGGTGGTCGCCACCGCCAGGAGCGCGACGAACACCAGGGCAGCCGATGAGCCCGATCTCGAAGCCGATGCCCGCAAGGGCGATGCCGGCGATGACCAGGACCAGCCGCTCGACGCGCGGGGCCAGGCCGACCTCGGCGCGTGAAGCCGAGGCCCTCGGCCCGGGCGCGCGTGTAGCTGACCAGGAACGAGGCGGTCAGCGCCGCCAGTGCCAGCAGCACCGGCACGGCCGGCTCGGATGTGTTGAGAGATAGTAGCGCGACCACGCCCGCGTACAGGATCGCCTCCGCGGCGCGGTCGAGGGTGGAGTCCAGGAAGCCACCGAAGGCGGTGGTGCCGCCCGTGGCGCGCGCCAGCGCGCCGTCGACCGCGTCCAGCAGCGAGCCGGCGGTCAGGATCGCGGCGCCGGCCAGCAGCTGCCCGGTGCGACCAGCCCGGATGCGGCCACGACGATCAGGAAGCCGATCACCGTGACCGTGTTGGCGGTCAGGTGCAGGCGCACCGCCAGCCGGACCACGGGCGCGAGCACGGCCCGGCCGGTCTCCTTGACGCGGGTCGACAGCAGCGAGTCGCCGCGGCGCAGGTCGCGGGTGCCCGGCTGGCTAGCTGACATCGGACACCTTCGCCCGCGCGCCGGCGACGGCGCGGCTCGATGCCGGCAGGTGCCGCTGATCAGCCGCGCCTCCGCCTCGTGCAGCTCCTCGAAGGCGGCGGTCCGCAGGCGGCAGATGGTCGTGCGCCCGTTGCGCTGCGTGTCGATCAGGCCGGCCAGGCGCAGGATGCGCAGGTGCCAGCTGATGAGCGGCTGCGACAGGCCGACGCGCGCCGAGAGCGCGTTGACCGGCATGGGCCCGATCCTCGGCCAGCAGGCCGATGACGCGCAGCCGCGTCTCGTCGCCGAGCGCGCGGTAGAGGGTTCGCAGGCGGCGCAGGTCGCGTTCGCCGGCCGTTTCGGTGGAGAGGGTCACAGTGCAAGCCGATCTTTATCAAATGCCGATTGATATAAGCGGATGCTTATGATATCGGCGGGTCGGGGACGCGCGTCAAGCGGGTGCTAGACTCGCTGCGCCGATCTCCGCCAGCCATCCCGGGAGGTGCGCCCTGACGAGCTCCACGCCCGATGCGCTGTGGTCATCGCGGTCGGTCCGGCTGCTGCGCCCCGCGGCGATCGAGGCGCGCGGGCTGCGCGGCAGCGGGCCCAGGCCGCGAGGCGGTACTGCGCGGCGTCGACCTGAGCGTTCCGGTGGGGGCGCGGCTGCTGCTGGCGTCTCGCCCCGAGGAGCAGGCACGCTGCTGCTGCGCGTGCTGGCCGGCCTGGTGCGCCCTTCGGCGGGGCGAATCGCGATGGCCGGCGTCGCCCGCGCCGACGACACCGCCAGGGCTGGGCGCGCCGCATCGGCTACGTGGGCCCGCAGCCGGCCATCTACCCGTGGCTCTCGCCGACGGAAGCGCTCGAGCTGGCCGCCCGGCTGGCCGGGCCTGGAGCGACGCGAGGCGGGACTCCGAGTGTGGGAGGTGATCGACCGCTTCCGGCTCTGTGCCCGCTGCCACGCAGCCGCTCACGCGCAGCGGCCCGATGGTCGCGCAGAAGACGGCGCTGGCGGCCGCGCTGCTCACCGACCCCGAGGTGCTGCTCCTGGACGAGCCGCTGCGCTCGCTCGACCCGGACGAGCGCCCGCGGCTGCTGCTGCTCAAGCCACGGCGCCGGACGGTGGTGATCGCCAGCCGCTACCCGGCCAGCGAGGCGGGCCTCGTCAACCAGGTGGCCCTGCATCCGCGACGGGCGGTGGTGCTGCACGCGAACGTGGCCGAGCTGCGACGAACCGGCTGCCGCTCTCCGCTGCGCGGGATCGAGGCGCTGGCCGATCGCCACGGGATCGCGGCGCGAGCACCGACGTCGACGGGCGTCACCAGCCGCGTCACCGCGTCGCCGTGACCCGATTCGTCCCGGTCGCCGGGCTGGCCCTGCACGAGCTCTGGATCAGCTTCCGGCTGCTGCTGGTCGTGGGCGCGGTCATCGCTGGCCAGCCTGCCCGCCGCGCTGCTGCCGCATTCCATGACGCTCGAACCTGGCCGACGCCCCGCCCGATCCGCTCGGCTGGTACGCCCTGGCGCTGGCGGCCGCGCTGACGTTCACGGCCACGGTGGCCGCCGCTCACCGCTCGCGCGCGAACGCCGTCGCGGCACGGCCGGCTGGCTGGCGGTCCGCGCCGTCCCGCGAGCGACGATCCTGCTCGCCTGGTTCGTGGCCTTCGTCGCTGCTGGTGGCGGTCGCCCTGGTGCCCGCCGGCGCTGGTGGGCTGGCTCTCGCTGGCGGCCGCGCTGCCGCCCGCCGGTCCGCTGCCCTTCGCCGCAGCCCTGACCTCCGCCGCCTCGGCCGGGTTGGCCGCCATCGCGCTCGGCCTGCTGGCAGGCACGCTGCTCCGACCCCTGGCCGCTGCCGCGGCGCGACTCTGCTGCTCACCGGGCTGCCGCTGCTTGGCGCGGCGACCGGCTGTGGGGCTGGTCCGGCATGCCCGGCGGACGGGCTGGCGGTGCTGGCCGGCCTGACCACGGCGCAGCGGCCGATCGCCGACGCGCTCCTCTGCGCCGGCACGTCGCTGGCGGTCACGTCGCTGCTGCTGGTCGCGGCCGTGGCGCGCTTCGAGCGAGCGGAGCTGTGAAGGCCCGTGAGCGCACCGGCATCACCCGGCGTGCGGATGCACCCGGTCGCCGCCTGGGCGGTGCTGGTGGTGGCCTCGCTGGGCGTGTTCCTGGGCGGCGCCGAGCTGATGGTGGTCGCCATCGCGCTGCCGTCGATCGTGGCCGACTTCGGCGGCTGGGCGGACCTGGCGCGCGCCTCGTGGATCGTGAACGCGTACCTGCTCGCCTACATCGTGGCCATGCCGCTCGCCGGCCGGGCCGCGGACCTGTGGGGCGCGCGGCGGCTCTACGTCGGGGCGCTGCTGCTGTTCAGCGTCGGCAGCCTGGGCGCCGGGCTTGTCGCGCTTCGCGGGACAGGAGACGGGCCTGGACTGGCTGATCGCGTCGCGCGTGGTGCAGGGCTTCGGCGGCGGCGCGCTGGTGCCGCTGTCGATGTCGCTGGCCAGCCACCTGTTCGCGGGGCGCGCGCGGGCCGCGGCGCTCGGGCGTGGAGGGCGCGGCCACCTTCGTGGGCATGGCGGTCGGCCCGGCCTACGGGGCCTGGGTCCTGCTCAACCTGACCCTGCCGCTGCCCGGCGTCGACCTCGCGACGTGGCAGTGGATCTTCTTCCTGAACGTGCCCGGCCGCGCATCATCACCCTGCTGCTGATCTACGTGGTCGCCGGCGGCATCGAGACGCCGCGCGCGACCGGCGGCGTCGACCTGGGCGGCGCGCTGCTGGTCAGCGTCGCGCTGCTGTCCGGCGTCGCGGCGCTGACCCTGGCCGGCGAGCGCGGCTGGGCCGATCCGCTGCATCCTGGGCGGCTTCGCGGTCCGCTGCTGGCGCTCGCCGCCTTCGTGCTGCTGGAGCTGCGGCTCCGCGGCCCGCTGGTCGACCCGCGCCTCTTCGCGGATCGCAGCTTCTCGTCGGCCAACCTCGTCAGCCTGCTCACGGGCTACACGCTGGCGACGGCCATCATCGGCGGACCGGTCTTCGTCAACCGGGTGCTGAACGCCGGGCCGGAGTCGTCGGCGGTGGCGCTGACCGCCCTGACGGTGGCCATCGCCGGCGGCGCGGTGCTGGGCGGCCTGCGTTTCGGCCGTCGCCGGCGAGCGGGTCACGACGACCGCCGGCGTGCTGCTGACGATCGGTCGGGCTGTGGCTTCGCCATCGGCTGGGGGACCGATACCGGCCTGGAGCGCCTGGTGCGCGACCTCGCCATCTTCGGCGCCGGCTTCGGGCTGACCGTCTCCCCGCGCGCGACGGCGGCGGTGGAGGCGGCCGGCGCATCGGCCTATGGCGTGGCGAGCGCCATGCTGCAGATCACGCGCACGATCGGCATGAGCATCGGCCTGGCGCTGCTGACCAGCATCGGCCAGAACCGGATCGACGAGCTGACGGCGCTCATCAACGACGCCCGAGCGGCGCGACGCGCTGGTGCAGCAGCTCGGTCACCCGGAGTTCGTCGGCGTGGACCCGCGGGACTCGCTGGCGCCTGGTGGACCTGCTCGAGCGCTGGTCGCGCGGCGAGGCGGCCGACGTGCTGCAGCTGGTGCTGACCATCGCGCTGGGCGTGGCGGTGGCGACGCTGCTGCCGGCGGTGCTGGTGGGCGGCAGGCGCGCGCGGTCGCTAGGCGCGCCGCGGGCGGCCGGTCAGGCGATCGGCTCCGCGACCACGATCAGCTCGCCCTAGTTGCGGTTGTAGCCCTGGCTGGTCTGCAGGGTCAGCCGCTCGTGATCGGTCGGTGCGTCCAGGCCGCGCCCTCGGCAGCAGCCGCGGCGGCGCGTACTTGCAGGGCCAGCGGCGGGTTCGGATGCGGGTCGGCGCGGTCGTCGGGGCAGCTGACGTTGGGGTGGATCTCGGTGACGCGGTAGCGCAGCACCGCGCCGTCGGACATCAGGACCTTCACCTCCGCTCCCAGCTGCACGTTCCAGAGCGGCTTGAAGAGGTACAGCTCGGCGTGCGCGAAGATGTACGAGTTGGTGCCGCGCCCCGGCTCGGAGCTGTTCGCAGTGATGTAGGCGCCCTCGTGCGGCGGGAAGTCGTCACGTTCCGGCGCCGCGCCGACTTGTAGACCAGCACGTTGATGCCCACCGACTCGATCTGCAGCTGGGTCGCCACCCAGTCGTCGGGGATCGGCGTGGGCGATCGGGGCGTCGGCTCGCGGGCTGGCCGTCCCGGCACGCGTGCGCCGACGGGCGCAGGCGGTGCGGCGAGGCGACGCGCCACCGGGCTGCTCGGATCGGGGATCGGCGGCAGGCTGGGGCCGGGCGGCTGGTCCAGGTCCAGCTGCCCCACGATAATGAGGACGACGCCCGCAAGCCGCCAGCAGGAGCGGCACCAGCATGCCCGACGAGAGGCGACGCATGACGGGGCGGAGTCTAGCAACGATCGCGCCATGACCGCATGGGACCGATGGAGCAGCCCGACGCCGGCCGGGCCCTCGACCATGGCGCGCGCGAGGCGCTGCGCTGCCGAGCCGGCCGGCCTGCTGACCGACCTCGACGGGACCCTGGCGCCGATCGTGCAGCGACCCGGCCGGCGTGCGCGCGCTGCCCGGCGCGGCCGAGGCGCTGGCGGCGCTGGGCCGGCGCCTGGCGGTGGTGGGCATCGTCAGCGGGCGGGCCGCCGCCGACGCGCGGCGGATCCTCGGTTCGCGACGACAGCTGGTGGTCGGCAACCACGGGCTGGAGTGGCTGGAGCCGGGTCGCCGAGCCAGCGCCGCACCCGGGCTGGCCGGGGCGCGCGCCGCCATCAGCCGCGCGCCGTGGCCGCGTGCCGATCGAGCCGGCGTCGCGGCCGAGGACAAGGGCCTGTCGGCCACCGATCCACTTCCGCAAGGCGCGCCGGACCCCGAGGCGGCGCGGACGCCGGGTGCGCGACGGCGCTGGAGGCGGCGCGCGCTGGCGGCATCATGCTGCGACCGGGGCGCATGTCCCTGGAGCTGCGGCCGGCCGGCGCCGGCGACAAGGGGACCGCAGTCCGGCGGTGGTCGAGCGCTTCGGGCTGCGTGGGCTGCTGGTGCTCGGCGACGACGTCACCGACCTGGACATGTTCCGCGCCGCAGCGGCGCTGCGGGCGGCGGGCCGGCTGCGCGCCGCGATCCTGGGCGGTCGCGGGCGGCCGGGAGGTGCCGGCCGAGGTGCGCCGCCGCCGCGGATGCGATGCTGCCGGACCCCGCCAGCGCGTGAGCTGCTGCGGGCGCTGGCTGACGCTGATCGCGCCGGTCAGCCCGGTCAGCGCTCGGCCAGCGGAGTGCGCTAGACGACCGAGCGATGTCACTGCGCCAGGCTCGCGTTCCGTGGCCAGGAGCCGGTCAGCGACTGGCCGAATGCGGATCCGCGCCGCACGGGGCGATCGTGGCGAATCGCCATGGGCTGACCGAGCGGCGCTCCGCGAGTCGCGCGGCGCTCCGCGATCCCGCCAGGTCGTGCAGCTGCCGCCGCAGCCACCAGCCGATGTCCTCGCGCTCCACGCCGGCCCGCAGCCGCGCGAGGCGCTCGGCGCGCTCCTCGCGCCGGCATGGCCAGCCCGGCGGCGAGGGCGTCGGCCGTGCCGACCACGTCGGCCGGTGCGACCGGCAGGACGCCATCGGCCATCTGGTCGAACGCGCCGGCCGTCTCGGACAGGACCAGCGCGGCGTCGCGCTCCGAGACCACGACCGCCTCCTTGGCGACCAGGTTCATGCCGTCGATCAGCGGGTTGACGAGCACGACATCGGCGATGGACAGGCCGGCCAGCGCCTGGCCGTAGTCGTTCTCGTAGAAGATCATGACCGGGCGGTAGTCGGCGCGTGCCGAAGCGCGCGTTGATGCGGTCCACCGCTGCCTGCACCTTGCGCCCGTAGTCGCCGTACTCGCGCAGGCCGGTGCGCGACGGCACCAGGAAGGCCAGGAAGGTGACATGGCCGCGCAGCCGCGGGATAGCGCTGCAGCAGCGACTCGAAGGCCGCGAAGCCGCGCAGGATGTTCTTCGAAGGCTCCAGCCGGTCGACGCGCACGATCACCCGGGTCCGCGTGGCGAAGTCGAGCTGCTCCGCGCGGCGCCGGGCGCGCGCGGAGCGGGCCACGCGGCGGGTCGCCGCCACGTCGATGCTGATCGGGTAGTGCCGCACGTGCGCCACGTGGCCGTCCTCCAGGCGTCACGCGTCGCGAGCGGTAGTCGACGCGGGCGCCGGGCAGGAACGACTCCACGCTGCGCAGGTAGTTGTGCGCGTAGCGCTCCGTCTGGAAGCCGACCACGTCGTTCGCCGCCAGGCCGCGCGACGATGGCGGTCCGGATCTCCGGGCGGATGGTCTGCCACAGCGACGACGGCGGCCAGGGGATATGGGTGAAGTGGCTGAGGACCGCTTCCGGCCGGCGCCGGCGGATGGTCTCCGCGGCCAGGTACAGGTGGTAGTCGTGCAGCATGATGCGCGGCGCGGTCGTCGCCGCGCGCCTGTGCCAGCACGGCGTCGGCGAACGCCTCGTTGACCGGGACGTAGCCGTTCTCCCAGGCGCGCAGCGTGCCGGCGTCGATCATCGGCTGCGGTGGGGAGCTCCCACATCTGGTGCTGCAGGAACCACAGCAGCGGGTTGGCGATGACGTTGTAGGCGGCCTCGTAGCGCGGCGCGCTCGACCGGGGCGAAGCGCAGCCGCATCTCCTCGCCCGGCATGGCCCGGTCGATCTGCTTCGGGTCGGCGGCGGCGCGACGGTCGCCCTCGCTCATGGGCGCCGCGATCCAGGTCACCGGCACGTGCTGGCCGACCTGGCCCAGCGCGGTGACCAGGCCGCCGCTGCCACGACGCGGGCGCAGCTCACCGTCGCGCGTGAGCGCGAAGGTGACGGGACCGCGGTTGGTGGCGATCAGGAGCCGTCGGTCCCCGAGCAGCCGGCGAGCGGCCGCTGCCGAGCGCCGTCTCCCGCTTCTCCGGCGTGGTCATGGGTGCCCTAAGTCTAGAAGAGGCTGCCGACCGATGTCCTCAGCAAGGCCAGGACCGGTTCGGGGAAGAGCCCCAGCAGCAGCACGCCGGCCACCGAGAGCACCAGCGCGAGCGACGCCGAACGGGTGGCGGTCGACGCGTGGCCGGGCTCGTCCTCCGGCTCGCGCATGTACATGTAGACGACCACGCGCAGGTAGTAGAAGGCGGCCAGCGCGGCGTTGAGCGCGATCAGCACCGCCAGCCAGGCGAGCCCGGCGTCGACCGTGGCGAGCAGGACGTAGAGCTTGGCGAAGAAGCCGACCGTCGGCGGGATGCCGGTCAGCGAGAGGAGCAGGATCGCCATGGCCGCCGCCAGGCCCGGCGAGCGGCCGGCCAGCCCGGCGAAGCTGGACAGGCCGCCGTAGCGGCCCGGGTCGCGCTGCAGCATGCCGACCACCGCGAAGGCGGCGATGTTCATGACGCCGTAGCCCAGCACGTAGAAGAGGATCGCCTCGATGCCCTGGCGCTGCAGGTCGGGCGACGACGCGGCGGCGAACGCGGCCAGCCCGGCCAGGATGTAGCCGGTGTGGGCGATGCTCGAGTAGGCGAGCATCCGCTTCACGTTGACCTGCACCAGCGCCACGATGTTGCCGCCGGTCATGGTCAGGACCGCCAGGATCGCCATCACCGCCAGCCAATCGGCGCGCATGCCCGCCCAGGCCGTCGACGAAGAGGCGGACCAGCAGCGCGAAGGCGCCAAGCTTGGGACCGACCGAGAGGAAGCCGGTGATGGGCGTCGGGCGCGCCCTGGTAGGCATCCGGCGTCCAGTAGTGGAACGGGCACGGCCGCGACCTTGAAGGTGGAGCCGACCGTCAGCATGCCGATCGCGACCAGCCCGGCCGCGCCGCCGTCGAGCAGGCCCGGCCCGATCTCGGCGATCCGGGTGGTGCCGGTCAGGCCGTAGGTCCAGCTGATGCCGAACAGGAGGATGGCGCTGGCGAACGAGCCGAGCAGGAAGTACTTCAGGCCGCCCTCGTTGCTGTAGCGGTCGGTCTTGTGGAAGCCGGCCAGCAGGTAGGACGGGCATCACCATCAGCTCCAGGCCGAGGAAGAGGGTGATCAGGTCGGAGCTGCTGGCCAGCACGAACATGCCGATCAGGCTGAAGAGCAGGATGGCGTTGAACTCGCCCAGCGGCAGGCGGCGCTGGACCAGGTACGACGGCGCGAAGAGGGCCGCCAGCACGCCGATCACCAGCGTCGCGGCCTTGAAGAAGACCGACAGGTCGTCGACCACGTAGAAGCCCGCGAAGACGGTGTCGTTCACGCCCCAGACCAGCACGCAGCCGATGCCGGCCAGCAGCATCCCGAAGACGGCCAGCGGGGTGAGCGTCCACTTCCTGGCGGCCGGCAGGAAGAGGTCGGCGGTGATCACCGTCAGCACGGTGACGACCAGCAGCAGCTCGGGCAGCAGCGTGAACAGGTCGTTCAGTGGATCGTTCATGCCGCGCGCCTCACCACGGCAGCCCCAGCGAGGTCAGGCCCGGCCGAGCCGGAGACGCCCTCGATGATGCCGCTGCATCGGCTGGCTGATCAGGTCCAGCACCGGCGCCGGGATAGACGCCCAGCGCGACCACCAGCACGATCAGCGGCGCGATGCGCCAGCCACTCCGTGCGGCTCATGTCGGTCAGCGTCGGCCAGAAGCGGCGCATCCAGCCCGACGGGACGGTGAAGAAGACGCGCTGGAACATCCACAGCATGTAGACCGCGCTGAAGATGACCACCAGCATGGTGGCGGCGGCCACCCAGCCGTTGTAGCGGAAGGCGCCCAGCACCACCAGGAACTCGCCGACGAAACCGGACAGGCCGGGCAGGCCGATGCTGGCGAAGGTGAACAGCCCGAACAGCGCCGCGTAGTGCGGCAGCCTCGCATTCAGGCCGCCCATGTGCGCGATCATGCGGTCGTGGGTCCGCTCGTAGATGACGCCCACCAGCAGGAAGAGGGCACCGGTGGTGATGCCGTGGCTGATCATCTGGAAGACGGCGCCCGACAGGCCCTGCTCGTTGAAGACGAACGCGCCCAGCATCACGAAGCCCATGTGGCTGACACCGATGAGTAGGCGATCAGCTTCTTCAGATCGGGCTGCACCATGCTGACCAGCGCGCCGTACAGGATGGCCACGATCGCCAGGCCGATGACGATGGGCGCGAACTGGACGGCCGCATCGGGCAGCAGCGGCAGGCTGAAGCGCAGGAAGC
Organism: uncultured Chloroflexia bacterium; assembly: GCA_963812115.1. Taxonomy (GTDB): domain Bacteria; phylum Chloroflexota; class Limnocylindria; order QHBO01; family QHBO01; genus JAPSGM01. Next base: position 35,276 of record CAWEUD010000024.1, read on the forward strand.
CGTAGCCGCCCAGCTTCAGCAGCACGCCGGCCAGGATGATCGAGCCGGCGGTGGGCGCCTCGACGTGGGCATCGGGCAGCCAGGTGTGCAGCGGCCACATCGGCACCTTGATGGCGAAGGCCAGGAAGAAGGCGATGAAGGCCAGCGCCTGCAGCCCATCGGTGAACGGGTAGCCGCGCAGGGCCTCGTAGGCGAAGGTGAAGGTGCCGGTGTCGTTCCCATGGGCGATGGCGACCGCCAGGATGGCGACCAGCATCAGCAGCGAGCCGACCAGGGTGTAGATCACGAACTTGACCGTGGCGTAGATGCGCCGCGGGCCGCCCCAGATCCCGATCACCAGGTACATCGGGATCAGGCTGATCTCCCAGAAGACGTAGAACAGGAACAGGTCCAGGCTGACGAAGACGCCCAGCATGCCGATCATCAGCAGCAGCATCGTGGCGTAGTACTCCTTGACCCGCGTCTTGATCGGGGTCCCAGGAGTAGACGATGGCCACGATCGAGAGCACGGTGGTGAGCAGGACGAGCACCACCGAGAGCCCGTCGACGCCCATCCGGTAGCCCATCCCGAAGGCCGGGATCCAGTCGTAGTCCTCGCGGAACTGGAACTCGGCGCCGCCGGTGTCGTAGCCGAGCAGGAGGAGGCTGAAGCCGAAGGTCGCCAGCGCCGCGACCAGGGCGATCCAGCGGATGGCCCGATGGTTGCTCCCCGGCACGAAGAGCAGCACCAGCACGCCGATGAGCGGCGTGAAGACGATCAGCGACAGGACCGGGCAAGCCGGTCATGCGCGCGCTCACCGGATCACCAGGTAGGCGACCAGGACCAGGACCATGCCGGTGGCGATGCCGAGCCCGTAGTTCTGGACGCGCCCGGTCTGCGAATGCCGCAGCAGCCCGCCGCAGTCGCGAGGCCACCCAGCCGGCGCCGTTCACCGCGCCGTCGATGACCTTGGCGTCGAACCACCACAGCGCGTTGGCGAGCAGCACGCCGCCGCGGGCGAAGACGAGCTGGTAGAGTCGTCGACGTAGTACTTGTTCACGCTGGCCGCGTACATTCCCGGGCCGAGCCCGAACGGGATGCGCTCCACGAAGCGCTTCGGCGCCTCCGGATCGGCAACGTACCAGCGGTGCGCCAGCCAGATGCCGGCCGCGCCCACGCTGGCGCCGATGAGCAGCAGCAGTCCGCCGATCCCGAACAGCTCGAAGCCGTGGTGCTCGCCGGCGGCGATGGAGCCGGCCAGGATGCCGGCCTCCTCCGCGTGGCCGAAGACCTCCTCCAGCCAGCCGTGGATCAGGCCGCCCTCCGGCGGGATGCCCAGCAGCAGGCCGGCCAGGATCGTCGGCACGGCCAGGATGACGAGCGGCCAGACCATGGTCGGTGCCGACTCGTGGACGTGGCGCCAGGCCTCGCGCGGGCCGCGCCATCGGCCATGGAAGGTCATGTAGATCATGCGGAAGGTGTAGAAGGCGGTCATGAAGGCGACGACCACGCCGATGACGTAGAACAGGTAGTAGCCGCGGTTGAAGCCCTCGGCCAGGATCTCGTCCTTGCTGAAGAAGCCGGAGAAGATCGGGATGCCGGCCAGCGCCAGCGAGCCGATCACCATGGTCCGGTAGGTCCACTTCATCCGGTCGCGCAGGCCGCCCATGAAGCGCATGTCCTGCTCGCCATCGGCCCCGTGGATGACCGAGCCGGAGCCCATGAAGAGCAGCCCCTTGAAGAAGCCGTGGCTGACCAGGTGGAAGATGGCCGCCACCCAGGCGCCGATGCCCAGCGCGAAGAACATGTACGCCAGCTGGCTCACCGTCGAGTAGGCGAGCACCTTCTTGATGTCGTTCTGGGTCAGCGCGATGGCGGCGGCGAAGATGGCGGTGAAGACGCCGATGGAGGCGACCACCCACATCGCCACGGGCGACTCGCGAGAAGATCGGGTTGGCGCGGGCGACCATGTAGACGCCGGCGTTGACCATGGTCGCGGCGTGGATCAGGGCGCTGACCGGGGTGGGGCCCTCCATCGCGTCCGGCAGCCAGACGTGGAGCGGGAACTGGGCGCACTTGCCGACCGCGCCGGCGAAGAGGAGCAGGGCGATGACGGTGATCTGCCACTCCTCGCAGCGACGCCGATGGTGGCGAACACGTCGGCGAAGTTCAGCGTGCCGAGCAGGGTCCAGATCATCATGATGCCCAGCCCGAACCCGAAGTCGCCGATGCGGTTGACGATGAACGCCTTCTTGGCCGCGCCCGCCGCCGAGGGCTTCTTGTACCAGAAGCCGATGAGCGCGTAGCTGCACAGGCCGACCGCCTCCCAGCCGACGTAGAGCATCAGGAAGTTGTCGCCCAGGATCAGCAGCAGCATGCTGAACATGAACAGGTTCAGGTAGGCGAAGAAGCGCCAGAACCCGCGGTCGCCGTTCATGTAGCCGATGGAGTAGACGTGGACCAGCAGGCCCACCGTCGAGACCACCAGGAGCAGCATGGCGGTCAGCGCGTCGACCTGGAACGCGATGTCGATCTGGAAGTCGCCGACCGGGATCCAGCGGTAGAGCGTGACGTGCAGCTCGTTGCCGCCGAAGATCACGTTGGCGAAGACGACCATGGAGATGACCCAGGTGATCGCCACCAGGGCCACCGGCACGATCCAGCTGCGGTAGACCGGCTGCGGCCCGCCCGGCGTCACGTGGCCGGACTGGCCGATGCCGTCGTTCAGGTCGTCGGGGATGACGCCGTCGGCGCCCGCCGCGTTGGCCAGGTCGTCGGCGTGGCCGGCGTGGGGCGAGGTCTCGCGCCTGCAGCTCCTCGGAGGGGATCGGCTCCAGGTCGTCCGCCGGCTGCGGCGTGGGCTGCGTGGGCATCGCCGTGCGCGTCCCCGTGCGCGAGGTGGTCCTCGCCGTGCTCCTCGCCGTGCCCTCGCCGTGCCGTGCAGCGGCACGCGGTCGAGCCGCGGACCGACCAGGACGGCGAACAGGAAGCCGGCCAGCGGCAGGGCGGGGATGAGGGCGATCAGCAGCTCCATCGGTCCGTGCCTTACTCCTTCAGGTCGGAGTAGGCGTCGACCTCGGGGGTCTGACGGGTGCGGATGATGGCGATGACCAGTGCCAGGCCGACGGTCGCCTCGGCGGCGGCGACGGCCATGATCATCAGGGCGAAGATGGCGCCGGTCGATCTCACCGGGGCCCGCGTAGGCGTTGAAGGCCACCAGGCTCAGGTTGACCGAGTTCAGCATCAGCTCGATGCAGATGAGCATCAGGATCGCGTTGCGCCGCGCCAGGAAGCCGAAGGCGCCGATGCTGAAGAGCAGCGCCGAGACGACCAGGTAGCCGGCCAGGCCCATCAGTTGGCCCTCTCGTCCTCTTCCGGGCGGCGGGCCAGGAAGATGGCGCCGATGATCGCGGCCAGCAGCAGCAGGCTCAGGATCTCGAGCGGCAGGGCGTAGTCGGTGAAGATCAGGCTGCGCGACCTGGTCGAGCACCAGGGCGGTGGCGCCGGCGGCGGCGCCCCAGTCGGTGGTCAGGGCCACCCAGCCGATGATGCCGACCGTGACCAGCGCCACCAGCAGCCGCCAGCCAGACCTGCCGGTGGAACGGGGCCGGGACGTTCGCGTCGCCGGCCTGCGTCAGCATGATGGCGAACAGGATCAGGACGCTGATGGCGCCCAGGTAGATGAGCACCTGCGCGGCGGCCACGATGCCGGCGCCCAGCAGCAGGTACATCCCGGCGAGCGAGCCGAAGCAGACCATCATGGCGATGGCCGAGTGGATGATGTTGCGCAGGGTTACGACCGCCAGGCCGCCACCGACGACGCCGATGGCGAGCACGACGAAGAGAACTCCGCTGACGTCCAGGTCGAGGCTCCCGTTGGGGTTCTGCTGGTTCGAGCGCTCAAACGACGCGGCCCCGGGTCATTGCCGCTCGAGGACCGCGTTCGATTCTAGCGCAGCCGCCGGCGTTTGAGGGCCGGGGCTGGGGCGCTACCTCTCCCGCCGCCGTGCCGCGGCAGGTATCGCCATACGCTCGCCTGGCGGGCACTACCGTGGATTCCGCCGCCAGGACGTCGCCACCTGCTCGTAGCGCGAGCATTAGCCAGATTGGCTGCCGGGGTTCGTGGTCGCGGGGCGCCGTCGCGAGCGTGGCCTGCGCACATCAAGTCGGCTAACGCTCGCCAGCCGGGCAGTTGGCGATGAACGGTGGCAGATCGGCCGATAGCGCTCGCCACGCGAGCGTATGGCGAAGAAGCAGCAGCCGGCGCTCGGAACTTCGCAGAGGGTGTCGTCAGGCGCGAACCAGGGTCACCTTATCCAGGATGCGGCCCCTGGATCGAGGCGCGGCGCCCGCCCGCCACGCTCAGAGGGAGCCTTTGGCGGCTGTCCGGCGACCAGGATGCTGCCTAACGTGATTGCCAGTCGCAGGTGACAAGATCCGCTCCCTGGTGGGCATCTCCGCGGTGTGGATGGGCCAGATGGAACTGTTCGGCCGGGTTTCGACGCCGATACAGTGGCGGCGCAGATCGCGTCGTCGCTGAGGGTGGAGCCGCATACTTGAGCCGAGAGCTGGTGGAGCGCGCGATGCATGGCGACCGCGACGCGTTCGGCATCCTGGCCACGCGAGCCATGGACCGATTGGTCGGCACGGCCGGGCTGATCCTCCACGACCGCGACGCCGCCGATGACGCGGCGCAGGACGCCCTCATCCGCGCCTGGCGGGACCTCCCCGGGCTGCGCGACGCCGATCGCTTCGACGGCTGGCTCTACCGAATCCTCGTTCGAAGCTGCCAGGACCAGATCAGGCGTAGGGGTCGGCAGCACTGGGTCGAGCCGAGCGTGACCTTCGAGGCCGATGCCTCCCAGCGCATGGCCGATCGCGACGAGCTTTCGACCGCCCTGGGTGGGCTCTCGCCCGAGCATCGGACGGTCGTCGTGCTGCACTACTACCTGGGGTTGTCGCACCCGGAGATCGCGTCGGTCATCGGCCAGCCCATCGGCACCGTCAAGTCCAGGCTGAGCCGGGCGGTGGACTACCTGCGCGCGGAGCTGGCGGCTGGCGCGCGCATCGGCGCACCGCGGGAGGGATCGGCGTGAGCGGGCGCGAGACGCACGACGGCTTCGATCGCGAGCTGACCGCCGGGCTGGAGCGCCTGGCGCCACAGCCGCGCCGCGACGCGGTGCAGCGCACCCTGCGCGCGATCGCGGAGACGCCGCAGCGCAGCGGCTGGTCGGTGGGACTGTCCCGCTTCGGAGCGCTGATCGAGTGGCCGCGCGTGGTGGCGTTGGGCGCCGTGGCGGTGGTGGCGTTGGTGGTGGGGATCGGCATTGGCACATCGGGCCTGCTGCCGGCGGGGAACGAGTCCACCTCGACGCCGCAGCCGTCGTCGAGCCCGGTTGCCGTCACCTGGGTCGAGCCGGCCGACTACGAGTTCGTGCTCCAGTCGAACTGCGGTCTCCATTCGGTTGTCGGCACATTCGCGGTCACGGTCGAGGACCATCAGGTGACCGGCTTCCGGACCATCGAGGTGCGGCCGAACCAGCGGGACGTGCCGATCGAGGAGATGCCGACGCTCGGCGAGCTGGTGCGCCGGGCGGAGAAGCTCCAGGCGAGCGGCGAGGCAGAGGTCGCCGTTGCGCTCGACTCGTCCGACGGACATCCAACGTCGGTTCGCTTCACCTGGCCCGACCAGTCGACGAGGAACGAGTGCTACGAGATCACCGAGTACGCGCCGATCGCCTCGCCGTCGGCGGCTCCCACGCCCGAAGTTGCGGACGTGTTCGACGAATGGACCCGGATCGCCCTGCCCGATCCGGCGCCAGGCGTCTTCGGCGGGGCGGTCCCTTACAGCGTCGTCGCCTTCCGCGGCGGATACATTGCGGTCGGGACCGTCAACGCCGACTGTTGCGATGGCGGCGATCCATCGGCGCGGATCGGCCTCGTCTGGACTGCCGACACCCCGGAGTCGTGGGGTCCTGATGTACTCCAGGTCGAGCACTCCTCCTTCAGCAGGATCCTGCTGTTCGATGATCAGCTCCTGATCGTCGGAAGCTACGCCGAGCCCGGGTCGGATCTGACGCGTGGCGGACCGCCTGCCCTGTGGCGCTCGACCGATGGTGTCAGCTGGGAGCGGATCGAGGGCGATCTGCCGTCGATGGTCGTCGTGGGACCGGAGGGCTTCGTGGGAGCGCGCGTCGAGTCGACCGAGTCGGATGGTGAAGTGAGCTGGACCTCGACCTTCATGGACTCGTCGGACGGACGGACCTGGACCGCCACGTCCGAGGCGTTCCCGGTCGAGGTGCGCGCGATGGCGGCGGGATCCGATGGACTCGTGATGGCTGCGGCGGTCGTGGAGGGCACTCCCTGGCCGGACGGCACGCCGAGCCACTCGGTCGTGACCTACGTGAGCGAGGGGACTGGCGGCTGGACCGCGCACGAGGGTGCGCTGGAGCGCGGAGCGATCTTCAGCCTGACGGCGGCACGCGGACGGTTCTACGGGACCGGCTGGCGGGAGGAGGAGGCCGGGAACGGCAGCTTCGCCCGCGTCGAGTCGACCGGCACTGTCTGGGTCTCGCGAACGGGCGTCGGATGGGAGGCGCTGCCGATGTCCGTCGCCGCCGGTCACGTCATGCAGATCTACGATGCGGGCACGGCGCTGGTTGCATTCGGCGACGGCCTCTGGATCTCGCAGGACGCGATCACCTGGAAGCGCGTCCCGGACCAGGAGTCGCTTCAGGGCCTGGAATGGATCCCGGACATCATCGCGCTTGACGACGGGCTCCTCGCGATCGGTGCTGTCTGGGATCCTGTGAGCAGCCATCCGCTCCCTGTCGCGTGGGTCAGCCAGTCATCGGTCCATCGGCTGGGGGGTTGACCCGGGCGGGTTACATGGGAGGGGATGAGCCATGCATCGGCAGGCAGCGGCGCATCAGCCGATCCGGCGCCTCTCTTCACGCCGGCGTTCATCACGCTGGGCATCTGTGAGCTCGCCTACTTCCTGGCCGCCGGCCTGACCATCCCGCTCACGCCGCTGTTTGCGGAAGGTCCGCTGGGGGCCGATGAGCTCTGGGTCGGCATCACCATCGGCGCGTTCAGCGCCACGGCGCTGGTGCTGCGGCCGATTGCCGGCCGCACGGCGGACCGACGCGGGCGCCGGCGGCTGCTCATCGGCGGCGCCCTCCTGTGCGCCGCTGTCCTCGCCGCCACCGCGGTCACGACCTCGTTGGCGCTGCTGGTCGTGTTGCGGCTTCTCCTGGGCGTGGCTGAGGCGTTCTTCTTCGTGGCCGGCTTCGCGGCGCTCGCCGACCTGGCGCCGCCGGGACGGACCGGCGAGGCGCTCAGCTTCAACTCACTGGCGCTCTACCTGGGCATCGCACTGGGGCCGGCGCTCGGCGAGTGGCTCCTGGACCTGGGTGGGTTCACCGTTGCCTGGCTGGGTGGCGCGGGGATGGCGCTCGCGGCATCGGCGTTGGCGATGCTGCTGCCGGAGACCGGAACGCGCTCAGGCGTCGAGTCCGGCCCGATGCGCATCATCCACCCGGCGGCCATCGGTCCAGGGCTGGCGCTGTGCGCGGGAATCGTGGCCATGGGCGGCTTCCTGGGATTCGCTGCACTGCACGTGCGCGACCTCGGGATGGCGAGCTCCGGCCCGGTGCTGTTGGCCTTCGGGCTGGCGGTCGTCGGCTGCCGCATCTTCTTCGCCAAGCTGCCCGACCGGGTTGCGCCGTTCCGGCTGGGGACGGTCGCGCTGGTGCTGACCGCGGGCGGGCTGGCGGGCGCCGCCCTCTTCGCCAGCATCGCCGGGCTCCTGGCGAGCGCGGTGGTGATGGGCATCGGCGTCGCCTTCATCACGCCGGCGATGTTCTCGGCCGTGGTCGGTCGCGTGCGGCCGACTGAGCGGGGGGCTGCGCTCGGGACGGCATCGGTCTTCATCGATATCGGCTTGGGAGGTGGACCGGTGCTGGTCGGCGTCGTGGCCGGCCTCGCCTCGATCCCGCTCGGGTTCGCCGCGGCTGCCGGCGTGGCGGCGATCGGTGCCATCGGTTCTGCGCTCGCCATGCGTCCCCGCCGATCTGCGGCGACCGCCTGAGGGCCGCCCGGGCGCCGGATCTCGTCTGGTGCGATCCTGGGTCACGTTATCCAGGTTCCGGGTGCAATGTCGGACCCGGACGGAGGGGTGCCACGCTCGCAGGGAGCTGGTCGGCGGGTCCACCGGCTCCGCGAAGGCGCTTAAGGTGACTGCCAGTCGCAGGTGACAAGATCCGGGCGGCGCCCGTGCGGCGTCCGCGTTTCGGGCAGCGCGCGAGCGCACCGGGACCTAGCGGGTGGGCCGCTCCCGGTCGGACATCTCCAGGATGTCGAGCATGGGCAGGTCGCGCTGGTACTCGCTGAACTCGAACTCCGGCCCGCAGCGCAGGGCGTCGTACGGGCAGGCATCGGCGCAGATGCCGCAGAAGATGCAGCGTGAGATGTCGAGCTGGTAGGTCTCCAGCGTGCGCGGTCGCGGCATCAGGGCGCCGACCGGGCAGGTCTCCGCGCAGCGGCCGCAGGACACGCACGGCGTCTCGTTGAGCGAGACGAAGTCGGCGGTGGTGACCAGCGAGTCGAAGCCCTTGCCGATGAAGTCGTAGCAGCCGGCGCCCACGATGTCCTTGCAGACCTGCGCGCATCGGCCGCAGTCGATGCAGCGCGAGTAGTCGCGCAGGATGAACGAGTGCGTCTCGTCGCGGCCGTAGCCGTGGTTGACGCCGACGTACGGGTTGTCCTGGATCGAGCGCTCGTCGATCGCCATGTTGAGCGTCGTCTCGTACTCGATCGCCGCCTCGCGCAGGTCGCAGTGGCCGATCGCCTCGCAGGTGCACTGCAGGCAGCGGCCGGCCTCGCCCATGGCCTGGTCGCCGGTGTAGCCGAACTCGTACTCGCCGAAGTTCTCCTTGCGCTCGCCCGCCTCCAGCTTGCCCATCACGGCGCGCGGCTCCTTCACGTCGTCGGTGAAGGGCACGATGGTCAGGAAGTTCGGCTTCGGCTCCGACACGATGCGGCGCACCTGCGGGTCGTCGAGGTCGTGGCCGCGCAGCCAGTAGTCCATGGCGTACGAGGCACGCCGGCCCTCGCCGATGGCCTCGACCACGGTGGCCGCGCCGGTCCGCACGTCGCCGGAGGCGAAGATCTTCGGCGCGCCGGTGCGGAAGATGTCCTCCTCGCTGACCAGCGTGCCGCGGCGGCTCACCTCCAGCTGCGCGCTGATCTCCTCCGGCTCCGCGTCGACCCACGACAGCTCCGGTCCCTGGCCGATGGCGCCCAGCACGGTGTCGCACTCGACCACGAACTCGGTCCCGGGCATCGGCTCCGGACGGCGGCGCCCCTTCTCATCGGCCTCGCCGAGCTTCATGCGCTGGAACTCGACGCCGGTCACCTTGTTGCGGGCATCGGTCAGGATTCGGGTGGGCGAGGCCTGGAAGATGACCTTGGCCCCCTCCTCGATCGCCTCGTGCACCTCGTCCTGCGCCGGCATGTCCTTCAGGTCGCGGCGGTAGACGAGCGTCACCTCGGCGGCGCGCTGCCGGACGCTGGTCCGGGTGCAGTCGATGGCGGTGAACCCGCCGCCGATGACCACCACGCGAGCGCCCTGCAGCGATGGGATCTCGAGCCCGCGGGTCGAGTTGTAGAGGTTCTCGAGGGCGTTGACGACGCCATCGGCGTCCTCGCCGGGGATGCCCAGCTCGTTCGAGCGGTAGCAGCCGATGCCGACGTAGACCGCGTCGTAGCCGTCGGCCAGCAGGTCGGCGATGTGGAAGTCGCGCCCGAGCCGCATGTTCGGCTTGAAGGTGGCGCCCAGCTCCCAGACGTGGTTCAGCTCGCGGTCCATCCAGCCCTTCGGCAGCCGGTACTCCGGGATGCCGTAGCGCAGCATGCCGCCCTGCTCCGGCTCCGCCTCGAAGACGTCGCAGTGGTGGCCGCGCAGCTGCAGGTAGTACGCGGCAGCCAGGCCGGCCGGTCCGGCGCCGATGACCGCCACCCGCCGCCCGGTGTCGGGGTCCTTGGGCCATGGGATGGGCGCCGGTGCATCCACTTCCAGCACGCGGTCCGCGCAGTAACGGTGCGAGTCGCGGATGGCGATGGCGGTGTCGACCTCCTCGCGCCGGCAGTGCGTCTCGCACGGCGCGGGGCAGACGCGGCCCAGGATGGCGGGGAAGGGGAGCGAGCGCTTCAGGATCCGTGTCGCCTCTTCCCAGTTGCCCAGCGTGTTCTGCTTGAGGTAGCCGGGGATGTCGACGCGTGTGGGGCACTTGAACTGGCAGGGCGGCAGGCAGTAGGCGTCGTGGTCGGAGAAGATCAGCTCCAGCACCATGCGGCGGTTCTCGATGAGCCGCTCGTTGTGGGTGGTGATGACCATCCCGTCTTCGACCTTGGTGCCGCAGGAGATGGGGGTGTCGTCGCGCCCCTCGACCTCGACCACGCAGATGCGGCACGCACCGTAGGGGGCCAGCTTCGGCTCGTAGCAGAGCGTGGGGACGTCGATCCCCAGCACGCGGCAGGCCTGCAGGATGGTCTGGCCCTCCTCGGCCTCCACCTGCTCGCCGTTGATCGTGACGCCGATCTTCCGCGTGCCGGGCGCCATGGGCCAGACAGGTGCGTAGTCCTCCGACCGGAGGGCGGCAGTGCCATCGCCCCTGCCGTTGCCGTTGCCGTTGCCGTTGGTCGCGAAGCTCATCGGTCCATCAATGCTAGCGGGCTTCGGCCGAGCCGGCAGGCTCGATGCCGGGGAGCGGTTCGACGAGCGGAGCGACCGGAGCGACGCGGCAGGCGCCGGCAAGGCACTCGCCGCGCTCCGCGTGCGCCCGGTACTCGTCGGGGAAGCGGGCAAGGGTCGTCAGCATGGGCCGCGGCGCACGCGCCTCGAGGCCGCACAGCGCGGTGTCGTGCATCTTCCGCGACAGCTCGCGCAGCAGGTTGAAGTCGTTGGGTCGCGGCGTCGCCGACAGGATGCGGTCCATCGCCTCGACCAGCCGCTTCGTCCCGATGCGGCACGGGACCGCCTTGCCGCACGCCTCGCGCGCGGACCAGTCGAGGAAGAAGCGGGCGGTGTCGACCATGCAGGTCTCGCTCGTCGGTGACCAGGATCTGCCCCATGCCCATGCCGCCACCGGCCTCGTGCAGCGCCTCGTAGTCGTAGGCGGTCCGCAGCTCACCGGCGCCCAGCGCTCCGCCGCCGGGGCCGCCGGTGAAGACGGCCTTCAGCGTGCCTGTTGCTCCGCCCGCGAGGTTGACGATCTCGTCGAGGGGGGTGCCGAGTGCCACCTCGGCCAGCCCGGCCTCGTGGACCTTGCCGTAGATGCTCACCAGCTTCGTGCCCGCGGCCGGCCTGGCTGCCCACGCTGGCGAAGGCGTCGGCCGAGTGCGACAGGATCCAGGCCACGTGCGCCAGCGTCTCGCCGTTGTGCACGACGGTGGGCGCGCCGCGCGAGGCCCGTGCTGGTCGGATAGGGCGGCCGGATGACCGGCATGCCGCGGTCGCCGGCCAGCGCGGAGAGCAGGGCCGACTCCTCGCCCGCCACCAGCGAGCCGGAGCCCTCCCGCACCGATACCTGGCACGAGAAGTCGGTGCCCATCACCAGGTAGCCGGCGAATCGGTTCTCCTCCGCCTCGGCCACGGCCCTGCGGAGGCCGCTCGAGTGGCCAGGGTCCAGTCGCGCCGTACCGCGAGGATCGCCTCCGACGCACCGGTGGCGAAGGCGGTGATGAGGAGTCCCTCCAGCACCAGGTGCGGGTTGGCCTCCGCGAGCGCGCGGTCTCCCAGCGCGGTCGGATCCGCGCCGATGAGGTTGGCCACCGCGACGCGCCGATCTCCTTCCGCCGCGCGCAGGGCCGCCACTTGTCGGCCGTCGGGTAGCCGCCGCCACCGCGACCGCGCAAGCCGCGCTGCGGCGATCTTCGCCGAGGGTCCCCTCCGCCCCGAGGTGGGCGATCGCGCGCTCCAGCCCGCCGTAGCCGCCGTGCTCGCGGTACGAGGCGATGCTGGTCGGGTCGACGTGGCCGATGCTCGCCGAGCAGCCGCTGCTCTCCGCCGGGGAGGAGACGGATCTGCGGGGAGAGGCCGGGCTGCTTCGCGTCTGCCATGCGGTTCAGCTCACGCTCGCGGGGGCCACGCGTGCCTTCGCGCCAGCGGCCGCCTGGCGCCGGTCCGCGGCGCGACGCTCCTGCACCAGGTGCCGCGCCTGCTCCGGCGTCACCGGGCCGTAGACCATGGTGTCGATCCGGACGGCGGGCGCCATGGCGCCGGCGCTCACGTCGTGCGACGTCTCCAGGCTGAAGCTCGCCGTCGTCGGTCGATTCGCCCGGCGAGATGCCCAGCTCATCGGCGAGGGCGTCGAGGACCTCCGGGCCGCCGGCGAAGCGGCAGGCGGTGCAGGTGCAGACCACGACCAGGTGGCCCTCGGAGGGCAGCAGGCGGAAGCCACCGAGGCTCGCCGCACCGAAGACCTGTGCCCAGTGGATCGTCATCTGGGTGGAGATGATGCGCAGGGACCGCTCGGGCAGGTAGCCGTAGCGCTCCTGCACGGCGGTGAAGATGGCGACCAGCGACTCGGGTCGTGCCCTGTAGCCGTCGACCACGCCGCGCACCCAGGCGTCGTCGATCGCCTCGTCCCAGCGCACCGGGTTGCGCATCGGCCTGGCGGCCAGCCCGGCGCGACGATAGGCGTTCGGATCCTTGCGCTCGTCGTAGATCTCCGGCATCCCGTAGCGGATGCGGTTGCCCTGGGAGTCGAAGCCGGACATGTCGATCGCCTCGACCGGGCAGACCTGCGCGCACTGGAAGCAGACCTCGCACTTGTGCTCGCCGAACGGGTCGTAGATGAGGTCCAGCCGGCCGCGCCAGCGCTCCGGCATCTGCGGGCGCTCCTCCGGGTACTGACGCGTCACCTTTGGGGTGAAGAAGTTGCGCAGGGTGGTCCACATGCCCTGGGCGATTCCGGCGCCTGGAATGGCCATCGGCTTACGCGCCTCCCACCGGCTGCAGGTTGAAGATCAGGACGATGGCGGCGACCACGAACAGGTTGACGAGCGCCAGCGGCAGCAGCACCTTCCAGGCCATGCTCATCAGCTGGTCGACGCGCACCCGGGGCAGCGTCGTGCGCATCCAGACCGCCAGGAAGACGAACAGGTAGGTCTTCAGGAAGAAGGAGAGCACGCCGAGCAGCGTGCCGAAGGCGTTGTCCGGCAGCGTCACGAACGGGATCAGCCAGCCACCGAAGAAGAGGGTGACGACGATGGCGCTCATGATGAAGAGGGCGACGTACTCGGCGAAGAAGAAGAAGCCGAAGCGCATCCCCGAGTACTCGGTGGCGAAGCCGGCAACGATCTCGCTATCGGCCTCGACCATGTCGAACGGGGTGCGGTTGATCTCGGCCCAGGCGGCGATGAAGAAGACCGGGAAGATGTACCACTGCCAGACGATGCCCCAGCCATTGACGCGCTGCCACTCGATCATGCCGGTGAAGCTGAGGCTGCCGGTCAGCACCACCAGCCCGACGACCGAGAGCGTCAGCGGGATCTCGTAGCTCACCATCTGCGCCGCGCTGCGCAGGCCGCCGAGCAGCGAGTACTTGTTGTAGCTGGCCCAGCCGGCCACCAGCAGGCCCGACCACCGAGAGGCCCAGCACCGCGAAGAAGTAGACGACGCTGATGCTCGAGTCGATCGCCACCAGGCCCGGGGCCGAAAGGGATGACCAGCATGCTCATGGCGGCGGCCATGAAGACCATCCAGGGGGCCATGGTGAAGGTGGCGCGGTCGGCCTGGTCCGGCGTGGCGTCCTCCTTGGCGAGCACCTTGAAGCCGTGGATCGTGCTCTGGAACATGCCCCACGGGCCGATGCGGTTGGGTCCGAAGCGCAGCTGCATCTGGGCGATGATCTTCATCTCCATCTGGATGACGATGAAGGCGGTCGGCACGGTCAGCAGCAGCAGCAGGGTCGTGGCCAGGACGAACCGTCCGAGGCCCAGCACGAGCTCCATCTACTTGTCCACCCCGCCCATCACCGGGTCCAGGCTGGCCATGACGGCCATGGTGTCGGCGATCAGGTGCCCCGGCATGAGCGCCGGCATGACCTGCAGCGTGATGAACGACGGGTCGCGCATCCGGAACCGATACGGCGTCGGGCCGCCATCGCTGATGGCATACACGGAGTAGAAGCCCCGCGGCGACTCGACCGCACCGAAGGCGCGGCCGGGGCGCGGACGGATGATGCCCGGCACCTGCGCCTGCACCGGTCCGTGCGGCATCCTGTCGACGATCTGGTCGATGAGGTGCAGGCTCTGCTTGATCTCGGCCACACGCTGCAGGTAGCGCGCGTAGCTGTCGCCGCCGGGCTGGGTGACGACGTCGAACTCGAGCTCGTTGTAGATCGAGTAGGGGTGCGCCTTGCGCACGTCGAAGGGCACGCCGGAGGCGCGCAGGTTCGGCCCGGAGACGCCCAGCGCGATGGCGCGCTCGCCCGAGAGGGTGCCCATCCCCTTGGTCCGCTGCCGGAAGATCTCGTTGCCGGTGATGAGCGCCTCGTTGTCGCTGACGCTGCGGCCGACGTTCTGTCGCCAGGCCGAGAGGCGGTTGATGAACTCGTCGTAGACGTCCCAGTTGACGCCGCCCACGCGGAAGAAGTTGAAGAGCATGCGCTGGCCCGAGATCGAGGCCAGCAGCTCGACCGTCTCGTCGCGGTTGATGAACGCGTACAGGATGGGCGTGATGCCGCCCATGTCGAGCGCCAGGAAGCCCATCATCAGGCCGTGGCTGAAGACGCGGTTCAGCTCCACGACCAGGGCACGGATGTACTCGGCGCGCCTCGGTGCCCTGATGCCGTACAGCTTCTCGAAGGCGATCGCCGGCGCGTGCTCGTTGTGCATCGACGAGAGGTAGTCCATCGGGTCGACGTAGGTCAGGACGGTGGTGTACGTCGCGTTCTCGCACAGCTTCTCGATGCCGCGGTGCAGGTAGCCGAGCACCGGGTCGATGTCGGAGATCACCTCGCCGCGGATCTTGACCACCAGCCGCATGACGCCGTGGGTGGACGGGTGCTGCGGACCCATGTTGAGCAGCATCTCGCCCTCGTCGAGCGAGTACATCTCCGCCTCGCGCTCGGTCTGCGGCGGCCGGTCCGGCACGCCGACCTGCTCGAAGCCGGCGTACTCGGCCCCGCCGCTCGGGCGTGAGCCGCCACCCGGCGCCGTGCCGAAGGCGGCGGCTAGCCGCTCCTCCTCGGCGCGGTCGAGCTCGATGGGATCGGGGATGCGCGTCTCCGGATCGGTCTTCGTCATGGCGGTGTCATCGCGGTCGGCTCTTGTCGGCCAGGGTCTCGCCGCCCTCCACCTCGGGCTCGGTATCGGTGCGCTCGGCACGCGGCGGGAAGGTGGGTGCGGTGGAATGCGTCAGGCCCTCGCGGAACCGCGCGAGGTCCCAGGTCTCCGGGCGCTCGAGCGGGTTCACGCCCGCGGCCGGGGAATCGGCGGCGTCATCGGGCAGGAGGAAGTCCTTGCGCTGGGGGAAGCTGCGGTAGTCGGGCGACATGAAGATTCGGCGCAGGTCGCGGTTGCCCTCGAACACGATGCCCATCATGTCGTACATCTCGCGCTCGTGGTACATGGCGCCTTCCCACAGCCCGGTGATGGTGGGGATCCGCGGATCGTCACGGTCGACGCGGGCGCGAACGCGCAGCCAGGCAGGATGCCTGTCCGAGTGGAGGTGGTAGACGACCTCGAAGTGCGGATCGTCGCCAGCCGGGCCGTAGTCGACCGCAGCGGCGTCGGCGAGCCACCAGAAGCGGAGCTCCGGCTCGTCGCGGAGCGCATGGAGGATCTCCACGTTGCGCGATCCATCGATCACGAACTCGACGGTGTCCTCGTCGGTCCAGAGCGAATCGGCCAGCTCGGGGAAGCGGTCGGTGAGCACCCGGACGAGCGCTCCTGCCGCGGCCGGTGCGGTCAGCGCACGTCTCCTTCCCAGGCCACCCGCTGGGGACCGCGGTCGACGTAGGTTGGCCACTGACCCCGGCGCTGCTTGACCAGCTCCTGCAGCTTGAGCATGCCGTAGATGAGCCCCTCGGGTCGCGGGGGGCAGCCGGGCACGTAGACGTCGACCGGCATGACCCGATCGACGCCCTGGACCACGCTGTAGGACCGCTTGAAGCGGCCGCCGCTGGTGGTGCAGGTGCCCATCGCCACGCACCACTTCGGCTCGGGCATCTGCTCCCAGAGGCGGACCAGCGGACCCGCCATCTTCGTCGTCAGGGTCCCGGCCACGATCAGCACGTCCGCCTGTCGCGGCGAGGCGCGGAACGGGAACATGCCGAACCGGTCGATGTCGTTCTTCGCGGTGGCCGTGCTCATCATCTCGATGGCGCAGCAGCTGAGACCGGAGAGGAGCGGCCAGAGCGAGTTGGCGCGGATCAGGTCGAGCACCCAGTCGGCCGCGCGTGGGAATGACCTCGAGCAGGCCGTGGAAGCCGCCCTGCGGATGCTCCTCCATGCCGAACTCGCCCAGGAGCTGGTCGTCTGCGGCCGCGTCGGGGATGACGATCGGCGTCGGTCCGACGGCGGGGTCCTCCACCCGGGCGAGATCCGTCTTGTCAGTCGTGTTCATTGCCATCGCAGGTCTCCCTTCCGCCAGGCGTACAGCTCTCCGAACATCAGGATGGCAAGGAATACGCCAATGACGACGATGCCCTGCAGCTCCACCGCTCGCACGGTGATGGCCCACAGGTAGACGAAGATGATCTCCACGTCGAAGGCCACGAAGAGCAGGGCGTAGAGGTAGAACGCCAGCCCGAAGCGCGACCAGGTGTCGCCGATGGTGTCGATCCCGCTCTCGTACGGCAGACCCTTCTGGGGCCGATACCGTCGATGCGTGATGAGCCACGAGAACAGGATCGTGCCGAACACGAACGTCGTGGCGGCGAACCCGAACCCGAGGACGTAGAGCAGGCCGGTCTGGTCCAAACGTCGGCTCCGATTGCGCCAGCTCGGATGCTGGCGCCGCAGCGTCACGGACCGAAGCGACCGCGCCGATCGTTCCGCGCGCCTGGCTGATTGGTCGTTGTCTGTCGGGCGGCGAGCACAGGTCGAAGCGCCTGCCGCTCGGCCTCCAGTCTAGCAGTCCGCAAGTCGTCCTTCCGGAGCGTCACCGTCCCTCGTTCGCGACCGGGCCTACCGCCCCAGCCAGGCGGCTTCGACCACGATGCGCAGGCCGTCGCTCAGGAGCGCATGACCGCCGAGCAGGACCGGGACCGATGCCGTGGCCGCCGCCTCGGTCAGCTCGCGCAGCCATGCCGTCGCGACGCGCCCGACGTCCCCGAAATCCGACGCGAACCGATCTTCGGCAGGCGGCCACGAACCGGAGTCGGCGCTGCCTGCCAGTGCCGCCATCACGACGCGCGAGTCCACGATGACGGCATCGGCCAGCGACGTGAGCTCCCGGACGAGGCCGGCGGGGCCGTGACGCGAGAGCCAGTCGACCAGCAGGGAGCGGGGGCCAGGCCCGCGGGAAGCGCGCATGCCGCGTTCCTCGACGAACGCCCGTACCCGGCACGCCGTCTCGGTCTCCAGGAAGGCCAGCATGGTGGCCGGAATGCGGCCCGCGACGAGCAGCTCCCCGCGCGGATCACGCACCACGCGGCCGACCGCTTCCAGGTTCGGCACCTCCAGGCGTCGCCCGCCGGGAAGCGTGGCCATCTCCAGGAAGCCGCGTGGCACGGCGTCGAGCCGGCGCGTGCCCGCCAGCCGTCCGGCCAGCCGCAGGAGCGCGAGGTCGAGCGGCGTGTCGACGTCGAAGCGCGACCAGGGCGAGGTGCGCAGGTCCCGGGCACGGAATCCTGCCTCCTCGAGCCGCCGAACTGCCCCATTGTCGCTCTCGGACGACTCGAGCGCCGCGAGCCCCGACTCGAGGTCACCGGCGACCGCAAAGGCATCGGCGCTGAAGCGGTTGTTGGCGACCACCTCGCCTGCGACGGGTGACAGGATGCTGTCCAGGGTCGCGTCGTCGACGAGTGCCAGCGAGCCGGCGCCGGCATAGCCGATGGCGTCCACCGCTCCACTCGCTGCGTCGAGCGCGTCCCTCGCCGCGGACGCGAACCAGCGCCCCCAGTGGAACGGGACGCCGGGTGGCCCATCGGCTGCCGGCAGGCGCACCACGGCCGCACCCTGCGCTCCCAGCCTGCGCGAAAGTTCCGCGGCGAGGAGCACCTGGCCGGTGCGCACCACGGCGGCGTACGACCCGAATGGTGGCTCCGGCGCGGCGCCGGGATCCACGACCAGCACCAGCGGCGCCGGCCGCTCAGCCATCGCCCAGCAGACGGTGCAGCTGCTCGAGGTGCATCAGGTCGTGGACGCCGGACCACAGGAGCCACTCCCCGCAGCGGAGGCGCCCGATGAGGGGGTGGGAGAGCGGGCACGGGTCCGCCTCGTGACCGGCGATGGCCGCGGCGGATTCGGCCATCGACCGCCGGGACTTGTCGAGGTATGCCTGCAGCACGCGGCGCGGTGCGTCCGCGGGGCCGGGGATGCCCGGCGTCACGACCGGTGGCTCCTCCGGCCAGGCGTCCTGCGCCGCGAGGGCCCCGGCTCGCGCCAGCCAGCGCCGTGCCGCGGTCGTGTGCGCGAACGCCTGGGCCACGTTCCAATCGGCTTCGCCGCCCGGCGAGCGCAGGAGCTCCTCGCTGGTGGCCCCCAGCGCCGCGGCCAGCGCATCGGCGATCGCCTCCTGCTGGGCGAGGACGCCGGCGGCGGAACCCGGCCCGGAGCGACGCCGGATCAGGCGGCGGAACGCCATCGGGCCGTCGTCGATGGCGCGCCACACGGCCACGACGTCGGGCGCCCGCTCCTCGAGCGAGCGCACCCAGGGTGGCGGGCTAGAGGCGCTCGAAGCGTTCAACCGGCACGACGAAGACGGTGGCGCCGCCCACCTCCACCTCGACGGGGTAGGGCATGTAGAACTCGCCCGGCTCCATGATGGGCGGCATGGGGTTCACGAACTGCCTGCGGGCGTGGCAGTTGGCGCCGATCAGCTCGAGCACCGCGTCGACCTGGTCGTCGTCGACGCCGACCAGGATGGTCGCGTTCCCCTGCTTCAGAAACCCGCCCGACGAGTGCAGGCGCGTCGCGCGGTACTCGCGCTCCAGAAGCGCATCCACCAGGGTACCGGCATCCTCGTTGTGCACGATCGCGGTGACGAGCTTCATCGGACGGCTCCTCGAGCTGTGGGCGGGGAACGTGCGCGGACGGGCCGATTATGCCGCAGCCACCGCCTCCGGTTCACCGCCCCGCGCAGGAAGACCTGCCGAACGGCACGCCCTGCGACGCCCCCGGCGGCATCATGCTGTCCACTGCCAATCACTCGCCTCGAGGTACGCGATTCATGACTGTGCGGGCACGGGGACGCCGCAACGCCGGCGGCGTGCTTGCGGCGACCTGGCTGATCGGGCTCGGCGTCGTCTTCCTGCTGCAGCAGACGCTCAACCTGCCGTGGGGCCGGGCGTGGCCGATGTTCGTCATCCTTGCCGGCATCGGGACCCTGGTCGGCCTGGTGGTCGGCGTGGACCATCGGCGCCGCTGGTTCACCGCGCTGGCGTGGCCCGTGCTGCTGATCGTGGCCGGCACCCTGCTGCTGCTCAGCACGACCGGGAAGCTGGGCATCGAGCCGGCGGACCTGGTGGCCGGCTGGTGGCCCGTGGCCGTGATCGCCCTCGGCGTCTGGTTGCTGCTCGGGGCGCTGCTTCCCGGGTCACGCGGAGGAGACGAGGCGCTCGAGCTGCCGCTCGCGGGTGCCGCCTCGGCACGCGTGAAGATTGGATTCGGCGGCGGCGAGCTGGAGATCGGCCGGGGTCGCAGCGGCTTCCTGGTGGACGCCGCCTTTGAAGGGATGCCGGCCAGGTACGACCTGCGCGGGCCGGGCAACGTTTCGCTCTCCGTGGACGCGCCGGGTTGGCCGTGGTGGGATCGGACAACGAGGTGGCGCATCGGCCTGCCCGCCGAGGTCCCGCTCGACGTCGAGCTGGGATCGGGCGCAGCCAAGACGCGCCTCGACCTCGGCGACCTGCAGGTGCGTTCGCTGAAGATTGGAACCGGTGCCAGCGACACCCGTGTGAGACTGCCGCAGGCTGCGGGCGAGACGCGGGTCAGGGCGGAGAGCGGGGCGGCGTCCATGAGCTTCGAGGTGCCCGTGGGGGTCGCCGCCCGGATCCGGAGCAAGATGGCGCTCGGCAGCACCCGCGTCGATGAGACGCGCTTCCCTCGAACAGCCGCGGGCTGGGAGACGCCGGGCTACGAGGCCGCGCAGAACCGCGTGGAGCTCGAGATCTCGGGCGGCGTCGGATCGGTCGAGATTCGCGGAGGCTGACCCGAAGGGCTCACCCGTCCAGTTCGGGGTGGATCATCCAGACGTTCGGCTCCCAGTACGAGCCGAGGTCGCCAGGCCGCGGCGCCGGCCGTCGCGCGGGCTCTCCGCGGCGAGCGCGCAGAGGGTGTTGACCTCGCTTCCGGCGCGCACCGCGCGGAAGGCTTCTACGATCGCGGCATCGATGCCGTCCGGGAGCGAGGCATCGTCGCCGTCCCACCACATCGGTGCGGTGTGTCCCTCGGCGACGACGGTGTCGGCATCCGCGTCGTAGAGGACGAACTGGTAGTCCGCCAGCTCCACGTCGAGCTGACCCCACCACTCGTTCAGGACGTCCCCGTGCATGTTGTACTCCGGCCAGACCGATGCCGAGGAGATGCCGCGCTCCCATAGGTCCGGGCGCTCGGCCGCGGTATGCAGGCTGAGCTGCGCCTCGTCGGACATCAGGCAGCGTCGAAGACGATCGGCGCAACGGCGGCCCGCACCAGCCGATCGGTCTCCTCGACCTGCCCGGAGCCGTCGACGATGCGGAAACGCTCGGGCTCGGCCGCGGCCAGCTGCAGGTAGGCGCCGCGGACCTTCTCGAAGAACGCCGCGCCCTCCGTGTCCTCGAAGCGATTCCACGGCCCGCGGCCCTTGCGGGCCAGGCCGACCTCCACCGGCACGTCGACCAGGATGGTCAGGTCGGGGACGGTCGCGTACGTGGCGAACGCCTGCAGGTGGCGCATCTCCGCGAGGTCGTTGCCGTACGCCGCCCCCTGGTAGGCCAGCGACGAGTCCAGGTATCGGGCGCTGACGACGTGCTCGCCGCGGGCGAGCGCCGGCAGGATCAGCCGCGCGGTGTGTTGGGCCCGGGCGGCGGCGAAGAGCAGGGCATCGGCACGCGGATCGAGGTCGTCGGAGACGTCGCGCATGTGCAGCAGCAGCCGGCGAACCTCCTCGCCGAGGGGCGTGCCGCCGGGCTCGGCGGTGAGCACGACCGACTCGCCCCGCTGGCGCAGCCACGCGGCCAGGTGGCGCGCAGCGGTGGTCTTGCCGCTGCCATCCGGCCCCTCGAGTGTGATGAAGCGGCCACGGCGAGGGCTCTCCACGGACGTCAGCGCCAGGCCCGACCCTCGTCGGGAAGGAGCTCCACCCTGCGGTTCGGCTCGGCCCCGCGGGATCGCGACATCAGGCTGTTGCGCTCCGCCATCTGGTGCTGCAGACGGCGGACGTAGGCGTTCTGCGGCATCAGTTCGACCGGACGCCCGGAGGCCTGCACCGTGCCGATCGCCTCGGCGGTCTCGCGCAGCGCTGCCTCGGACGGGTCCGCCTCCAGGTCGAAGAGGCTGGCGAGCAGGTTCTCCATCTGCTGCATGGTGTTCGTCTTGAGCACGTAGATCGGCACGCCGTTCGATTCGGCCTCGCGCAGGGCGGATGGCTTGCGCCGGTAGTAGTTGCGCAGCGTGACCACCGCGTCCGCGTCGTCGAGCTCTCGTGCCGAGGTCACCGGCACGCCCATCTCGCGGACGGCCTGCTCGAGCCGCTTCCGGCTCACCCCGAAGGCGAACAGGCTCAACGGCCGCTGGTTGCGCGCCGCGGAAGCCTGCCGGCCGCTGGCCCCGACCTGGCGGTCGAGGTTCGGCCCGGACGACGCGTCGCGCATCGCCTGCTCCAGCGCCGAGCGCGAGTCACCGCCGTCCACGCGCTCCCCGCTCAGCCGCTCGCCGGGCAGCGCCCTGCCGCCTCGCGCGCTGCGCCCGGGCAGCGGACGCAGGCTGCCGCCACCGAGCTGCCCCCCGGATCGGTTGCGGCTGAAGGCGCCAAAGCCGCCGGTCGGCTCGAGCGGGGCGAACGCCGGGTTGCCGCCGCCCGTCTCACTGATCTGGTAGTCGTACTTCGTCTGGGCGCGGACCTCGCCGGCCTCGCGCCAGCGCTGCTCCGGCGGGACCATGTGGCCGCGCAGAATGGCGTCAACCGTCTCGGCCACGTTGCGGTGCACGATCACGCGGTCGCGCTCCAGGATCTCCACCAGGACGTCGAAGGTGGGGGGCGCCTTGCGCTCGAGGACCGTCTTCTGCGTCCCGCGCCGGCGCGCCTCCTCGTCGCCGAGCGTCACCGGCTGGATGCCGCCCACCAGGTCGGAGAGGGTCGGGTTCAGCATCAGGTTATCCAGGGTGTTGCCGTGGGCGGTGCCCACCAGCTGCACGCCCCGCTCCGCGATGGTGCGCGCCGCGGCCGCCTCGAGCTCGGTCCCGATCTCGTCGATGACGATCACCTCGGGCATGTGGTTCTCGACGGCCTCGATCATCACGTTGTGCTGGTCGGTGGGCGTACGCACCTGCATGCGCCGCGCGTCACCGATTCCCGGGTGCGGAATGTCGCCGTCACCCGCGATCTCGTTGCTGGTGTCGACCACGATCACGCGCTTGCCCAGATCATCGGCAAGGACGCGCGCGACCTCGCGCAGCATCGTCGTCTTGCCGACGCCGGGTCGGCCCAGCAGCAGCACGCTCTGGCCGCCCTCCACGATGTCGCGGATGATGTCGATGGTGCCGAACACGGCACGGCCGATGCGGCAGGTCAGCCCCACCACCTTTCCGGCACGGTTGCGGATGGCGCTGATCCGATGCAGCGTCCGCTCGATGCCGGCGCGGTTGTCGTCGCCGAAGGCGCCGATGTGATCGATGACGTGGTTGATATCGGCCTCGGTCACCTCGCGGTCGAGCAGCTCTTCCTCGCCGTGGGTGAACCGCGCCTCGGGGTGGCGGCCGAGGTCCATCACCACCTCGAGCAGGTCGGAGCGATTGGCAAAGGAGCGCAGCCGATCCACCAGCTCGGCGGGCAGCGCCTCCATCAGCGCATCGAGGTCGTCAGTCGTCTCGAGCCGGCTCATTGCTTGACCGATGCCTCCTTCGCTCACTCATGTCGCCGGCACCATGGCCGGCTGCCTGACGGGTGCGCGCACCTCGCGTACCAGCATCGTCACGCGGCCGATGGGCTCGAAGCCGGCCGCGTCCGCCGCGCTCAGGCCCGTCGACTCATATGTTCGCACCGGAGCCAGGATTCCGGCAGCGCGTGCCTCCGCGCCCATCACCTCGAGCACGGCCGACAGGAATCTCGCCCCGTCGGTTCCCTCCCGGACGAGGAAACGGAGGTAGTGCGGGCCCTCGCGGCAGCCGCCGTGCTGGGCAAAGCCCCCGACGCGCTGCTCCCACGGGAGAAGCCAGGCGTCGACGCCGGAGAAGTGCAGCAGCGGGTTGAGGCTGCTGCGCGGGACCACGCCCTCGTGGCCGGCGCTCTCCCAGTCCTCGGCACGGTACCCCTCCATGCGGGCAATCGCCGGCGGAGTGGCGTGGGTCCAGAGGTCGAACAGGTGCCACGCGTCGGGCGCGCCGGCACGCTGGAGGTTCGATGTGCGACCGCCCCCGGAGGCGGGCACGCGATCGGGCGCGCGGTGGTGGTGGACGTCGCGGCGCAGGACGGATCGCAGCCACGAGGCCGGCCCCGGGGCGGGGTCGGGGGGCCGGTAGAAGATCTCCTCCTGGCTGTACGCCACGAACCCCAGCTGGCCGAAGAGGACCAGGTTGTCCGGCACGTCCGAGCAGGCGGCATGGAAACGCGCCACGCTGCGCCCTGCGCCTGCTTCCAGCAGCGCGTTGAGGAGGGCGTGGCGCACCTCGCCGGCCATCGGCCCGTCCGCCGCATCAAGCTCGATGATCGCCCAGTCCTCGCGGTGGGGCTCCTCGATGGCGCGGCACGAGCCGAGCAGCTCCCCGTCGGCCTCCGCGACCAGGTGGACCGATGGGTGGCGCAGGGGCAGCCAGGAAGGGATCAGCGACGCGAGGCTCATCGACGGGGGGCCGGCCGATGGCGCGGGCACGCCCAGCGAGCGACGGTAGCCGTCGGAGGATTCGTGGACGCGTCGCGAGAGATCGGCCAGCGCCTGGCGATCGGTGATACGAGCCGCCCGGACGGCGCCCTCGATGCCCGTCACGCCTCGATCATATCCAGCAGCAGCTGGTGGAGGCGCCGGTCATCGGTCAGCTCGGGGTGGAACGCGGTGGCGAGGAGCCTGCCCTGCCGCACGGCGATGGGCCGGCCGGCCTCGTCGCGCGCGAGCACCTCCACCTGCGCCCCGGCGTCCGCCACGACCGGCGCCCGGATGAACACGCCGTGCAGCGGCGCCTCGCCGATGGCCGGCAGCGACACGTCCGACTCGAACGACTCCAGCTGGCGCCCGTACCCGTTGCGCTGCACGGCAACGTCGACCAGGCCAAGGACCGGCTCATCTCCGTCGGTGATGCGCGAGGCGAGCAGGATCATCCCGGCGCAGGTTCCGAGCATCGGCCGGCCCTCGTGCGCCATGCGCAGGATCGGCTCGCGCAGCCCGTACCGGTCGATCAGCTTGCGCATGGTGGTCGACTCGCCGCCGGGCAGGATCAGCGCGTCCAGCCCGTCGAGGTCCGGGGGAAGGCGGACCAGCACCGGCTCCGCGCCCACCGCCCGGATCGCCGCGACGTGCTCGCGGACCGCGCCCTGCAGGGCGAGCACGCCGATGCGCGGCCTGTCGGGAGCGCGCGGGAAGGGGAGGACCGAGGACGCCGGCTCGGACATCGGCTCGGCGGCTACCAGCCCCTGACGGCCAGCCGCTCCTCGGCGGGAATGTCGGAGAGCTCCAGGCCCGGCATCGGCTGGCCAAGCCCGGTGCTCACCTCCACGAGGATCTCGGGGTTGTCGTAGTGGGTGGTCGCCAGGACGATCGCCTTCGCGACGCGTTCCGGGTTCTCGCTCTTGAAGATGCCGGAGCCCACGAAGACCGCCTGGGCGCCCAGCTGGCGCATGAGGCTGGCGTCCGCCGGGGTCGCCACGCCGCCGGCCGAGAAGTTCGGTACCGGAAGCTCGCCCAACTCGGCTACCTGCTTCACGACGTCCAGGGGAGCTCGCAGTTCCTTGGCGGCGGCGAAGAGCTCGTCGGGCCGCAGGCCGGACAGCTCGCGGATTCCCTTCATCACGGCGCGCATGTGGCGCACCGCCTCGACGATGTTCCCGGTGCCGGCCTCCCCCTTGGTGCGGATCATGGCCGCTCCCTCGCCGATGCGCCGCAGCGCCTCGCCCAGGTCGCGGCAGCCGCACACGAACGGCACCGCGAACCCGTGCTTGTCGATGTGGTGCTCCTCGTCCGCGGGGGTCAGCACCTCGGACTCGTCGATGAAGTCAACCTCCAGCGCCTGGAGCATCTGCGCCTCGGCGATGTGACCGATGCGGCACTTGGCCATCACCGGGATGCTGACCGCCGCCTTGATCTCCTCGATCAGCTGCGGGTCGCTCATGCGGGCGACCCCGCCGAACTTGCGGATGTCGCTTGGCACGCGCTCGAGGGCCATGACCGCCACGGCGCCGGCCTCTTCGGCGATCCTGGCCTGGTCCGCGGTCACGACGTCCATGATCACCCCGCCGGAGAGCATCCGGGCCAGGCCGACCTTGGTCGTCCACGTCGATCGTTCGATGGTTGTCATTCGTGCTTCCTGCGCTGGGCCGATGCGCTCACCCGCGGCGCCCCGGACTCGACTGCCCATTCTACCCCGCCCCCGGCACGGCTCGGATTCGCGAGCTCTGGCCGCGCGTCGGCTATGATCGGCGGCGGAAAGGCGCCGACGCATGATCAACGCACCGGTACTGGTCCTCAACCAGAACTACGAACCGCTCAACGTCTGCGACATCAGGCGAGCGTTCACCCTGCTCGGCTCGGAGAAGGCGGAGTTGCTGGAGCGCAACCACCAGGTCATCCACACGCCGACCATGGCGATCCGGGCCCCATCGGTCATTCGTCTCCAGTACCACGTCAAACGGCCACGCCCGCGCGTCAAGCTCAGCCGCCGCGAGGTCTTCGCGCGCGACCGCCACACCTGCCAGTACTGCGGCACAACCAGCCGCGACCTGACGATCGACCACGTGATGCCCAAGCACCGGGGCGGACGCCACGAATGGGAGAACCTGGTCGCCGCGTGTCGCACCTGCAACCATCGCAAGGGTGCGAAGACGCTGCAGGAGGCGCGCATGGCGCTCATGCACGAGCCGCGCGCCCCGCGGGCGGACGTGCGCTACCTGTTCGGTTCCTACCTCTCCGACGACCGCAACGACGCCTGGCGTGCCTACCTCTTCCTGGAGCCGATCAGGGCCGGCGGGTCCTGATCACCTGGCCGTCGGGACGATGCGCGACGGCGACGAGCTGCTGATCGCCCTTCCGCCGCGGGTTGCCTGGGTCCTCGGCAGGCTGCTGGCGGCCGGGCACGAGGCCGCGCTGGTCGGCGGCGGCGTCCGGGACGCGGTGCGGGGCGCATCCGCCACGGATTGGGACGTCGCCACCTCGGCGCCTCCGGAAGTTGTGACAGCCACCTTCCCGGACTCCGTCTGGGAGAACCCGTTCGGGACGGTGTCGGTGCAGGGCGGCGAGCTCGGGCCGCCGGTCGAGGTGACGACGTACCGCATCGAGGGTCCGTACCTCGACCGGCGCCGCCCACGGTCGGTCTCCTGGGGCCGCTCGCTCGAGGACGACCTTTCGCGGCGAGACTTCACCATCAACGCCATGGGCTGGCGTCCGCGCGACCTGGCCGCGGGTCGCGGCCAGCTGGTGGATCCGTACGGAGGGACCGCCGACCTGGCCACCGGCCTCCTGCGTGCCGTTGGCGATCCGGACGAGCGAATCGCCGAGGACGCGCTGCGGATGGTCCGAGCCGTCCGCTTCGCCGCGCGCCTCGGCCTGCGGCTCGATCCGGCCACGGCGGCCGCCATCCGCCGGCACGCCTCCAGCGCGGCGGGACTCTCCGGGGAGCGCGTGCGGGGCGAGCTCCTGCGCATGATGGGCGGCGCCGCTCCACCTTCGATCGCGCTGGCCCTGATGGAGGAGCATGGCCTGCTGGGCGTGATCCTGCCGGAGCTGGCCGCGCTCCGCGGCGTGCCACAGGCCAAGGCCCTGCCGGGGGACGCGCTCGACCACTCCCTGCGGACGGCCGATGCCCTGCCGGGGGACGATCCGCTCCTGCGCCTCGCAGGGCTGCTGCACGACCTGGGGAAGGCCACGACGCTGGCGGGCGGCCACTTCATCGGGCACGAACGGGAGGGGGTCCAGCTGGCGGGAAACGTGATGCGACGCCTCCGCTTCGGACGTGCCGAGACGGCCCGGGTCGAACGACTGGTCGCTCACCACATGTTCGCCTACACGCCTGAATGGACCGATGCTGCCGTACGCCGATTCGTCCGGCGCGTGGGGGCGGACCTGCTCGACGACCTCTACGCGCTGCGTGGCGCCGACAACGTCGCCAGCGGGACGGTGGAGCCAGCGCCGGGCGGCCTGGACGACCTGCGCCGGCGCGCGGGCGCAGCCCTGGCGTCCGATCCGCTGGGGCCGCAGCAGCTCGCCATCGACGGCAACGACCTGGTTGCCGAACTGGGATTGGAGCCGGGGCCGGTAATCGGCCGGCTGCTGGCCGAGCTCCTCGAGACGGTGGTCGACGATCCGCGCCTGAACGCGCGCGACCTCCTCCTGGAACGGGCGCGCCACAGCCTGGCGACGGTGGCGCCCGGTGACCGGGCGCAACGGGAAGAACCTGGCGTGGTGGGGGGACCGGACTAGGCCGCTGCTACAATCGGCGGTCCGAGGGTCGTGCCCGCGGCCCCTGCCCAAGGGGCCAAGACAGGAGGTCTCCAGCCTGCGATGACAGCCACTGGGCGCCGTGCCGCCCGCCTCGAGCATTGGCTGACGCGGCCGAACGCATCGCTCGCCGAGCTGGATGCGGCGGTGGCGTTGGCGCTCGAGCATGACTGCGCAGCGGTCTGCGTGAACCCCTGGATGGTCAAGGCGGCGAAACGCGCGCTCGGTCGTTCCCGTGTCCGCCTGGGGACGGTGGTCGGGTACCCGAGCGGAGCACAGATCCTGGCCGTCAAGGCGTTCGAGGCGAGCAAGGCGCTGGAGCAGGGAGCGAACCAGATCGACTTCGTCCTGAACGGCGGTGCGCTTGCCTCCGGTGAGGACGACGTCGTCTACAACGATATGCTGGCAGTGGTCGACATGGCGCATTCGGCGCTGGCCGTGGCGGGCGTGATCGTGCAGGCGGAGACGAACAGCGACGACCTCCTGCGCCGGGCCTGCCGCCTGGCCGAGCGCGCCGGCGCGGACTACGTGGTCACCTCCAGCGGACAGGTCGGACCGCGGCGAACGGTGCAGCAGGCGGGCATCCTGCGCGACAGCGTGGGTCCGCGGGTCGAGGTCAAGGCGGCCGGCAAGTTCCGCCGCCCCGCCGACGTGCGAGCGGCCGCCGCCGCGGGCGCCACGCGGGTCGCTGCCGAGCTCACGGCCGACCTCGCATCGGCCATGGCTGCGGTCGACGATACGCCTGAGCGCGTGGCGGACGGTGCCTCGCGCAGGGTTGGAGCACAGGCAGGCTAGGAGGGAGCGTTGCGGATCCTGGTGGTTGGGGGGGCAGGCTACGTCGGCTCGACGAGCGTCGAGTCGTTCGTCGAGGCCGGCCACGAGGTGACCGTCTTCGACGACCTCTCGACCGGTCACGCCGGTGCGGTGATCTCGCCCGTTCGCCTTGTTCGCGGCTCCATCCAGGACCGGTCGCGCCTCGCCTCGCTCCTCACCGAGGAGCGCATCGACGCGGTGCTGCACTGCGCTGCCAAGTCCCTGGTCGGCCAGAGCATGGCGGATCCCGCCCTCTACTACCGGCACAACGTGGCAGGTGGCGTCGCCATGCTCGAGGCGATGCGCGACGCAGGCGTCAGTCGACTGGTCTACTCCTCGACCGCCGCGGTCTACGGCGAGCCGCGCCGCGTCCCCATCGCTGAGGCCGATCGAACCGAGCCGATCAATCCCTACGGCGCCACCAAGCTCGCCTTCGAGGGCGCGATGCGCTGGTTCGCCGCGGCGCACGGGTTCCGGGCGATCAGCCTGCGCTACTTCAACGTGGCGGGCGCCACGCAGCGCAACGGCGAGGACCACGAGCCGGAGACGCACCTCATCCCGCTGGTCCTGCGCGTCGCGGAGGGGGAGGCGACGCACGTACAGATCTTTGGCCAGGACTACTCCACCCCCGACGGCACCTGCATTCGCGACTTCGTGCACGTTCGCGACCTCGGCGCGGCGCACCTGCTGGCCCTCGAGGCGACGGCAGAGGTCGAGCCGTCGCTCGAGGTCTACAACCTCGGCTCGGCGGCCGGCTTCAGCGTGCGAGAGGTGGTCGAGGCGGCGCGCAAGGTGACCGGCCGCGCGATTCCCGCCCGGGTGTTGAAGCGACGGGTGGGAGATCCGCCGGTCCTGGTCGCCAGCTCCCGACGCGCGCGGCGCGAGCTGGGCTGGCAGCCGCAGTTCAGCAAGCTGGAGCAGATGCTGGCCGACGCCTGGGCCTGGCGCGAGGCGCATCCAGCGGGCTATCCCGAACGGGTCAGCCTGGATGCCGCCGGGCACGGCAACGGATCGGTGCAGCCGGAGGTCGCCACCGCGGCACGCGGGCGGACCTGACTCCCGCCTCCGGTCTCCGGCTGTCAGCCCCGGCAGTCGCCGCAGCGGCCGTAGAAGTCCATCCGCGCATCGTCGATCGCAAAGCCGGTGCCGGCCGTCACCCGCTCGACGACCGGGCGCACGTAGCTCTCGTCGATCTCGATCACCCGCCCGCAGGCGGTGCAGGCGAGGTGGTGATGGTGCCCCGGTTCACAGGCCACGTAGCCGTAGACGTGGTT
Source organism: uncultured Chloroflexia bacterium (assembly GCA_963812115.1). GTDB lineage: Bacteria > Chloroflexota > Limnocylindria > QHBO01 > QHBO01 > JAPSGM01. The sequence goes on from CAWEUD010000024.1 coordinate 65,356, forward strand.
CTCCAGCTCGAGGCGGCGGGCAACGCCGGCCACGACCAGCGCCTCCAGGCTGCGGAACACGGTCGCTCGGCCGATCTCGAGGTCGTCGCGGCGCAACCGGTGCCAGAGCTCCTCGGCGGTCTGTGGGCGTCCCGACGCGGCAAGCGCCGCCGCCACGTTGAGCCGCTGTGGGGTGACGCGCTCGCCGGCGTCGTGCAGGCGTCCGGCAACCCCCCCGGCGCTCACGGCGCTCCGACCGCGGCAGCGAAGAGCGAGAAGAGGTAGATGGCGACGACGCCGGCCAGCGTGGCGACGACGATCCAGCGCGAGCGGTCGTTGCGGTGCGCCTCGGGCAGCAGCTCCGCGGCACCGATGTAGAGGAAGAAGCCGGCGAAGATGGCGAGCATGCCCCCGAGCACCTCGTCAGCCACGGGCACCAGCAGGCCCAGCGCCACGCCAGCCACCGGGGCGATGGCGACGATGCTGACCCACCAGTACGTCTCGCGAATGGAGGTGTGCGTGGCCAGCATGAAGCTGACGACGCCGATGCCGTCACTGAAGCGGTGCACGACGACCACCGTGGCGATTACGAGACCCAGCCCGCCGCCCACCACCAGCCCGGCCGCCAGCGCCACCCCGTCGAGGAACGAGTGCACGCTCATGCCACTCGCGCCGATGACGCCGATGTGCCGGTGCGACGCCTCCCCGTGGTCCATCTCGGCGGCCGCCTCGTGGCCAACGTGCAGCGCGGTCAGCTTCTCGATGGCGTAGAAGGCAAGGAAGCCGACGGCGGTGAAGACCATGGCCCGGTCGATCGAGTGGCCCAGGTGCTCGATCGACTCGGGAATGAGGTCGAAGAAGGCGGCGCCGATCCGGATCCCGGCCCCGATGGCGATGATCACGCCAACCGAGCGAGCGGCGCGCAGCGCGACGACGCCCCCCACAAATGCTGACGCGAACGCCGCGAAGGCGACGGCAAAGGCGGTGAGTTCCATCCAGGCTCCGTGCTGCTTCCGTCGGCGACCCGAGGTGAGACTCAGTATCAGCAAGGTGTCAACAGGGTCCACCGTGCTACGATCCGCCATGAGAAACGGAGCGTTGTTTGCCAGAGACTGACCAGCGTCCGGCGCGTCGCCGGGCGACCCCACCATCGCGCCGCGCCGCCGCGCCGGCCGCCACCGACCAATCCACCGAGGCCGAATCGCCGCTGCTCGCCGCCGTCCTGGCGGCCCAGAAGACCTACCGCTTCGGCGAGATGGAGCTCCCACCGACCCTCGCCCGAGCGATCGAGAAGATGGGCTTCACCGAGCCGACCGAGGTGCAGGCGCGAGCCATCGGTCCTCTGCGGGAGGGGAAGGATCTCATCGGCCAGGCCCAGACGGGCACGGGCAAGACGGCCGCCTTCGGCATCCCCATCGTCGAGAAGGTGGATACATCCGGCACGCACGTGCAGGCCCTGGTGCTGACGCCGACCCGCGAGCTCTGCGTGCAGGTGACCGAGGAGATCCGTCGCATCGGCGTCTTCCGCAACGTGAGTGCCGTCGCTATCTACGGCGGCTCAAGCATGGACCGCCAGGTCACCGCGCTGAAGCGGGGTGTGCCCGTGGTCGTCGGCACCCCGGGCCGCGTGCTGGACCTCATTCGCCGCGGCGAGCTGCGCCTCGACCGGGTCCGCACGGTGATCCTCGACGAGGCGGACCGCATGCTCGACATGGGGTTCATCGTCGACGTGGAGACGATCTTGTCGCGCTGCCCGCGTGGCCGCCAGACGGCGCTCTTCAGCGCCACCATGCCGTACGCCATCCTCCGCATCTGCGACCGCTTCATGGATCGCGACGCCGAGCATATCGTGGTCAGGCCCGACCTCAAGACGGTCGAGACGGTGCGGCAGCTGGTCTACTTCGTGGCCGAGCAGGACAAGGTGCAGGCGCTGCTAGAGCTGACCCGCCAGTTCGGCTTCGACCGGCTGCTCGTCTTCCGCCATACCCAGATCGGGGTGGACCGATTGGCGGCCACGCTCAACCGTCGCGGACAGAACGTTGCCGCCCTCCACGGCGGGATGAGCCAGCGGGAGCGCACCCGCACGCTCGCCGATTTCAAGGCCGGCAAGATCAAGTTCCTGGTGGCGACGAACGTCGCCAGCCGCGGCCTTGACATCACCGACCTCCCTTACGTCCTCTCCTACGACCTGCCCGAGGACGCCGACACCTACGTGCATCGCATCGGTCGAACGGGCCGGGCGGGTCGCGAGGGGACGGCGATCACCTTCGTCGGCGAGTGGGACCTCGATGCCTGGGAGCAGATCCGGGAGCAGGTGGGGGCGACGGTCGAGGAAGGGCAGCTCGACCTCTACCACCAGGGCTGAACGCAGCCGGCGCGCGGGGAGTAGGTAAGGTGAGCTGATGAGCGATGACCGATCGCGCCTGCCCCAGCTGCCAACGCCCTCCAGCGCCGTGATCGCCAGCGTGGAGTGGCTCTTCGAGCCCGCCTGGCGCGGGGAACGGCTGATGGCCGACGTGCGCGACGGCGCGGTCCACGTCTTCGATTCGGCGGGCGAACCGGCCGACGCCGAGTTCTCCGAGGCTGGCGACGTGCTCGGCCCGGCGGTGGATGCCGACCAGGCGCTGATCGATGGGATGTGGACGGCGATGCCGTTCCTGGGCGCTGGCAGCGCGGCGCAGCACCTGGCCGAGGCGATCGCGGAGGAGGGCCTCAGCGATGAGCTGCCCGATCCGCTGGAGTCGGAGAAGCGGCGAGCGTTCGTGGCGCTGGACCTCGTTGAGCTCGACGGGCAGCCGCTCCATGACGTCCCCTACCTGGAGCGCAGGCGGCTGCTCAGCTCGGTGGTGCTGGAGACCGCCCAGGTCCGGGTCTCGCCGGCGGTCCGCAACCCGATCCACAACTGGCTCGGCGCCTGGCGGGCGAACGGCTTCACGCACTACGTCGCCAAGCACGCCAACTCCCGGTACCAGCCCGGCGAGATCGCCGAGGACTGGCTGGAGATCTCCACCGCCGAGCACCGCGTGCCTTCGACGATGGGCCGCCTCTTCGGGGCACGGCCGAAGAAGGCCAGCCGCATCCACGACGAGCGGGGGTCGGCGCAGGACGAGTAGCCGCGCCGGGGCGGATGGGGAGCCGCGGTGCCGTGCTACCCTTGGCCACCCGACTCTGACCAACAGCCTGAGCACCATCGAGCTGGGCCAGCGACGCCCGGAGGAGGCCCGACCTGACGTCCACGCAGCCGGCCACACCAGGGGCATCGGCACTCGACGAGAACGGACTCGCCGAGGTACGGCGGGTCGGCAGCGCCGATCTCATGGTCGGGATCCCCAGCTTCGGGAACGCGGAAACCATCGGCTACGTGGTGCGCGCCTCCCAGGCCGGCATGGTGCAGTACTTCCCCGACCTCAAGCCGGTCCTGGTCAACAGTGACGGCGGCTCGCCGGACGACACGCCGCGGGTGGCGGTCAGCACCGAGAGCCCCGAGTACATCGAGAAGATCATCCTCGTCTCGCCGCGCCACAAGCTGCAGCGGATCAGCTTCACGTACCAGGGCATCAGCGGCAAGGGGACGGCGGTGCGCGCGCTCTTCGAGGTCGCGCGCGAGCTGGAGGTGAAGGCCTTCGTGATGGTCGACTCCGACCTGCGCAGCATCGTCCCGGAGTGGATCGAGCTGCTGGCGGGCCCCATCCTGAAGGGCGGCTACGACTTCGTGGCGCCGCTCTACTCACGCTTCAAGTACGACGGCACCATCACCAACAACATCGCCTACCCGCTCACGCGGACGCTCTACGGTGCGCGCATCCGCCAGCCGATCGGCGGTGAGTTCGCAGTCAGCGGCGACCTGATCCAGCGCTACCTGGAGCTGGACACCTTCGACGAGCTGATCGCCCGCTTCGGCATCGACGTCTGGATGACGCACTCGGCCATCAACGAAGGCTTCGCGGTCTGCCAGACCCGGCTCGGGGCGAAGATCCACGACGCCAAGGATCCGGCATCCGACCTCGGACCGATGTTCCGGCAGGTAGTGGGCACGCTCTTCCGGCTGGCCGGCCACTACGAGGACCGCTGGCTCCGCGTCCGCGGCTCGCACGCCATCCCCGAGTACGGCTTCGAACGCGTCATCGCGCCGGAGGCGATCAACGTCAACCACGGCAAGCTGATCGACAACTTCGAGAACGCGCGTCACAGCCAGCGCGACGTGTGGGAGGAGATGCTCGGCCCGGAGCAGCTGGAGCGCGTCCTGGCGCTGGAGATCACCGAGAACCCGGCCGACTTCCACTTCCCGGCCGAGCTGTGGATCCGCTGCCTCTACGACACGCTGGTCGCCTTCCATCGGCCCGGCGGGGATCGCGAGCGCCTGCTCGCGGCCCTCACGCCGCTCTACTTCGGGCGGACCGGCGGCTTCATCGCCGAGACGCTGGAGATGACCACCGACCAGGCAGAGCGCGTCGTCGACGCGCAGGCGCGGGAGTTCGAGGAGCTCAAGCCGTACCTTGTCAACCGATGGCGCGAGATGCGCGAGGAGGCGGGCGCCTGATGCCTTCCCGCCGCCGTGGTCCGTACCGGATCCTGCTGCCGCTCGCCAACCCGCGGACCGCGCGCGACCTCGTGCGGATCGGCGCCGGCATCAGCGATGGGCGCCCGACCGAGATCACCGCGCTCGGCATCGTCGAGGTGCCGGAGGGCGTCTCGCTCTCCGAGGGGGCGACGCAGGCACGCACGGCGCGCCGCCTATTGCAGCGCGTCCTCGACTTCGGCGACGAGGAGGGCGTCGAGATTCGCACCATGGTGCGCATCGGTCGTCGCGCCGCCGACGGCGTGATCGAGGCGGTGGGGGAAGAGGACTCGAACCTCATCATCTTCGGCTGGGGCGGTCCGCCCACGCCAGCTGCGATCGCCCGGGCCGCGGCCGAGGGCAAGGGTCCGGAGCACGCGGAGGCGGTCTTCTCGCCGACGATCGATGCCGTGGTCCGCGAATCGCCGAGCGACATCGCGGTGGTCAAGCAGCGCGGCGTGGAAGCCATCAAGTCGATCCTGGTTCCCGTCCGCGGCGGGCCCCACGCGGAACTGGCCATGCGCCTGGCGCGCGACCTCGGCAAGCGCTTCAACGCCAAGGTGGTGGTGCTGCACGTGGTGCCCAGGGGCATCGGCGACCGGGCGCGCGAGCGCGAGCAGGAGGCGCTCGACCGCTTCGTGACCGAGCATGCCGGAAAGCGCGGGGTGACCGGCCTCCTGCTGGAGGCGACATCGGTCCGCACGGCCATCATCAAGGAGGCGGCAAACCACGACCTGGTCCTGATGGGCGCATCGGCCCATCCGTCGAACGCGACCCCCGACGGACGCTTCCTCTTCGGAACGGTCGCCGACGCGGTGGCGTCGAAGGCGAAGCCCACCGTGATCGTGGTCAAGACCAAGCAGCAGTTCGGGACCTCGACCTTCGACGAGCTGCGGGCGGCGGAGGGAACTCTCGCGGCGGCGGATGCCTACGTCGAGACCAGCCGCTCACTGCCGAACGTCGTCGACCGCTGGTTCGCGGAGAACACGTTCCATGCCTCCGAGTTCGCCGACATCCGGCGGCTGGTCGAGCTCAAGGAGAAGCAGAACCTGACGATCAGCGTCGGGCTCCCCGCGCTGAACGAGGAGAAGACGATCGGCCTGGTCATCAAGCGCATCAAGGGCCGCCTGATGGACCGCTACCCGCTGATCGACCAGCTGGTCGTGATCGACTCCGACTCGAGTGACCGCACCGTGGAGATCGCCGAGTCGCTGGGGGTTCCGGTGACGGCCCACTCGCGCATCCTGCCGGAGGTCGGCACGCACGTTGGCAAGGGCGAGGCGCTCTGGAAGAGCCTCCACGTCCTGGACGGCGACATCGTGTGCTGGATCGACACCGACATCAGCAACATCCAGCCGCGATTCGTCTACGGCCTGCTGGGTCCGCTGCTGCGCGAGCCGCGGATCCAGTACGTCAAGGGCTTCTACAAGCGCCCCATCAAGGAGGGCGACAAGCTGATCTCGGAGGGCGGTGGGCGAGTGACGGAGCTCATGGCCCGGCCACTGCTCAACCTGTTCTACCCGGAACTCTCCGGGATGATCCAGCCGCTCTCCGGCGAGTACGCCGGGCGGCGCGGGATCCTCGAGTCCGTCCCGTTCTTCACCGGCTACGCCGTCGAGACCGGCCTGCTGATCGACATCCTCGAGAGCGTCGGCCTCTCCGCCATGGGGCAGGTCGACCTCGAGCGGCGGATCCATCGCAACCAGCCGCTGGGTAACCTGTCGATGATGGCCTTCGTGATCCTGCAGGCCGCCATCCGCAAGCTGGAGGCGCGGCACCGGATCGAGCTCCAGACGGAGATGGGCCGCGGCATGAAGCAGATCATCCAGGAGGCGGACCGCTTCAGCCTGGAGGTGCGCGAGATCGGCGATCAGGTGCGGGCGCCGATCCGGACCATCCCGGCCTACCAGGAGCGGCGCAAGGCCCTGAAGCGGGGCTGACCGTACGGCCACTCCGAACCCTGCCAAGCCGGTATGCCGCCGCTGGGGCAGAAGTGGACCCAAGGCGCCCGCCGGGAGTCGTTCTGCCGATCCATGAGGCACCCGTGAGCGTGACCGATGCCGAACGGGGCTGCTCAAGTTCACGCCTGCCCGATGTGGCGGCGTCCTGACGCCTCGAGCGGTCGGAGGAGGTCATCTGCCCGCTGAATCGGGCAGCTGTCTGCCGTGCGCAGGGTCGTGCGCTGCCGCCGGGGCCTATCCTTGAGCCATGAGCCGATCACTCGACGTCGTCATTGCGCCCGATTCCTTCGGCGGCGCGCTCGACTCGGTGGGCGTCGCGCACGCCATCGCCGCCGGCTGGAGCAGCGTCCGCCCCAACGACAGCCTGCACGCCATCCCCATGGCCGATGGGGGCGAGGGCACCCTCGCCGCCCTGGCCGCGGCGCTCGGTGAGCGCTGCGAACGGCGAACGCTGGAGACCGTGGATCCGCTCGGCCGTCCGGTCGAGGCGGATTGGCTGCTGCTCGACGACGGGAAGGGAGCCTTCGTGGAGATGGCGGCAGCCTCCGGACTGGCGCACCTGGCCCCGGCCGAGCGATCGCCAGAGAGCGCACGTTCCGCCTCGACGCGTGGCACGGGCGAGCTGCTGCGCGCGGCGCTGGACGTCGGCGTCGACTCGATCACGCTGGGGCTCGGTGGCAGCGCCACCACCGACGGCGGAACGGGCATGCTGACCGCGCTCGGGGCCAGCTTCCTCGATCGCCGCGGCGAGCGGCTACCGCCGGGCGGCGGGCCACTCGCCGAGCTGGCCCGGATCGACGTGTCGGGGCTCGATCCGCGGCTGCAGCATGTCCAGATCACGGTCGCCTCGGACGTGACCAACCCGCTCTGCGGGCCACGTGGCGCCGCCGCGACCTACGGGCCGCAGAAGGGCTGCGACGACGCGGCCGTGCGGGCCCTGGATGCGGCGCTGGCGGTCTTCGGCGACGCCATCGAATCGGCGGTGGGGCGGCTGGTGGCCGATCTTCCGGGAGCCGGAGCGGCGGGTGGGACGACCGCGGCACTGCTCGGGTTCACCGGCGCGGTGGTCCGGTCCGGCGTCGAGGTCGTGGCCGACCTGGTTGGCCTCGCCGAGGCGCTCGAGCGCGCGGACGTGGTGATCACCGGCGAGGGCCGTGCCGACGAGCAGACCCTCTCCGGCAAGGCAGCCATGGGCGTGGCGAGGCTGGCCCGCACGCGCAACGCCGCGGTGATCCTGCTGTGCGGAATGCTGGGGCAGGGGGCCGCTGCCCTGGACGCGTCCGGCACGTTCGCCGTGGTGCAGCCGATCGGTGATCGGCCCATGACGCTCGAGGAGTCGATGGCCGACACGGAGCGGCTCCTGACCAACGCAGGGGAGCGGGTCGCGCGGACGCTGGAGACCGGGATGTTGCTGGCCGATGGCTCCCGCTGACGCGGCGAAGCCAGAGCCTTCACGTCGCCGCCGCGGGCCGAGCCCCCAGAAACGCGCGGCCGACCGACGGAAGCGGCGCCACCTGGCGGAGATCACCCTCCAACGGCTGGGCGACCGCTACGACCACCCGACCTGGGCGGGACCGCGCCTGGACGTCGTCAGCGAGCTGGTGCTGACGATCCTCTCCCAGAACACCGCCGACACCAACTCCTTCCGTGCCTTCACGGCGCTCCGAGCGCGCTATGCATCGTGGGAGGAGGTGCTGGCCGCGCCGACGGAGGAGTTGACCGACGTCATCCGGCCGGGCGGCCTGGCGCCCACCAAGGCGCCGCGCATCCAGCACGTGCTGGCGGAGGTCCACGCGGCCACCGAAGGGGGCTGGGACCTCTCCTTCCTGGCGGACTGGCCCCTGCGCGAGGCGCGTGACTGGCTGGTCGCGCTGCCCGGCATCGGCAGGAAGACGGCAGCGATCATCCTGCTCTTCAACTACGGCCGGCCGTCGCTGCCGGTCGACACCCACGTGCACCGGGTCGCCTCGCGACTGGGCATGCTGCCGCCGCGCACGCCGCTGGAGCGGGCGCACGACCTCCTGGAGGAGGTGCTCCAGCCGGACGAGGTCTATCCGTTCCACGTCGAGCTGATTCGGCACGGTCGAGACACCTGCCGCGCACCCAGGCCGATCTGCGGGCTCTGTCCCCTGACCGATGCCTGCGCCTACTTCCCCGATGCCGTGCGCGGCCGCGTGCCGATGGCGCCGATTCCGCGCGACGTCGAACGTGGAGACGCGCCGCGCTACCACGACGAGCTGATCCACGGCTGGGCACCTCCGGAGCGGCGGTGAGGCCCGGGCGGCTCATCGCATGCGGCGGATCCGATCCTGTCCATCTGGAGGCCGATGCCGTCGCTGGTCATGGGCATCGCCGCCTGCTCGTCATCGCCTGGCTGATGATGTTCAAGCCGTTCTGAGGTAGACTCGCGGTCGCCTCGGCCGCGCGACGCGCGCAGCTGCATCGGGCCGAAGTAGCTCAGGGGTAGAGCATCGGTTTCGTAAACCGACGGTCGTGGGTTCGAATCCCACCTTCGGCTCCACTCGTTTCCTACGCGCCCGCTGCTAGCATCCACCGGAATGGATCAGATCGGGCGGCGCATCCAGTCCGAGATCTACCGCGCCGGAGCGTACGGGCACCGACCGAAGGTCCCGGTGCTCCCCCAGGCGCTCGAAGCCGCCGCACGCTTGCGCATGTCCCGAGAGGCGTGGTCATACGTGACCGGCTGGGCGGGCCAGCAGCGCTCCGCGGCGGCCAACCGGGCCGCCTTCGATCGATGGCGCATCGTGCCGCGCCTCCTGCGCGACATCTCGACGCGCGACATGAGCGTGGAGCTGTTCGGCCGCAGGCTGCCGGCACCCGTGCTGCTGGCACCCGTTGGCGCGAGCGACCTCGTGCGCCGGCACGCCGACCTGGCGGTGGCGCAAGGCGCGAACGACATCGGCCTGCCCATGATCATCTCGAGCCAGGGCTCGGACCCCATGGAGGAGACGGCACGCCGCCTCTCCACATCCGACGTCTGGTACCAGCTCTACTGGAGCCGAAGCGAGGAGCTGGCCGCGTCCTTCGTCCGGCGAGCGGAGGCGATCGGCGCGCGGGCGATCGTGCTGACGCTGGACACGCAGCAGCTCGGCTGGCGCCCAACCGACCTGGACCTGGGCAGCTCTCCGTTCGTCCGCGGGCTGGGGATCGCGCAGTACACCTCCGACCCGGCCTTCATGGAGCTCGTCCGTGAGCGGGTCGCGGCGGGCGCCTCCGCGGCGCAGGGTCAGCTCACGCCGGGCGCCATCCGGACCCTCGTCTCGCAGGCCCGGAGTCACCCCGGCGGGTTCTGGGCCAACCTGCGCTCGCCCTTCCCGAGGGCTGCGGTCGCAATCTTCCAGGAGCTCTTCGGCAGGCCCACGCTGACGTGGTCCGACCTCGCCTGGCTCCCGCCAGCAGACCTCGCTTCCCATCATCCTCAAAGGCATTCTGCACCCGGACGACGCGCGGCTGGCCGTCGAGCACGGCATGGACGGCATCGTGGTCTCGAACCACGGTGGGCGCCAGGTGGACGGCGAGACCGCCGCGCTCGACGCCCTGCCGGCGATCGCGGGGGCGGTGGGGGACCGGGTGCCGATCCTCTTCGACAGCGGCGTGCGCTCCGGGGCGGACGTCTACAAGGCGCTGGCGCTCGGCGCGCGCGCGGTGCTGCTCGGCCGGCCGTTCATCTACGGGCTGGCGGTCGACGGTGCGGCGGGCGTGCAGGCCGTACTGAGCTACGTCCTGGCGGAGCTTGACATCACCATGACGCTGACCGGCGCGCGCACCCTCGAGGAGATCGGTCCCCTGGAGGCGGCACCGTAGGTCGTCGCGACCAGCACGGGCAGCCGTCCGCGTGACGCCGGCGCCAATCGGTATCGGCCATGGCAACATGAGCCGATGGTCACCACGGATGCCGCGTCTGCCTTCCTGTCCGCCCTTCGCGGCAGCCTCCCAGGGCTGAAGCTGCTTACCGAGGAGATCGACCGCGAGTCGTACCGATCCGACGAAACGGCGCACTACGTCGCCGGACTGCCGCTGGCCGTGGCACTGCCGGTGCGCACGGACGAGGTTGCCGCCATCATGCGGCTGGCCACCGAGCACGGCGTGCCCGTGGTCCCGCGCGGCGCCGGGAGTGGCCTCTCCGGCGGTGCGGCGGGCATCGAGGGTGCCCTGACCGTCGCCTTCACCCGCATGAACCGGATCCTGGAGATCGATCCCGCCAACCTGGTCGCGGTCGTGCAGCCAGGCGTGATCAACGCGGAGCTCAAGGAGGCGGTCGCGAAGCAGGGTCTCTTCTACGCGCCGGACCCGGCGAGCTACGAGATGTGCTCGATCGGCGGCAACATCGGCACCAACGCCGGCGGGCTGTGCTGCGTGAAGTACGGCGTGACGCGAGACGCCGTCCTGTCCCTGGAAGTTGTCCTGGCCGATGGCCGGGTGATCCGCACCGGTGGCCGCAACGTGAAGGACGTGGCCGGCTACTCGCTCACCCAGCTCTTCATCGGATCGCAGGGGACGCTGGGCCTGGTGACCGAGGCGACGCTCCGGCTGCGCCCCCAACCGCCGCCCAAGGCGACCCTGCTCGCGTTCTTCGCGGCGGTGACCGATGCTGGGGAGGCGGTCGCCGCCATCACGGCCGCGGGCCTGGGCCCATGCACGCTGGAGCTGATGGACCGCGTCACCATCGGCGCGGTTGACGATTGGCACCACCTGGGCCTGGACCGATCGGCCGCCGCGCTGCTGCTGGTGGAGTCCGACCTTCCCGGCAGCGCTGCCGAGGCCGAGCTGGGGGCCGCCGCGGCGGCGTGCAGCAGCGCGGGAGCGACGCAGGTCGTCCGCGCCGCCGATCCGATGGAGGCGGACTGGCTGCGCCAGGTGCGCCGCCTCGCCTTCCGGGCCATGGAGCGGCTGGGCGTGGCGCGCATGGAGGACGTGGGCGCGCCTCGCTCGCGACTGCCGGATCTCCTGGCGGCGATCGAGCGGATCTCCGCCGCCCACGACGTCCAGTGCGGCACGTTCGGCCACGCCGGCGACGGGAACCTGCACCCCACCTTCGTCTGGGACCGCGACGACGACGCTGCCGCCGATCGCGTGCAGGCGGCCTGCGAGGAGCTCTACCGTGCGGCCATCGGGATGGGAGGCACGGTCACCGGGGAGCACGGCATCGGTGCCGCGCGCCGCCCCTTCCTGGAGCTGCAGCGTGGCGCGGAAGCGGTGGCGGTGATGCGCTCCATCAAGGCGGCGCTCGACCCCCGCCAGATCCTTAACCCCGGGAAGGTGGTCTGACCCGGCACGCGGCGTGCATCGGACGCAACCGCTTGCTCGCTGGAGGTCGGAGGGTGCTCGGAGCTGAATCGGACAGGGGGGCGCGGATGCGGCGCGAACGGTGGTGGCGCTCGGCCTTCCTGGTCGTCGCCACCATCTACGTGACCCTGGCCCTCTCCGGACTGCTGCTGCGCTCCTTCGCGGGCTTCGCGCAGATCTTCATGGTCCTCTTCCTCGCCTGGTTGCTCGCCTTCGTGCTATCGCCGGTGGTGGAGTGGGTGGCGCGACGCGGCCGCGTCTCGCGGGGCGTCGCCGTGGGCGTGGTGTACGCGGTGGCGCTGCTCATCAGCGCGTTCGTCCTCTTCTATGCCGTCTCGGCGACGACCGCCTCCGTCGCCTCGTGGGCCGCGGAGTTCCCGCTGACCCGGGCACGAATCGAGGGAACGCTGCTGGAGTGGCAGAACTTCCTGGCCTTCGGTCGATTCAACCCGGACCTGATCAGCCTCTACCGAGACGTCGAGGACACGGCCACGCGCATCGGGCGCGACGCGATCGGCGAGGTGCCGTCCGTGACCGTCACCATCATCGGTGCCCTCGTGCTGGTGATCGTGCTGAGCCTCTACATGGTGGCCGATCGCGAACGCATCATGGAGCGCCTCGGCCGGGTAGTTCCGTCTCGCTACCGCGACGAGTTCCTGATCCTGGAGCGCAGCGTCTCCACCGCCTTCGGGGCCTTCCTCAGGGCGCAGGTGCTGCTCGCAGGGGTGCAGGCCCTGCTGGCCATGCTGGTCGTCGTCGCGGCCGACCTGCCGTATGGCTTCCTGATCGTGGCGATCTCAACCCTGGTGATGCTGGTCCCGTTCTTCGGCCCGCCGCTGGCGCTCGTGCCGCCGGTCGTCGCAACCCTGATCTTCAACCCGGATGTCGTCTGGATCGTTGCGCCGCTGCTCCTGGTGGTGCAGACCGTCCTCGTCAACTACCTGCAGCCGCGCCTGATGCGCGATGCGCTCGGGATCCACCCGATCCTGGTGCTCGTCGGCCTCCTCATCGGGGCGCAGGTAGCAGGCGTCTGGGGCGCCCTGTTCGGGATCCCGATCCTCGCCGTGCTGAACGTCTTCTTCAACTACGCGGTGAACCTGCGCAACATCGAGGAGACGCCGGAGGTCGACACCGATGAAGTCCTGGCCGCGGTGCGCCGGGAGAAGCCGGATGCGACGCACGAGGAGCTCGTGGCGTTGGCCGCCGAGAGACTTGAAGAGGAGGAGCGGACGGCGGAGGCCTGACGGCCGGTCACGAGCGGCGAGTGGTGTCGCCGCAGTGCGGACACAGGCGAGCCGACCCACGCGAGAGCCCGGGCCGGCTCGCGTTCCCCCCGGTACCGCGGAACTGTACGGCAGTATCCTCCTCGGTGACCAGGGGGTCAAGGATCGCATGACTTGTCGGACGGGTCGGGATACGCCGCGTCCGTCCAGCTGCCCGAGCAGCCAGCCCAACCCGCTCAGCCCCGAAGGGGCGGCGTCGTGGATCTCGACGATGAGCACCGCCGCGAGCGTGTGCGCGAGGCTAATGTGCCGGCGGTGCGCACCGGCAGCGGGATCAGGCCGAGTCGCCGCTCTCCGCGGTCTCGCCCGAAGCCTCGCCCTCGCCGCCGGCTTCGCCACCCTCGGCAGCCTCCGCTCCCTCGGCGCCGGCCTCACCGGCCTCGCCATCCAGCTCCTCGGCGGCGACGGTCTCCGGCTCGACCTCGACGCGCGGCGGCATCACCTTGGCGACGAGCTCATCGGCCTCGTTGAGGATGGTGAAGTTGCCGCTGACCACGAGGTCGCGAACCAGGATGGCCGCGTCCAGGTCGACGAGCGGCGTGACGTCGACGATGAACTCGTGCGGCATGTCCGACGGCAGCGCCTTGACCTTGATGTGGTCGAGCGAGGTGAAGAGCGATCCGCCGCTGCTCTCGACGCCCGGCGCGATGCCCTCGAAGTTGATCGGCACATCCGCCTGCATCTCGTGCGTCAGGTCCGGGGCGAAGAAGTCGACGTGGACGGCGCGCCCGGTGAGCGGGTTGCGCTGGACGCTCTTGATCACGACGCTCGTTGGACGGCCGCCATCGACGGAGATCTTGAAGATCGTGGTCCTGCCCGCGTCGCGGTACAGGGCCTCGAAAGCCTTCGCCTCCAGCTGGACCGGGACGGAGCCCGCCTTCTTGCCGAACACGACGCCGGGCACGATGCCATCGGCGCGGAGGCGCTTGGTCTGCTTGCCCGACGCGGTGCGCGCGTCGACGGCGATCTGCAAGTCCATCAGGTGGGTCCGATCCTCTACGAAGGGCGCGTTCCGGGCATGGCCGGACGGCGGTTTGCCACGTTGTTGCGCGAGGCCGGATGGTACCAGCGAGGGGCTCGCGGGGCAAGGCGGGCCGATCGGGCTATCATCGTGAGCCGATGGCCAGCCACATCATGATCGTCGAGGACGAACCCGCCGTTGCCCGCGGCGTGCAGGTGGCCCTCGAGCGCGAGGGCCACGCGGTGACGGTGGTGCCCACCGGCGAGGCAGCGCTCTCGGGCTTCTCGGACATCGCACCGGACCTGGTGGTGCTCGACGTGCGCCTGCCGGGGATCGACGGGTTCGAGGTCTGCCGCCAGCTGCGCCGCGAGACGCGCGCGCCGATCCTCTTCCTCACCGCGCGCGCCGACGAGGTCGACAAGGTGGTCGGCCTGGAGATCGGCGCCGATGACTACCTCGTCAAGCCGTTCAGCGTCCGCGAACTCGCGAGCCGGGTGAAGGCGCTTCTGCGCAGGGCATACGGTGAGCTCGCCGACACGCAGGCCGGACGCACGATCCGCCGCGGGGAGCTGGTGATCGACCTGGAGCGCCGGCGCGTGACGCGCGACGGCGAGCGGATCGCCCTCACGACCACCGAGTTCGACCTGCTGCGCCACCTGGCCGCCCGCCCGGGACGCGTCTACACGCGCACGCAGCTCCTCGAGCTGGTCCGCGACTACGAGGCCCTGGAGGCCGATGAGCGGACGATCAACGTCCACGTCAGTCACATTCGAGAGAAGATCGAGCCCGATCCCGCCCAGCCGCGCTACATCCGGACGGTGAGAGGGGTCGGCTATGCGTTCGCCGAGGACTAGGTCGCTGCTGGATCCGGTTCGCCGCGCCGCTTCTCTGATCCATCGGCTGAATGTCCGGCTCGTCATCGCCACCGCCAGCGTGGTGGTCATCGCCCTGCTGATCTCGGGTATCGCGCTATCGCAGAGCCTGCCGGGCTACTTCCGGGAGCAGGCGGTGCGCAAGGCCAACGCGGCCGTCATCTCGACCGGCGCCCTGGTCCAGGTCCTGGCGGAGAACTTCGACCTGACGAATCGGACCCTGCTGCGAGTCCCGGAGCTGCGCAACACCCAGCTGCTGCAGGACACGGCCCAACGCGCGGCGAACTCCCTGGCGCAGGGCACGGTGGACATCTACTACGAGGATGGCTCCCAGGCGGCACACGCGCTGCCCGGGCCGGCCACCACCGAGCAGCTGCAGCGCGACGGGTTCGAGGTGGATTCACAGGTGCCGGAGCAGCGTGTGGACGGCACCATCCCGGACGGCTACGGCGGCCAGATCACGCTCACCTTCGCCGTGAACGACGTGTTCACCAACCGCGAGGCGACCCTGGCGCGGGTGAATGGGACGCTCATCGCCGCGGGGCTGGCCGCGCTGGCCGTCTCGGTGCTGGTCGGCGTCGTCGTCGCCCGGCGCCTGACCGGCCCGCTGGCGCGGCTGCGGCGCGTGACCGGGATCTTCGCCCAGGGCGACATGGTGGCCAGGGCACCCCGCTTCGAGATCGTCGAGGTCGACGAGCTCGGCACCTCCTTCAACATGATGGCTGATCGGCTCTCCGAGTCTGTCCGCCTGCTGCAGGCCGATCGCGACCGCCTGCGCGAGTTCGTGGCCGACGTCTCGCACGAGCTGCGGACGCCAATCGCCGCACTCCGCACCTTCACCGAGCTGCAGCGCGACACGGAGCTCGGCGACGAGCAGCGCCAGGAGTTCCTGGATCGATCCACCCAGCAGATCAACCGGCTCGAATGGATGAGCAACAACCTGCTCGACCTGTCGCGTATCGACGCCGGCATCTTCCCGCTCGACGTGCACTGGGGAGACCTGCGCGATCCCGTACGGGCCGTGGTCGAAGCGTACGCCGAGCAGGCCGATGCGCGCGGCATCTCGCTCGGGTTCGAGGTGCCGGCAGAGCCCGTCATGCTCAGCTTCGACCGCGAACGCATCGTGCAGCTGCTCTCCAACCTGGTCGGGAACGCCCTGAAGTTCACGCCCAGCGGCGGAGAGGTGGTGGCGGAGCTGGCGGGGCGGCCGGACGAGGCGATCGTCGAGGTGCGCGACTCCGGTCCCGGCATCCCAGAAGCCGACCTGCCGCTCGTCTTCGACCGCTTCTTCCGCGGCACGAACGTCGGAGAGGCGCGCGCATCGGGCAGTGGGCTGGGGCTGGCGATCGCGCGCTCGATCGCGGAGATGCACGGGGGCACCATCGCGGTCAGCAGCGTGCTGGGCGAGGGGGCGACGTTCACGACGCGGCTGCCGCGCCGCGAGGCGGCGGCGAGCGGGCAAGGTCAATGAAACTTCACACGAGCGCTGGGCTGCGCGCAACAGCCATGCCGCACCATGAGCGGACACCACCCGTAGAACAGGAAGAGACACGGTGACCCCCGAAGACGACGCCAACCCGCGAATCCCTGCCGACGAGACGCAGCCGGTGGAGGTACGACGCTACGGACCCCCGCCCAGCCATACCGCTCGGCCGGGTTCGTGGGCCTCGGATGCCTCCTGGTCCACGCGGCCGCCCGCGGCTGCGCCGCCGCCTCATCGCCGCGGTCCGACCGCCGGCCCCATCGTTGCGCTCGCCGTCGTGGCGGGAATCGTCTCGGGCGGGCTCTCCGCCGCCGCGGTCACCAACCTGATGGGCCCCGGCGGCGCCGTTCCGGCCACCGGCAGCCGGCCGTCGACCGGGACGAACGTCAGCAGCGTCACCGTCGACGAGTCGTCGGCCGTCATCACCGCGGCATCCAAGGCGATGCCGGGCGTCGTCAAGATCGCCTCGACCAGCAACGGCGTCTTCGGTGGCCAGAGCGGCATCGGCTCGGGATTCATCTTCGACTCGAACGGCTGGATCCTGACAAACCGCCACGTGGTCGAGGGGGCCACCCAGCTCACGGTGCTCTTCAACGACACGTCCCAGCTGCCCGGGACGGTGTACGGCGTGGACACCCTCACCGACCTTGCCATCGTCAAGGTCGACGCGACCGGGCTGCCCACCATCCCGCTCGGCGACAGCAGCGCACTCAAGCTCGGCCAGCTGGCCATCGCCATCGGCAACCCGCTCGGGGAGTTCGAGAACACGGTGACGACGGGCGTCGTCTCGGGTCTCGGGCGCCAGATCGTGGCCGGCAACAGCAGCCAGACCAGCTCCGAGCAGCTCAACAACCTGATCCAGACCGATGCGGCCATCAACCCCGGCAACTCGGGCGGCCCGCTGCTCGACAGCGCCGGGCAGGTGATCGGCATCAACACCGCCGTGAACCAGGACGCGCAGGGCATCGGCTTCGCCATCCCGATCGACATCGCCAAGCCGATCATGCGCGAGGCCCTCGACGGGAAGCAGCTCGAGCGACCGTGGATCGGCGTCTACTACACGCTGATCACCAAGCAGCTCGCCAGCGAGCAGAACCTCGACGTCGACCATGGCGCGCTGATCAGCTCCACGAGCAACGACGTGCCGGCGGTCTTCCCGAACAGCCCGGCTGAGAAGGCGGGCCTGAGGTCGGGCGACATCGTCACCACCATCGACGGCGTGCCGGTCACCGCAGACCAGGACCTGTCGGAGGCGATGCTGATGCACGCGCCGGGCGATGCCGTCACGCTGACGATCCTGCGCTCCGGCCGGCAGATGGAGATCGAGGTCACACTGGGCGTCCTGCCCGCGCAGAACTAGCCGCTCCCCGGCGTCTCCCGCGCGGAGCGCCGGAGCGCCACCTCGACCGATTCGAAGGCCCCGGGCAGCGGGGCCTTCGGCTTGCGGACCCGGATCTCCAGCGAGGCTCCCTCGCAGGCGGCCGCCACGGCGTCGGCGATGGCGCCGGCGAGCGCCTCGAGCAGCCGAAACGATTGCCGCTCGACGATCGCTGCGACGGTCGAGAAGATCTCGGCGTAGTCGACGGTGTCGGCCAGCTCGTCGGTCGTAGCGGGCCGTGAGAGGTCGAGGAGCAGCTCCACGTCGACCTCGATCGGCTGCGGCTCGAGGCGCTCCTCGAGCGACACGCCGTGACGCCCCAGGAACCGCATGCCGCGCAGCGAGATGCGATCGGTCACGCGTGCCACCGAACGATGGCGTCGGCGACGCGCGCGGTGCGGACCATCGCGTCCACGTCGTGCACGCGCACGATATCGGCCCCCTGCGCGATCGCGAGCGCCACCGTTGCCGCCGTTCCCTCGAGCCGCTGGTCGGGCGGAGCGCCGCCGAGCAGCTCGCCGATGAACCGCTTGCGCGAGGTCCCCACGAGCACCGGCAGACCGCCCAGTGCGGACTTCAGCTCGCCCAGCCGATGCAGCAGCTCGACCGACTGCTCCGGCGTCTTCCCGAAGCCGATGCCGGGGTCCACGATCAGCCGCTCCTGGGCCATGCCGGCGTCGATCGCCCGCGCGACCGCCTCGCGAAGCCAGGCAACCACTCCATCGAAGGAGCTCCCCGCGTTCTCCGCCCGCTCCCGGTTGTGCATCAGCACCAGGTACGCCCCTGCCGCAGCGGCCGCCGTCACGGTGGCCGGATCCGCTCGCCCGCCCCACACGTCGTTGACGATCGCAGCGCCCGCTGCCAACGCCTCGCGCGCCACGCTGCTCCGCGAGGTGTCGATGCTGACCAGCGCGCCCGGCGCCGCCTCGCGCAGGGCGTGCACCACGGGAACCGCCAACGCCGCCTCGGCGTCCGGCGTGGGCCGCGGGTGCTCGCCGTAGAACTGCGCGGGCCGGGTCGATTCCGCTCCAACGTCGAGGATGTCGGCGCCGGCCGCCAGGAAGGCCTCCGCCTGCTGCACGGCGGCGGCCACCACGTCGTCGACGGCGGCTCCCGGCGGGGCAAGCCCGTCCCCGCTGAAGGAGTCGGGCGTCAGGTTGATGATCCCCATCACGTAGGTTCGCTCGCCCCAGTGCAGCTCCGTCACGCGTCGCTCCTCACGGGGAGCAGCATCCCACGGATGGCTCCCACCAGGTAGAGCGACCCCGCCACCACCACGGGCTGCTCACCTCCCATGCGGAGGTCCGCCGCCAGTGCCATCGCATGCGCCGGATCGCGGGCGACCCGGCCAGATTCACCGCCGATGCCTCGCCATTTGGCCAGGAGCATCTGCGGCGACATGGCGTTGGGATCGTCGACGGTCGTGAAGATGGGCCTCGGTCGCAGGGGTGCCAGCGCGCGCAGCAGCACGGAGACGCGCTTGTCGCGCATCGCCCCGAAGACGAGCGGTGGCTCGGTGACCCCCAGCGTCCGCAGCGCGGCGGCGAGTGCGCGCGCTCCCGCGGGATTGTGCGCGCCGTCGAGCAGGACACGACCGAACGTCGGGTGCTCGATCCGTTCCAGGCGGCCGGGCCAGGTGGCGGCCGCGAAGCCGCGCCGAACGGCATCATCGTCGAGCACCGGCAGCGGCGCCTGCCGCCGCGCTCCGTCATCGCGCAGCGCGTCCAGCGTGGCGAGGGCGACCGCCGCGTTCTCGGCCTGGTGCGGTCCCAGCAGCCCCACCCGCAGGTCGCGCAGCTCGCGCTCGCCGCCACGCAGGTCCAGGCTCAGGCCTTCCCAGCCGGCGTGGAGCAGGCGCCATCGGTATGGCTGCCGGGGGCCGACACGTCGCAGCGGCACGTCCAGCGCGGCGCATCGGTCCAGGATCGGCCGCACGCCCCGTCCGCGCGCGCCGGTCACCGCGAGGTCACCGGGCTTGACGATGGCGGCCTTCTCGGTGCCGATCGCGGCCAGCGTGTGGCCCAGGTAGCGCTCGTGGTCGAGCGCCACGTTGGTGATGACCGCGACACCGGGATCCAGGACGTTGGTCGCGTCGAGGCGGCCGCCCAGGCCGACCTCGACCAGCGCCACCTCGACCTGCTCCCGGGCGAGCTCGGCGAAGGCCACGGCCGTGAGCACCTCGAACTCCGTGGGGTTGCCGAGGCGAGACGCCACGGCCTCGACCGCGGGCAGGACGCGGGCCACGGCATCGGCGAACCCACGCTCGGAGATGGGCAGGCCGTCCAGCGCGATCCGCTCCCGGTAGCTGACGAGGTGCGGCTTGGGCATGGTGCCGACTCGGATGCCGGCCGCGTTGAGCGCCGAGCGTGCCAGGGCCACCACGCTGCCCTTGCCGTTCGTCCCGCCCACCAAAGCTCCGCGTAGGGCGCGCTGGGGGTGGTCGAGCGCGGCGAGGATCGCCTCGATTCGCTCCAGTCCCAGCCGCATACCGAACCGACCGCGCGACTGCAGTGCACGGACCGCGTCTGGATAGGCCAGCGACCCGCTCACGGGTCGCGCTGGGTCAGGCGTCCTCGTCGTCGTAGAAGACGCAGTCGTGGAACTGGCCCGTCAGGCACAGGTCGGTCACGTAGCTCGAATCGAGGTGGACGCCGGCGCGCGCCTGGCAGCGGGAGACCACGCCCTCCTGCTTCATGAAGGTGCGCAGCATCTGAGGCGCCTCGACCGGTACGCGGCCCTTGGCGCCATGCGTCAGGAAGAAGTTCGGGCACGAGTGGCGGCGCGGACGCGAGTAGCCCAGCGGGACGCCACGCCGGCCGACGTGCACGGCGACCGGCTCCGGCGCATCCGCGAACCGCTTCTCGGCGATCACGCAGCGCCCCGGCTCGCAGTCGATCTCGTTGTGGCAGCAGGCGCGCGCCGGACCCATCCCGTCGACGGCCCACAGCTCCCAGCACGGCCGGCGCAGGATGAACGCCGGGCAGCGGTAGCGGATCGTGAGCGAGCAGTTCTCGACCTCCCAGCACATGGTGCGGCGGTCGTTCTGGCGTCGGTCCGGTGCGAAGGGGTCGCCGACCTGGCGGCGATCGCCTCCGGAACGGCGTTCGGTCTTGATGATCAAACCCAGGGAACCTCCCTCTCACCGGGAGTGTAGCCGCTGGCATGCAACAATGGCCGGCCGAGTGGCTGCCGGCCATGCCGGTTCGTTGGGCTGGGCAGACGTCCGCTAGGAGAGGAAATCGGCGAGGCGCGCCTCGAGCGCTTCCTGGGGCATGTAGCCGACCAGGCGCGCGGCCTCGTGGCCATCCTTGAAGAGGATCAGGGTCGGGATGCTGAAGATGCTGTAGCGCATCGCGATCTGCTGGTTCTCGTCGGTGTTGAGCTTCGCCACGCTGAGCTTGTCCGCGTGCGCATCGCCGAGCGACTCGACCACCGGGGAGACGAGCCGGCACGGCCCGCACCACGGCGCCCAGAAGTCGACCAGGACGGGCTTGTCGGAGCTCAGCACCTGCGCCTCGAACGTCGACTCGTCGACCGTCATCGGGGCTGTCATGTTGGCGTGGGATCCTCCAGTCGAGGGGTTGGGATCAGGCGCCGATGCTAGCACCAACCCGGTAATTGCTCCGCAATCGTGTCCGCGCGTCCGGGCGGCGACCGATGGAGGCCTCGTCCACCTGGGTCGGTCTAGGGCGCCGCTGTTGGAGTCGGGGTGGGTGGTGGCGGAAGCGTGGGCGTCGGCGTCGGGACGGGGGTTGGTACCGGCGTCGGCGTGGCGGTCGGCTCCGGCGTGGGCGACGGCGACGGCGACGGGGTCGGGCCCCTCGACACCACGATGTCGACCTGCGAGCCGGGCTTCACGGCCACGCCCTGCGGCGGATCGCTGCGGATCACGCGCCCGTCGGGCTGGTCGGAGCTGAACTCGCGCGTGACCTGGCCCAGGTCGAGGTCGGCGTTCTGCAGCGTCTGCGCCGCCTGGTCCTCCGTCTGGCCGATGAGTCGCGGGACATCCACCGACTCGGCGCCGCTGCTGACCACCAGGTCGACGGTGTCGCCCCGGCTGACGAGCTCACCAGCGGGAGGATCGGTCCGGATGATGCGACCGTCCTCGACCTCATCGGACGGCTCGTCGTCGGTGGAACCGATGACCAGGCCCATGTCGTCCGCCTCGCTGCGCACCTGCGCGACCGGCTTGTCGTGCCAGTCGGGGAGCTCGAACTGCGAGGCCGAGGGGGTCGCGCTGCTCTGGCCCGGGCCGAGCCCGCCCAGGATCTGGGCGCCGAGGAAGCCGATCGCGCCCAGCAGGATGATCGCGAGCAGCACGAGCAGCCAGATCCACCAGGGCTGGCCCTCCTGCCGGGCGGGACGCGCGGGCGGCGGCGGCCGACGTGGCGTGTTGACGTTGACGGCCGCGGCCGGCGCGCGGTCCGATGGGCGCGCCACGGGCGGCGGCACGTAGACGGTGGGCTCGCCCGACGGCGGGAGGGGCGCCCCACCGCGCGGAGCCGCAGCTGATCCGGCGGCTGCCATGCCGGCCGCCGCGGCCCCGGACGATGGATCCTTGCGCCAGACGCGCAGCGCCTCGGCGAAGGAGCCTGCATCGGGAAAGCGGCGGGCAGGGTCGCGCTCGAGGGCGCGCATGACGATAGCGGAGAGGCCGGACGGCACCGGCCGGTAAGCCGATGGCGGCTGGGGATCCTCGTTGAGTCGCTTGAGGGCCACCCCGGCCGCCGAGTCACCCTCGAACGGGCGGCGACCGGACAGCATCTCGTACAGCACGATGCCGAGTGCGTAGACGTCGGAGGCGCCCGTCACCTCGTCCCCGCGCGCCTGCTCGGGGCTGAAGTAGTGGACCGAGCCGAGCGTGGTGCCGGTCACTGTCATGGATGCCTCGGAGACCGCTCGGGCGATACCGAAGTCGGTCACCTTCACGTCGTCTTCGTCGGTGATCAGGATGTTCCCCGGCTTCACGTCGCGATGGACGATGCCGCGCCGATGCGCGGCCTCCAGGGCCGAGGCCACGCCGATGGCGATCTGGACCGCGTCATCGGTCTCGAGTGTCCCGCGCTCGCGGAGGATGGAGGCCAGGTCGTCGCCCTCGACCAGCTGCATCACGATGAACTGCGTCCCGTCGTCGCCATCGGTCCCGTAGTCGTAGACCGGCACGATGTTGGGATGCGAGAGCGAACCGGCGGAGCGCGCCTCCTGCTTGAAGCGAGCGGTGAAGCCGGGATCGGTCCCGAACTGGCTGCGCAGCAGCTTGACGGCCACCTCGCGGTCGAGCTGCTCGTCGACGGCGCGCCAGATCGTCGCCATGCCGCCCTCGCCGAGCGGGGCGATGAGCCGGTATCGGCCGTTGATGAGCCGCCCGATCATCTCCACGCGTGTGACCTCCGTGCGCGCCTCACGTCCACTGACGCCCAGGCCGGCCCAAGTGTGCCGCGGTCAGTCTCGCAGGTCGAGGCTCCGGACGTACGCCCGGAACTCGTCCGCGTCATCGGACTGTAGCCCAATCGCCACGTTCGCCTTGAGCCAGCCGAGGCGTGTGCCGGCGTCGTGACGCTCGCCGTCGAACTGGTAGCCGAAGACCGGCTGCTCCTGCATGAGCGCCTTGATCGCGTCGGTGAGCTGGATCTCGCCACCGGCGCCCCGCGGAGTCGTCTCCAGAAGGTCGAAGATCTTGGGGGTGAGGACGTAGCGGCCCAGGACGCCCAGCTCCGACGGCGCCTCCTCGACCGACGGCTTTTCGATGATGTCGCCGATCTCGACGAGGCGACCCTCCGCGTGCGTCGGTCGCACGATCCCGTAGCGCGAGACGTCCTCGCGCGCGACGTGCTGCAGCGCGATCACGCTGCCGCGATGCGCGACGTACTGGTCGATCAGCTGCTGGGTCACCGGCTGGCCGCCGGGGTTCAGCATCACGTCGTCGGAGAGCAGGACGGCGAACGGCTCCTCGCCGACGAGCTCCTTGGCCATCAGGACCGCGTGGCCCAGGCCGAGCTGCTCCTTCTGATGGACGTAGGCGATGTGGCCGAACTCGCTGATGCGGCGCACCTGGCGCAGCATCTCGATGTCGCCGCGCTCCTCGAGCCAGCGCTCGAGGTTCGGATTCGAGTCGAAGTGATCCTCGATCGCCGACCTCGACGAGCTGATGACGATGATGATCTGCTCGATCCCTGACGCGATCGCCTCTTCGACCGCGTACTGGATGATCGGCCGGTCGACCAGCGGCATCACCTCTTTGGCGATCGCCTTCGTGGCGGGCAGGAAGCGGGTACCGAATCCGGCCGCGGGCAGGACGGCCTTTCTGACGCGCACGGTGATATGGGTTCTCCTGTTGCGGAACGCGGCTTCGTCGCCCGGGTTCGCTGTCAGGGCCGATTGCCCCAGCGTGATTCCCGGACCGGTGCCATTCTCACGGGGTCTGAAGTATAGCAACCGCGAAGCCGATTCCCCTCAGCGGCCACCGACCCCGGACGCCCGGTGCGCCCGGCGCTACAATCGCGACCCGATGATCAAGTCGATGATCCGCACCTTTCGCGGGCCGTCGCGGGACCCCCGCATGGCCTCCATCAGCCGCCCGCTGCCTCGCAACCTGACCGATGAGGACGTGCTGGCCGCGCTCGACCTGGCGCTGGAGCGCAACCCCGATACCCGGTTCCTGGTGGAGACGCTGCAGCCCGCCCTGCGCGAGGTGACCGGGCGCGACTACGAGGTCCTCGATCGCAGCGTGCGGGACGTGACCGGTGCCTTCAGCAAGCCGATGGTCATGATTCGCGACGGCAGCGTCGGGCTCTGGCCCGGGTACGCGGCCCGCTCGTACCCGCTCCTGGCGGACCCGGGGCGGACCGAGGAGACGCGGCGCGCGATCGCCACCGCCGCCGGGCAGGGCGACGAGCCTCCCTCGCGGACGAGTCCGGTCGGAAAGCCCGGATGGGCCCCGCCACCCCCGGTACGGCCTGCCATGCCGTCCCGACCGGTGCCCATCGGCGATGCCAACGCGGGCGCGTCCGAGGTCCAGGATGCCGGTCCGCAGGATGCGACCGCCTGATGGGCCGCCAGAACGTGCCGCGCGACCAGTGGCTGGAGAACGGCTCCGAGTGCCCGCGCTGCGGCGAGCGGATCGGCGAGGCGATGGTCTACTCGTGGCGTCCGCTGCCGGAGGACCCGAAGCTGCTGATGCTCTACTGCCCCGACTGCGGCGACCGCGTGGAGATCAACCACATCTGACGCTGGCCGGTGCCGCCGGCACCGTCCCTAGCCGACCGCCGTTACCTCGTGCCGAACCTTGCCGGCCGCGGCATCGGGGGCAGGAGCGTCGGGTCGCCCGAAGAGTCCCAGCTGCGTGAGGATGCCGAGCTGGTCGGGGACCCCCCAGTGCTCGACCATTACCCCGCCGGCGAAGCGCATCTGGTCGAACACGGTGATCGAGAAGGAGCCTCCGGTCGCAGGCCGCCCGAACACCCTTCCCGTGTTGACGCCGCTGCCGGTCGCCCGGATCCAGACTCGATCCTCCTGCGCCACCAGATCGTCGATCGCGAGCCGGAATCCGCTGAACCAGGTGTGCAGTGTCTGGATGGTTTCCTTCACCCCCGCGCTCCCCGGCTTCAGGCCGCGCTGGTGCTCGACTGCGTCGGGCGCGACGAGCTCGTCGCACACGTCGAGATTCCCCTCGCTGAACCCCTCCTCGATGAGGCGCCGCGCCACCGCCATGTTTCGCTGCTGCGTCTGCTGGTCTGTCGTCACGTCGCGCCTCTTCAGTGCAAAGTCAGTAGAGTAAGGCTCTATTGATAGAGTTGTACTCTAGCGAGATGAGGGAAGTCAAGAGCCGCGCCGGAACCCTCCGTGCGCGGCGCGCCGAGGAGACGAGGCAGCGCATCCTGGGAGCGGCACGACGACGCTTCGCCGACGCGGGCTACGCCGCAACGACCCTGCAGCAGGTGGCCGAGGGGGCCGAGGTCGCGGTTCAGACCGTCTACGCGATCTTTGGAAGCAAGGCCGCGATCCTGCGCGCCCTGCGCGACTCGGTGGTCGAGGACCAAGCTGCGAGTGCCGCCTACCGGGAGGCGCTGGCGTCGGACGCGCCGGAAGCTGCCCTCCGCTCGTTCGCCCGCTCGATGCGGCTCCGATGGGAGGCTGGGCACGATCTCGTCGGCGCCATGGCGAAGGCGGCGGCGGCGGATCCGGCCATCCGGGTCGATGTCGATGCCGCGCTCGCGTCGCGGCGGCACGGAATCCGCCAGTTGGCGGAACGTGTCGGGGTGCTCGCCTCGCGCGACCCTCGCCGGATCGAGGCGCTCCTGGACGCGATGTCAATGGCGGGGACCTACGAACAGCTCGTCGTCGTGCACGGCTGGTCGCCTGACGAATATGAGTCGTGGTTGGCCGATGCCCTCGCCAGACTGCTCCTCCCCGGATGATGAGCGCCGCCGGATCGACAGTCGGGCCGCAACGGGCACCATGCACGTCCTGGTGACGGAGTGTCACGCTGCGGAAGCCGAGGCTGCCTGCGGCCACACGAACGGCGAGCCCGAGAGGTGACCTCCGGGTTCCGTACCCGACGACACCTCGTAACCCCTTCGGAGACACTTGCCGACGCGGCGACGCGGGCCCCAACCCATCTCCGTGTTGCCCTGGATGGCCGAATGTCTCATTGACTCTTCCCTCAAAACGGCAATGGTCATGTACAGCGCCCACGGGTTGGAATCTCTGGCCCGGCATGGCCAGAAGGATCCCGCCCTCAAATGGTTTTTCGCCTCCCCTTCAGCCGCCGATCAGGCCTGTTCACCGTCATCGTCGTGTCTGCCGCCTTGGTCCTCGCGCTCGCTCCCTTCACCTCGGCCGCCACCGGTGCGCCGACCATGCTCAGCGCAGCGCCCTTTGGTGTCCTGGCGGGGACCACCGTGACCAACACCGGGGTAACGAACATCACCGGCGACCTGGGAGTCTCTCCGGGCACCGCCGTGACCGGTTCCCCGGTCGTGAGCGGGAGCACTTATCTCTACCCCGATGCCGTTGCCCAGCAGGCCAAACTCGATCTCGACGCCGCATACGCCCAGGCAGCTGCTCTGACGCCGGACGCCGCTCACGCGACCCTCGCGGGTCTGACCCTTGTTGGTGGCGTCTATAACGTCGTGGGAGCCATGGATCTCACTGGCACGCTGACCCTTGATGGCCAGGATGACCCAACGTCAGTGTGGGTCTTCCAAGCGACGGCTGCCCTCAACACTGCTGCGTCCAGTTCGGTGGTACTCACTAACGGCGCCAGCGCCTGCAATGTCTTCTGGCAGGTCGGCAGCTCAGCGACCCTCGGCGCGAGTTCCACGATGATGGGGACGATCATGGCCCAGACCGCCATCACCGTTGGCGGCAGCGTCACGATCACCGGTCGTGCCTTGGCCCGCGACGGCGCGGTCACGCTGGACAACGACACCATCGACGTGTCGACCTGCGCGGCCCCGATCCCGACGCCGACACCGATCCCGACGCCGACCGCCGTGCCGACCGCCGTCCCGACGCCGACACCGATCCCGACGCCGACCGCCGTGCCGACCGCCGTCCCGACGCCGACACCGATCCCGACGCCGACCGCCGTGCCGACCGCCGTCCCGACGCCGACACCGATCCCGACGCCGACCGCCGTGCCGACCGCCGTCCCGACACCCATCCCGACCGCCGTCCCGACACCCATCCCGACCGCCGTCCCGACCGCCGTGCCGACCGCCGTGCCGACCGCCGTGCCGACACCCATCCCGACCGCCGTGCCGACACCCATCCCGACCGCCGTGCCGACACCCATCCCGACCGCCGTGCCGACCGTCTCTCCGACCATGCATCTTGATAACGACGAACGCTCTCGGGGCCAGTCGCTCTTGGTGACAGCAACGGGTTATGCTCCCGGCGGCGACGTGGAGATCTGGATCGACGGCGAGCTAAGTCTGCTTGCCACCGTGTCGGCAGATGCAGAGGGCAGCGTCTCGGCCAGCGTGACTGTGCCGGTGGGCGCCACGCTCGGAGCGCACGACATCATGGTCACCGGGGTCGATGCGGCTGATGAGGGGTTGACCCAGAGTCGAGCGATCAACGTCAGTGCCGGATCGAGCGTCACCCTGTCTGACACGGCGACCGGGTCGCCGGCAATCAACCTCGCACTGATCCTGGGTCTGCTCTTCTTGGCAGGGGGCAGCCTCGCCTTCCGCGGGGAGATCGTCAGCCGCTGACTCGAGGACCTCTAGGACATCCGCGCAAGCCGGGCTAGATCCCACCTTGCCGGACGGATGCATGCTCGGGCATTCGCACACTCGCGAGAACAACGACCTGGAGCGCGCCGATCTCTCGGAGGCGCGATTCGCGTGTTCCATTGGACCCGGTGCCCGCTCCATCGGCTTCTTCCAAGAGCATCGCTTAACCAAGTTCGACTCCATGACGTGCATCGACGGATGCGAGTCCGTCGCGCCCGACGAAGTTCGGGGGGCACTGCCAGGCGGCCGATTGAGCGCCCTTGATCCTGCCCGACACACGGCCGCAAACAGCCGCACTGCAGCCAAGGAAGGATGGTGCCCCCAACCGGATTCGAACCGGTGATCTCCACCTTGAAAGGGTGGCGTCCTAGGCCTCTAGACGATGGGGGCTCGGGCCGCATGGTAGCGCAGTGGTCCGGCGGCTTGGACTCGGCAGGGCCGCCTGCCCTTCCCCGGCTGGCCACCGGGCCGGTCGGGCGCGCGGCACGAGCGTGAGCCGCCGGCGTTCGAGCGTGAACCGGCGCACCAGTTCGGCGAAATCGCCGATCGCCTACCCGACGTAGAAGAGCAGCACCAGGACGACCGTGGCGGCGAGGGCGCCCGCCGCCAGAACGGCCATGAGCCCGCCGGCAATGGCGATCGCCACGCCGGTGCCCGGACGGCCGCGTCGGTAGGCGCGCTGAGACCAGATCCAGGCTGGATGAACAGGAAGCCACCGATTGCCGTGGCGATCACGCCCGACGCGAGCATGGCCGTCACCGACAGGCCGGGGTCCTCGCCCAGGATCCCAAGCTGCTGCTGCTCTGCTGCCCCAACTGCGGCGACCGGGTGGAGATCAACCACGTCTGACGCCCGACATTACCCCGGCCGGCACGGACCGGGGGCGTCGCCGAGGCTTCCCGCAGCTGCGTCGAGGTCGTAGACCCACACGCCGTCCCCGGAACAATCCAACGCGGCGCGCGAATCGAGGAACGAGCGAACGCCACTGCCGCCCGAGATGCCGTCGGTGATGACGAAGTAGCGGATGCCGGCGGCCCTGGCGCCTGCCAGGCGCTGCGCGGCTGGCTCGCTGATCCCCTGCGCCGCCTCGAGCCGCAGGTCCCCCGCTGTCGGCCAGGAGCTGACCACGAGATGCGAGTAGTACATGAGCGGGAAGCCGTAGTTGTAGGAGTAGGCCAGGATTGGCTCCCCGGGCCCGATGCGCCGGGCCAGCGCCGCGAAGATCGGCGCATCGTGCCGTAGCAGGGCTCCGGAGGTGGACGCAGCCTCCGGTGGCGCGGGCAGGTGCATCAGGACGATGCTCGCCGTGACGCTCGCCAGCATCGCGATCCCCACCGCCAGCGTCTTTCCGCTGGCCATGCGCTCCGCGGCAGAGACGAAGCCGGCCAGGCCGAGCGCGACGATCAACAGCAGCGGAACCTGGTAGTAGTCGTGGGTCATCGTGTGCCAGGTGAAGGACAGCGACGTCACCAGGTAGCCGGCCGTGAGGCCGAGTCCCAGCGCCCTGAGACGCGGCGCAAGCGCGAAGCCCAACACGGCGGCCACGAGGAGGGCCGACCCTGCCACCCTCGTGGCGTTGAGCAGCCACCCGTCGTAGAAGGCCCGGGTGAGCAGGAGGTCCGGGATCAGCTTCGGGCCAACCTGGTCGCGGAGCATCAGCAGCGCGTACGCGACAGCCGGCAGGATGGCCAGGCCCACCACCAGGGCAAGGAGCACGGCGCGACGCGGATGCGACGGGACGGTCCCGCGCTCGACGCCGAAGGCGACGAGCGCACCGGCGATCATGGGCAGCAACGGGCCGGGCTTCAGAACACCCGCGACTCCCGCGACCAGGACCATGGTGACGAAGCGGCGCGGACTGGAGAGGAAGTCGCTTCGCTCGGCGTACCAGGCCGTTGCCGCAAGCCCCAGCACCGCGAGGCCGTCAACCTGGAAGCTGCGGCTGATGGCCAGCCCGAACGGGGCGAAGAGGAAGTATGCGAGCGCCACCGCGCCTCCCAGGACGCTGGCGCGACGGCGGGCGACGTCGAAGACGAGGATGCCTGCCACGAGCCACGCGGCCGACGTGAAGAGCGCCGAGGTCCACGGTCGCTCCACTCCATCGGGCAGGTAGGTGAGCACCGTCAGGAACTGCAGGAACGGCGGCTCGATCAGGCGACCCGGGTGCGCGTCCAGCCACGCCCGCTGCCAGGCGTCCAGGGCCTCCGGTCGAAGGGCAAACCACATGGTGCGCGCCGCGTTCGCTGAGTCGTATTCGAGCGTGGGCCGGAAGGTCTCGGTCCACGCGGTCAGCTCCGGGACGCGCAGCACCAGCCACAGCAGCAGCAGTCCCCCAACTGGGAGCAACGCGCCGCGCAGGCTCGCAGGTGGCCATCGCGGGCCCGGTATGTGGGCGCGTGGCAAGCTCACCCCCTGTTTCCTCCGATCGGTGCGCATTGCGCCGGCTGCGACACGCGGCGCGGCGGGTGGACGGTGGCGCTCCCAACCGGATTCGAACCGGTGATCTGCACCTTGAAAGGGTGGCGTCCTAGGCCTCTAGACGATGGGCGCTTCGCGCCATGGTAACGCAGTGCTCGCCGCGCGCCGGGCAGCGCCGCTTACAGGTAGAAGACCAGCACGAGCACCACCGTGGCGGCGAGGGCCCCCGCGGCCAGCAGGATCATCAGCCCGCCGGCGATTGCGATCGCGACCGCTGTCCCGGCGGACCCACGCCGATAGGCGCGCTGTGACCAGATCCATCCCTGCACGAATAGGAAGATGCCGATGACCGTCGCGATCAGGCCGGAGGCGAGCATCGCCAGGGTCGAGGTGCCCGAGTCCTGGCCAAGGATCGCAATGGCGCCGAGGCCCCCGGCGATCAGCAGTCCCACCA
Source organism: uncultured Chloroflexia bacterium (assembly GCA_963812115.1). Classification (GTDB taxonomy): domain Bacteria; phylum Chloroflexota; class Limnocylindria; order QHBO01; family QHBO01; genus JAPSGM01. The sequence goes on from CAWEUD010000024.1 coordinate 96,248, forward strand.
CGCCGATCACCAGGTTGCGGACGAACGGATGCATCGCGCGGATTCTAGCCGTGCCAGCCCGACTCAGCCTTGGTCAGCCCACGTCGACCCACGGCGGACCCCGATGCTCCCGACCGCCATGGGGGCGCCAGGCGAGCGCTTGCTTCGCTGGATCGTGCCCGGGGAGTGACCTCGAGGCGGGAGGGCGTCCACGGCCGGGCCACGCCTGCCACGGCACAGTTCCTGCAGATCGCTCGCCGTGAAGACGAGCCGCGCCAGCAGGGCGCATGACGAGGAGCGACTCATGGCCGACGAGAAGATCCCGCCTCGGAAGCAGGAGCCCATGAGCGTCCGCGACGCAGGACGCAAGGGCGGCAAGGCAACGCGTGCCCGGTACGGACCGGAGTTTTTTGCGGAGATCGGTCAGAAGGGTGGGAAGGCGGTCAGCAAGCGCTACCCGTCGGCGCACTTCCAGGAGATCGGTCGCAAGGGCGGCCGGCGGGTCGCCGAACTGGTGGAGCGCGCGAAGCAGATCGAGCAGGAGCGCACCGGCGAGGCCGGCGGTCAGCCCTCGGAGTAGCGTTCCTCTCGCCAGGGATCGGCCGAGTTCGAGTACCCGTTCCGCTCCCAGAATCCCAGCCGGTCGTCCCGGCTGAACTCCACGCCCCGAAGCCACTTCGCGCTCTTCCAGAAGTACCTGCCCGGCACGATGGCGCGCAGGGGATAACCGTGGTCGGGCTCCAGCGGACGGCCGTCGTAGCTCCAGGCCAGCACGCAGTGCGGGGCCATCGCGAACTCCAGGGGCACGTTGGCGGTGTACCCGCCCTCCGAGTGGAAGATCACAAAGCGTGCGTCGGGCAGTGGCTGTGCCACCTCGGCGATGTGGGTGAAGGGCACGCCCTCCCAGGTCGTGTCGAGCTTCGACCAGCGGGTCACGCAGTGGATGTCCAGCGTGACGTTGGCCGTCGGCAGCTGCCGGAACTCGCCCCAGTTGAGGGTGAATGGCGTCGCGACGTCGCCGAAGACGCGGAAGTCCCACCGCGCAAGGTCCGGGTAGTTGGGAGTTCGGCCGAAGTGCAGGACGGGGAACTTCTCGGTCAGGACCTGGCCCGGCGGAATGCGCTTGGCGATCTCCGGATCGTCGGACGGACGCTGCCACTTGAAGACCATGCGTCGATCGTGCACGCACGGCGTTGCATCGTCAATGGACGCGGACCGGCGGGGCAGGTTGTCAATCCGCGCCCGTACGGCACGTGCGGCACGCCCCGCCGCTTCTGCTTGCCCCTGGACCTACGAGGGTTCAACATCGTTCCGGAGCAGCTCGATGGCCTACTGGCTCATAGCAGTCGCGCTTGTCGTACTCGGTTTTCTGACCGGTTTCAGCATCGGGGTCTTCATCCTGCCCGTCGCGCTGGCCATGCTCGTGCTCGGTCCCTTCCGCCACCGACCAATGGCCTACTGGCCGTCGATGACCGCGGTCATCGGATTCGTCATCGGCTATGCCGCCCTGGCCCCGCTCTACTGCGAGGCTCGCAGCGAGCTCGGTGGCCCGATCACGACAGTCTGCACCAGCCTGATCGGCATCCGATACTCCGGCCCGGGCGGATACAACCCTTCGTTGGGTCCGGCGACGGTCGGCGGCCTGGTCACGGCGGCGTCGACCGGGCTGCTGGTGTTCGGGATCATGTGGCGCCGGCGCAGACGCGCTTCCGCGGACGGGGAGTCGTCAGGCTGAGGACAGCACCTCATCCAGCTTTGCCACGATCAGATCGGCCTCTTGCGGGGTGAGGCACAGCGGCGGACGGATTTTCAGCACGTTGCCTTCCCGCCGGGTCGTCCCTATCAGCACGCCGCGCTCGCGCAGCTCGTCGCGCACGCGTGTCGCCAGTTCGGGGGCGTCCAGCTCGATGCCGACCATGAGGCCCCTACCGCGCACGTCAAGGATGGACCGATGGCGTGGCATCAGCCCGGCCAGCTGCTCGCGCATGAAGCCCCCGGTGCCATAGGCGTTGGCAACCAGTCGCTCGTCCTCGATCACGTCCAGCACCGCCAGCCCCGCCACGCAGGCGACGGGGTTGCCGCCGAAGGTGCTGAAGAACTCCGTCTCGGACGCCAACCGGTCGGCGAGCTCTGCGCGGGTGATGACCGCGGCCACCGGGTGGCCGTTCCCCATCGGCTTGCCCAGGGTCACGACATCCGGGGCGACTCCCCGTGCCGGGAAGCTCCACAGCCCCTCACCCGTTCGCCCGTGGCCCGCCTGCACCTCGTCAGCGACGTAGAGCGCCCCCGCGCCACGCGCCGACTCCACCAGCGCCGCCACGACATCCGGGTCCGGGGCGAAGATGCCGTCCGAGGTGAAGAGCCCATCCAGGTAGAGTGCCGCCGGCCGGTGGCCCCGCGCCGCCAGGCGATCGAGCGCGGCCTCCATCTCGCGCCGAGCGGCCGCCGGATCGGGCGGCGCGGCGTAGCCGGGGCGGAAGGTGTCGGGAGCCGCGAACGTCTCCACGTAGGATGGCTGCCGGCCGTTGCGCCACTCCGACGGCGACATGTCGTCGATGGCGGCCGTGACCCCGTGGTAGGCCCAGGCGGTGACGAGCGATCCGTCTGCCCCGGTGGCGATGCGCGCCAGCCGCCACGCGAGGTCATTCGCCTCGCTGCCCGAGTTGACGAACATGACGGTGTCGAGCCCGTCGGGCAGCGTGGCGTCAGGCGCTCGGCGAGCTCGACGACCGCGCCGTGCAGGTAGCGCGTGTTCGTGTTGAGCGTGGCCGCCTGTCGAGCGATCGCGTCAGCCACCCTCGGGTGCTCGTGGCCCACCACCGGCACGTTGTTGTAGGCATCCAGGAAGGCGCGCCCTTCGGCGTCGTACATCCACGACCCGCTGCCTCGCACCAGGTGCAGCGGCCGCCGGTAGGTGAGCGGCGCCAGGGCGGTGCCCAGCACCCGGCGCCGTCGCTGCAGCAGGGGCCTCGGTGGGCGGCGAACATGCCATCGCGGCCCACGGACGGTGCCATGGCCAGCGCCGCCAGCCGCTCCCCGGCCTCATCGAAGCCGGTCGCCTCCATCTGCCGCAGCAGCTCCCAGGCCGGTTCCTCCCAACCGGTGATGTAGGCGTTATCGGGGTAGCGCCGGGTGCGCCAGGCGGAGATGAGGATGGTCTGCGCCATGCGCCCGGCGAGGAGGTCGCCCAGCAGCTCCGCCTCCCGTCGCTCCAGCGGCACCACGGAGGTGTACCCCGCCAGGAAGGCGCCGGAGACGTCGAAGATGTCGGTGCGATTGCGGACCAGCGACTGGAGCGTGGCGGGGACGTCGAGCACCAGCGCGGTGTGCGCCATGTCGCCGAAGTCGATCACGCCGCTCACCTCGCCCCCGGCGCCGATGAGCAGGTTGTCCAGCGTAACGTCGTTATGGATCAGCTGGCTGCGCAGGGTCGGCAGGGCTGGCAGGGCCCGCTCGCGGAAGCGCGCGAGGACCGCTTCGAGCAGGCGTCGCCGCTCCGGGTCGGTCACCAGCTCGGCGTGGGGCATGAGCCCGGGCAGCTGCTTCTGGTCCCACTCGATCGCTCGCCCCGCCGCGGAATGGAAAAATCCGCGAAGGGCGTGCGAGAGGCGGCCGGTCGCCACGCCGATGCGCCGAATTGCGGCGAAGTCGAGCTCGTCCGGCGCCACGGTCCGCCCCGGCAGCATGGGCAGCAGCCGGACCAGGTGCCCGACCCCGCCGATGGCGGCCGAGCCGACGAGGGCACCCTCGAGCGTCGGTTGCGCCCGCGGGACCGGGAGTGACGGGTCGATGGCAGCGACGTGCTCGACTGCCGCCACCTCCATCTCCACCACGGCCGAAGCCTCGGCCGGGTTCGAGACCTTCAGGACCAGGCTGCGGCCGTCATCGGTGCGCACTTCGAAGTTCTGGTCTCGCTCGCTCACGAGCGGGCGTGCCGTGCCGGCCAGGCCGTAGGCCGAGCGCAGGACGTCGGCAGCCTGCTCCGGTGACAGGGCGGGCGGGGCGGCGTGCATGACGCCGGCGATCTCCATCGGGCCAGATGCTACACGCCGCTAGACTCGCCCCATGGCAGGCACGTCCTTCGGCGAGTTCGCGCGTGTCGCCGGTGCGGTGAGCGCCACCCGGTCCAGGCACCGCAAGCGCGACCTGCTGGGTGCCTACCTGCGCGAGCTGCCGCCCGAGGATCTCCAGGTTGCGGCCACCTTCCTCTCCGGCCGGCCGCTGCCGGCGGCGGGAGAACGCCTCGGCCTGGGCTGGGTGCAGCAGAGCCAGGCGCTGGCAGCTGCCTCCGGAGCCGATGCGGACGACCTCAATGCCGCCTACCTGCGCCACTCCGACTTCGGTGACGCCGCTGGCGACCTCCTGGCGGATCGTTCACCCTCCGCGTCGCCGCTCCACCTGGTTGACGTCGCCGACGCCTTCCGATCCATGAGCGAGGCCCCCTCGGCCGACGCCCGGGTCGAGCTCATGGCGCGTCTCTTCGCGCGATCCACAGCGGAAGAGGCCAGGTTCATCGGCCGGGTCGCATCACGGGAGCTGCGCATCGGCCTGCGCGAGGGGCTGCTGGAGGAGGCGATCGCGGCGGCGTTCGACCAGCCGCTCGACGCGGTGCGCCGCGCCCACATGCTGCTCGGGGAGCCCGGCGAGGCGGCGCTGCTGGCTCGCGAGGGACGGCTGCGTGACGCTGCCCTGCACCTCGGCCGGCCGATCCGCTTCATGCTCGCCACGCCGGTGGCCGATGCCGCCGAGGTCATGCGGCGCGTCGGGGACGAGGCCTGGATCGAGGACAAGTACGACGGCATCCGTGCCCAGCTCCACCTCGCCGACAGCGAGCCACGGCTCTTTTCCCGCGACCTCAACGAGATCGGCGTCTCGTTCCCGGAGGTGGTTGAGGCCTCGCGCGCGCTCGGCCACCGGCTGGTCATCGACGGCGAGCTGGTGCCGTACCGCGCCGGATCGGTCCTGGACTTTGCCAGCCTTCAGACCCGGCTGGGGCGGGTGAACCCATCGGCGGCGCTGCTGGAGCAGGTGCCGGTGGTGCTCGTCGCCTTCGACCTGCTGCACCTGGACGGGCGAGACCTGCTCGAGGCTCCCTTGCGCGAGCGGCGCGCCGCACTCGAGGCGCTTGGGCTGCCGGCGGCCACGGGCGAGCGCTTCCTCTACTCGCACCTGGCCACGGCCCGCTCGGCGGAGGAGGTGGATGCGCACTTCGATGACGCCCGCGAGCGGCGCAACGAGGGGCTGATGGTCAAGGACCCGGCATCGGCGTATCAGCCCGGGCGGCGCGGATTGGGCTGGCTGAAGCTGAAGAAGGCGCTCGCCACGCTCGACTGTGTCGTCGTTGGCGTGGAGTGGGGCCACGGCAAGCGACGCGGCGTGCTCTCCGACTACACCTTCGCCGTCCGAGCCTCAACGGAGCCCGATGCGGCGCTCCTGACGATCGGCAAGGCATACACCGGGCTGACCGATGCCGAGATCGCGGAGATGACCGAGCGCTTCACGTCAATCACGCTGCGCGACCACGGGCGCTACCGCACGGTGGCACCCGAGGTGGTGGTGGAGATCGCCTTCGACCGGCTCATGCGGTCCTCGCGTCACCGCTCCGGCTTCGCGCTCCGCTTCCCGCGCATCGTCCGCATCCGGAACGACAAGACCCCGGCGGAGATCGACACGCTGGCGACCGTCGAGGCCCTCTTCGCCGGACAGGCGTCCGGAAGGGTCCTCCTCGCCACCGGGGAGCGGGGCGAGACCGAGCGCATCGCGGCCAGCGGTGAGGCGGAGGAGTAGCTCGACCAGGCGAGGGTACGAAGGTGGCGGCCAGGGTGACTGCCATCCGCGCCCGACGACACGGGGACGGTGGGGGCACGCCGCGCCGCCCGACGCCACGCTACGATGCCGCGCGATGAGCACCGACGAGCGGGATCTCCCCGAGCACGTGCGGCGCAACCGCGTCTACTGGGACGGCCTTGCGCCGGAATACGCGCGCCGTGGCGCGGAGAGCTGGGCATCCGAGCCGCGTTGGGGGATCTGGGGCATCCCCGAATCGCAGGTCCACCTGCTGCCCGACCTCGACGGCAAGGACGCGATCGAGCTCGGCTGCGGCACCGCCTACGTCGCCGCCTGGCTGGCGCGTCGAGGCGCGAACGTGACGGGCATCGACAACTCGCCGGCACAGCTGGAGACGGCGCGCCGCCTGCAGCGCGAGCACGCGCTCGAGTTCCCGCTGCTGCTCGGCAACGCCGAGGAGGTGGCCTTCCCGGACGCGAGCTTCGACTTCGCCATCAGCGAGTACGGCGCCGCCCTGTGGGCCGATCCGCACCGCTGGGTGCCCGAGGCTGCGCGCCTGCTGCGCCCCGGCGGTGAGCTCGTCTTCCTCACGAACGGGCTGATCGCCACCCTCTGCGTGCCCGAAACGGAGGCCGAGGGGCCGGCGACCGATCGCTTGCTGCGGCCGTACTTCGGGCTGCACCGCCAGGAGTGGCCGGACTCGGAGGGCGTGGAGTTCCACCTCGGCTACGGCGACTGGATCCGGCTGCTGCGCGCCAACGGCTTCGACGTGCTGGACCTGATCGAGCTGCGGGCGCCCGAAGGTGCCGAGCAGGTCGACTTCTGGGTCACGCCCGAGTGGGCTCGCCGTTGGCCGAGCGAGGAGGTCTGGAGGGCGCGAAGGCGTGGGTAGCCGCGGTTGGCCGCGACGGGTAGCATCGGTCCATGAGCGCTTTCGAGACCGATGCCTTCGGCCCGGCATCGCTGCGCAGTGCGGGGGTCGACCTGTACACCTCCGCCTACCGAGTCTCCGGGACGATGACGACGAGGTTCAGCCGCGTCGCCGACATCGTCAACCAGCTGACGTCGTCGCACCTCGTGGTCGAGCAGGCCACCGTCAGCGAGTACGCCGACCCTGCCGCCACGCTGGCTGCGCAGCAGGTGCTCGTCTCGATGGACGAAGTGCTCTTCATGGTGGTCGGCGAGTCAGTGGGCGAGGCGCGCCCCGAGATGCGGATTCCCAAGCGTGCGATCCGCGCCCAGCTGGCCCTCCCGCCCTTCCGGATCACCGGCAAGGTCTTCGTGCCCCAGGGCAGCCGTCCGACCGATGGCATCCTCAACGCCGCCGATCGATTCCTGACCATGACCGAGGCGACCGTCGTCTCGGGCGCGTTCCCGGAACTGGGTCGCACGGCGGATGCGGTGGCGATCCAGCGACGCCTCGCGCACCTGGTCCTCGTCACCGATGACGAGCGGCCCGATGAGCTGCTGGCCGACGTGCTCGACCGGGACACGGCGGAGAAGTGGCTGCAGCGCCCGCATGCGGGCGAAGACGACGGCGCCGGCGAGCCGGGCTTCTAGGTCCGGACCGCGGCCGCTCGCCCGTCGCGCACAGCGGTGGCGTCGGCGGCATCCATGACGGCCTGCACGAAGCGGCCGACGCGCGCGGCGTCCATGCGCTGCACACGGCCGATGCGCTGGGCGAACCAGGGCGCGTTGTCGGTCGTCACCACTTCGCTCCCCGGCTCCTCGAGGATGATGACGCTGGAGGGCTGCGGGAAGGCGACGAGCGGCGTGACCGCAGCGGCCGGATCGTCGGTCGCACCACGGGCCCATGCCGCAACCGCCTGTGCCACGGCGGCGGCCTCGAACGAGGGATTGGTGCGGCACGGGATCCAACCTGCGCGACCCTTGGTGTCGTACTCCCAGGCACGCCCGCGCACGCGGTAGCGCCCCCGCCAGCGTCGCACCACGACGGCGAGCACGCCGGGGGGTCCGATGAGCAGGGCGGCGAGGTCGTTGGGAACGCCCGGGAGACGCGGGGCCAGGAGCAGGACGTAGGCGTCGTCGAAGGCCGGGGCCAGCATGCGTGCCAGGTCGTCGCCGAGCGGACCGCGCCCGCGTCCGAGCGCGCGGATGAGCCACGCCAACCCGACCCCGATGCCGAGCGCCGCGCTCAGCGCCAGGGCCCCGAGGGCGGTCGGTCGGTCGCCGGACAGCATGCTCATGAGCACGACAGAGAGCATCCCGACCAGCAGCATGCCGAGCGACAGGGCCACGGCCCAGCGACGCTCGTGGTTGACCGATCTGGGTCGAATCAGGCGCATCTGGCGGCCCCCGCTGCTAGGCTGATGCCATGTCCAGCCTGTCTGTCCTGGCCATCTTCGCCGACCCCGACGAGGGGATGCACGTGACGGCGAAGAGCGGTTCCGGGTTTGCGATCGACCTCGATTCCTCCGCTGCCGGCGACACTCGCGCTGGCGCCAGTCCGACGGAGGCGGTGTTGGCCGCCCTGGCCGGCTGCACCTCGATGGACGTCGCGAGCATCCTGCGCAAGAAGCGGCAGGTCCCGGAGCGCTACGAGATCGCGGTCAGCGGCGAGCGGACGGAGGAGCACCCGCAGGTCTTCACGTCCATCGTGGTGGAGCACCGCGTCACGGGGGACGTGGACCCCGAAGCAGTGCGACGATCGGTGGAGCTGTCGGCGACGCGCTACTGCCCGGTGAGCGCCATGCTGTCGCACGCCGTGCGCATCGAGCATCGCTATCGGCTGGCCAGGAGCGAGCAGGACGACGAGCCGGTGAGCGCCCTCGTGGTCGTCACCGGTCCAGGCTGAGCCCCAGCCCCGGCGGTCACGACGCGGATCGCAGCTCGCGTGGCGCGTCGACCGCTTTGACCACGGCGTTGCCGAAGTCCTCGATGTCGAACGGCTTGGCCACCACCGGACCGTAAGGGACAAGCTCCGCCAGTCGCTCGCGGCTGGCGGCCGAGACGAACACGACCGGGATGCCGGGCCAGGCGTCGCGCAGCAGCTCGGTGATGTCGCCGCCGTCCCCGTCGGGGAGCATGACGTCGACCACCAGCAGGTGAGGAAGCGCGAGGGCCATCAGGTCGCCCAGCTCGACGATCCGGTTGCAGACGACGACCGAGAAACCGAGGTCGCGGAGGACATCGGCCTCGAGGGCAGCGATGTCCGGATCGTCCTCCAGGACGTAGGCACGCTGCTCGTCCGCATCGGGCCAGGCGGGAGGCGCACTGGTGGGCACGGGGCTTGCGGTCTGCTCATCCATGCGCAGGAGTCTGCGCGCCACCACGCGGAAGCGGCAATGGCGTGATGGTCCTAGTCAGGACGTTTGCGAGCCGGGTGTAGGATGCTCACCCTCGAAGTGCCGGCGGGCGAGCGGCGGACGTTCGAGCAAGGCAGGAGGCCAGCGAGATGGCGCGATCCATGTGGCGGGGGGCAATCCAGTTCGGCCTGGTGACCATCCCGGTCAAGCTCTACCTGGCCACCGAGAGCAGCAGCATCGGCTTCAACCTTCTCCACGAGAAGGATCTCTCGCGCATCCAGATGAAGATCTACTGCCCGGTCGACGACGAGGTCATCCCGCGCTCGGAGACGGTTCGCGGCTACGAGTGGAGCAAGGGCCAGTACGTCGTCGTCTCGGAGGAGGATCTCGAGTCGGTGCCGCTCAAGACGGTGCGCGCGATCGAGATCGAGGCGTTCGTCGACCAGGCGGAAGCGGAGGAGAAGGGCGCTCGTTTCGTGAAGCAGGCCTACTACCTGGAGCCCGACGAGGTCGGACGCAAGGCCTTCTACCTGCTGAAGTCGGTCCTCGCCGAGACCGGCAAGACGGCCATCTGCAAGCTCGTGCTCAAGGATCGCGAGCAGCTCGCCGCGCTCAACCCGTACGCCAACACGCTCCTGCTGAACACCCTCCACTGGCCCGACGAGGTGCGGCCGCTCGAGGAGCTCAACCTGCCCGAGGGCGAGATCGAGATCAAGCCAGCCGAGCGCAAGATGGCCGAGCAGCTGATCGCCAGCATGACCGGCGAGTTCAACCCGGACGAGTACCGCGACGAGTACCGCGAGGCGCTGATGGGCGTCATCGAGGCCAAGGTCGCCGGCCAGGAGCCCCAGCGCGCGGCGAAGACGGAGCCGACGCGCATCGGCGACCTGATGGCCGCGCTCGAGGCCAGCGTGGCCGCCGCCAGGGAGACGCGTCGCAGCGGGGCAGGGGCGCGCAAGGCCGCCGATGCGGCCGATGACGCGAAACCCGCCGCACGGACCAGGCGGTCGTCTTCGGCGAAGCCGCGCCAGGCGTCCCGCGGACGGAAGAAGGCGGCCGAGGTCGAGGAGGCGCCCGCCCGCCGTCGCAAGACGGCCTGATTGGCTGCGGGTGGCAGCCGAGCAGCTTCGTCTCCCCGTTGCGCCGGAGGAGCCGCGCTCCGGCCGGCACCTGCCCGCAACGCTGCGCCCGATGATGGCGACCGCGATCGATGCGCCATTCGACGACGCCGGCTACCTGTTTGAACCGTGGTGGCCCGGCGCGCGTGCCATCGCCTTCGCCGAGCGGGGCGATCTGCGCCTGCAGGTCGACGGCCTCGCCGACGCGACCCGCGCGTTTCCCGAGGTCTGCCAGCTCCCGGCGCAGCTGGCCGAGGACGGCGTGGCGTTGGACGGGACGCTCCTGGTGCTGGATCGCGCCGGGCGGCCGGACGCGGCGCTGCTCCGCGAGCGGCTCGATGGACGCGGCCATCCCGGCCACCCCGCCTACGTCGCCAGCGACCTGCTATGGGCTGCGGGCCAGTCGGTTGCCCGGCGCGCCTTCCGCACCCGGCGGCGCTGGCTGGAGGGGATCCTCGAGGCGGGCGATCGGGTGACGGTGGGTCGCGGATACGAGGGCGACGGCACGCTGGTGGCCGAGGCGCTCACGTCGCTCGGCATCGACGGGCTCTCGGCTCGGCGACTCGACGCCCGGTATCGCGCGGGTGCCGCCGGCGACGCGTGGCTCCGCGCGCCGCTCGTCCCGCCGGAGCCGCGGCCGCGTCCGACGCTCGCGCTCATCCTGCGCCTGCCGCTCGACTAGCCCGGCCCCAGCATCGGTTCGAGCGCCCAGGGCCAGGGTCGCTCGGGCAGCAGCCTCGTCGCACCAGGGACGAGCCCGTCGGCCGGGTAGGCGCGGAAGCTCGCGATGTCGGTGATGCTGGCGGGCACCGCGGATGGATCCGCGGGAAGCGGGCGTCCGTCGGCCACCCGCGCCACCGCCAGCTCGTGCTCCGCCGGCAGTCCGTAGTGATCCCGCACCATTGCCACCAGCAGCCAGATCGTGGCGGAGGCCCTGGCGGCGCGCTCCAGCTCGTCCGCCAGCTCGAGTGCCATCTCGCGATCGCCGGCCACGGCGGCAGCCAGCATGCGGGCTGCCGGCGAAGCGTAGGAGCCGGGATCCACTCGATCTCCGGCGAATCCCCGCGCGATCAGCACACTGAGCTCCGACTCAGCCGTCGCGGCCGTTCCCCCCGCCGGGCTGACCTCCACCCGCCGTGGCCACGGCACCGTGATGGCGGTCCACCAGTTCGTGCGCAGCGAGCGGCCGTAGGCCGTGTCCGCGGCAACCGTGTCGCCGAGCCACTCGTAGGTGGACGCCGCGTTCACGAGCTGCGGGCCGGCCGCGTCGGCGGTGGCCGCGGCTCGATCCGCGGCACGCCGTGCACAGTCGCGATCTCCCCGCTCCCTGCACAGCACGGCGAGGTTGACCCAGGAGAGCCCGTCGCCCGGGTTGAGCTCGACCGCCCGTCGCGCCGCGGAGATGGCCACGTCGCGTCGATCGGCCCACGCGGCCGCCACTGCGAGCGACTTCGGTCCGCTCGGCTGCCAGGGGTCGATGGTGTTGGACCGTTGCAGCCAGTCCGTCGCCTCGTCCCACTGCCCGCGCTCCCCGGCCTCGATCCCCGCCTGGTAGGCGAGGCGTGCGACGTCGCCGGTGACGAAGACGAGCAGCAGAGCCGCCGATCCGGCCACCAGCGGCAGCCAGCCCGCCCGGCGCATGACGACGGGTCGCCACCGCACGGCGCGGGCTCCGGTGAGTGCCAGCGCGACGAGGAGCACCACCTCCAGGTTGAAGTTCGGGAGGAAGGTGAGGTCCTCGAACATCATGCCGGTGGTCAGGCCGGCGAGCACGGCGAACGAGGCGCGGCCAGCCGGCGTGCGCTGGCGCCACGGCCCCGCGATCAGCACGAAGACGACAACCAGGCCAACGGCGGCGGCGAGCCCCAGCAGGCCGGCGTCGCCGAGGATGCCCAGCGCGACGTTGTGGGAATGCGGCTGCCGCAGCGGGTAGCTGAGATCCGGCGCCGCCGCCTGGCGAGCCCACGGCATGCTGCCGGGTCCGATACCAGAGGTGGGGTCGACGCTCCACGCCGTCAGGGTGTCGCGCCAGAGCTGGCCGCGGTAGATCAGCGAGCTGACGTCGTCGAAGCGCTGCGCGACGTAGACCAGGGCAAGTCCCGCCGCCGAGGCCAGGGCCACGAGCACGGCCACCTGGCGCCAGCTGATGCTCCGGGGCAGGCGCAGCGTGCGTGCCTGGCGAATGGCCCGCGGTGCGCCGATCACCAGCGCCGCGAACGCGATCGCGATCCACGCCGACCGCGAACCGGACAGGATGCTGAGCGGGATCCCCAGCCCGACGAGGAGGCCGAGGACCGTTCGACGTGCGTGCCGCCACGGAATCACCAGGGCCAGGGGCAGCGCGGCGAGGATGACGAAGGGCGGGACGGCGACCGAGCCGAACGGCGTCCCCTCGTGCGCGAGGCGCACCGGTGGAAGCCCCGGCGCGCTGACGAGGATCCACTCGAGCCGTCGCCAGGCGAGGACCGCCAGTGCACCGGCGCTGAGCGCGATGATGGGCAGCGTCACCACCAGTGCCGTCCATCCGGGCCGATGCCGGAGCGCCAGCAGGGCGAGCGGCAGCATCGCCACCGTGCCGATGATCGCCACCATCGCGCGGGCCGAGAGCCCAGTGTTCCAGGCCGACAGCGAGGCGATTCCGAACGCCAGCAGGAGCCCCAGGATCGGAAGCTCGAGGCGGGTGCGCGGAAGCTCGCGACCACGCAGCGCCAGCAGGGCGAGGGCCGCCATCGCCACCAGGGCGACGAGGTGCAGCGCAAGCTGGGCCCGCGCGTCCCACAGCGAGGTGTCCCAGCCGAGGAAGCCCCACACCGCCAACCCCAGCGTGAGCGCGGCCAGCTCCCACGCGCGCCAACGCCTCATCCCAGGAGATCCAGCGCCAGCTCCAGCTTGCTCTGCGGCTCTGCCTGCAGGCCCTGCGCCAGCAGTGCGGCGTGCAGCTCTGAGCCGAGCGCAGCCTGGCGTTCGGGATTCATGGCCGGCTCCAGCTCCAGCTCGACGACCAGCAGGCGCCCCCGCGGCGAGCCGTCGGCCAGGACGTCCACGCGGTCGAGGGTGAGGGTTCCAAGCGTGCCGCTCGCATCGGAGACGAGGCGCTCGGTGCGTTCCTGCCGCAATGTCAAGCGCTCTTCCAGCTCATCGCCCCCCGCCACCTCGAGGAGCAGGCTGCGTGCCGGGGACTGCGGCCAGCTCGCCGGCCGGCGCGGGTCGGCGACCGGTCCCTCGAGCTCGGGACGGCGGTGCAGCGACTCGCCGGGGAGGTGTGCCGCAGGGCCCTTCAGCGAGACCCAGCGCCGCTCGCCTCGCGTGCGCAGGCGGCATGCCCAGCGAGCGGCCGCCAGGCGCCCGCCGCGCGTGTCGAGGTAGACGTCCACCTCCTGCACGGTCCGAGGCGGGCCGAGCTTCGTGGCGCCCAGGCGCCGCAGGCGGACGAGCGAGGCGAGGGTCGCCTCGTCCGGTGCCCGCAGCTTCAGCTCCGCTTCGATCCCGGTGCTCATCCCCCGTAGCGTGCGGCCGCGCCACGAACGGCGGCGGCGACCGCCTCGCGCAGCTCGTCCGGCGCCAGCACCTCCACCGAGTCACCCCAGGAGAGGATCCAGGGCCTGATCTCCACGATGCCGGCCACGTGCAGCGTCAGCAGCACCGCTCCGTCGGCAAGCTCCTCGAGCCGCTGCGACCGGTGCCAGATCGACTCGCGTACCCGGGCCGCCACCGACGGGGCGAAGCGAAGGCGCACCTCGACCACCGCAGTGCCGTCGGAGGACCAGATGCCCCACGAGTGGGCGAGCCACCGGTCGGGGTCGAAGTCGGCGGGGATCTCGTAGCGGTCGGCGGTGAGGGTCGAGGATCGGATGCGCTCGACCTTGTACGTGCGCATCGCCTCCACCAGTTCGTCCCACCCGATGAGGTAGACGGAGCGGCCGGCGGCATCGGGCTCGAGGAAGTAGGGACGCACCCGGGCGCGCCGCCGGTCGCCGCCAGAGCCCTCGTAGTCGAACTCCACGACGCGCCCATCGGCCCAGGCCTGGGCCACGTGGGCGAAGTTGCGGGTGAACGGCTCGTTGAGGTCGGCGCGGCCGACCGATAGCATCGTCGCCGCCACGTGCCGCGCGATCGGCTGCGGGAGGAGATCGGCCAGCTTGGTGAAGGCGCTGATGACGGCCTGGTCGTACTCGTCGGACCATCGGGCGATCAGGCGCGACGAGAGGAAGAGCACGACCGCCTCCGGAAGGGAGAGGCGCAGCGGCGGCAGGAAGTACTTCTTCTCGATCCCGTACCGCCCACGACCCGCGGAGAAGACGGGCACGCCCAGCTCCTCCTCGAGCGCCCGGATGTCGCGGTAGATCGTCCGCGTGGTCATGCCGGTCAGCTCGGCAATCTCGGTCGCGGGCACGCCGGCCTCACCCGATCCCCGCGAGTAGAGGATGGAGGCGACGCTCAGCAGGCGCGCAAGGCGGTCGCGCTTGCGCGTCGATCGGTCCTCGCGGGGGTCATCGGTCCATTCGTCTTCCACGGCAGCCGATGATAGACCGATGCCTGCGCCGGCCCACGCCGGCGTCAGGGCTCCAGGAAGAAGAAGGCGAGCGCCAGGATCAGGTAGACGCTCGTCAGCTGCATCCCCTCGATCCAGTTCGATCGCCCGTCGAGCGCCAGGTAGGCCACGATGAAGACGGCGACGCCCACCGCGACCACCTCCAGCGGACTGAACACGAGGGTCAGCGGGTTGCCCACGATCAGGCCGAAGAAGACGAGGATCGGCGCGGCGAAGAGGGCGATCTGCGTGGCGGACCCGATCGAGGTGACCAGGCTGAAGTCCATCTTGTTCTTCCAGGCCAGGGTGATGCCCACCATGTGCTCCGCCAGGTTGCCGATCAGCGGGATGAGGACGATGCCGATGAAGAACTCCGAGATCCCGAGGGCCTGGACCGTCGGCTCCAGCGTGCTGACCAGGATCTCGCTGGTCGCCGTCAGCGCCGCCGCGGCCACGAGCAGCACGCCCACCGACAGCTGCCAGCTCCGGCCAGCCTCCGTCTCCTCCTCCGGCTCTCCGGTGCCGGGCGACTCCGGCGATCGGAGGAAGAACCAGGTCTGCGCCCCATAGGTGAGCAGCAGCAGCGCGGCCACGCCGACCGTCACCGACTCGATGCTCATGAACGCCTCCTCGCCCGGCCCCGTGCTCTCGCCCGCGCCGATCAGGAATGCGAAGGTGGCCGGCACGATGAGGCCGATGGTGGCCAGGATCAGCGATGCGGCGTTCATGCCCGTCACCTGCGGGTCGAAGCGCTGGACCCCGTTCTTGATCCCGCCGATGAAGAGCGACGCGCCCACCACCAGCAGCAGGTTGCCGATGATCGATCCGGTGATCGACGCGTGCACCACGGCGATCTTGCCATCCAGGATGAGGAGGCCGGCGATGATGATCTCGCCGATGTTGCCGACCGTCGCGTTTAGGATCCCGCCGATGCGCGGCCCGGCCACGGTGCCGAGCTGCTCGGTCGCGTGGCTGAGCGTGTAGGCCAGGCCCAGGATCGAGAGCGCCGCCATGCCGAAGGTGAGTGACTCGTTGGCGCCGATCAGGCGCATCGCGATCGTGGCGAGCGTGCCTCCGCCGGCGACGACGTACGCGATCCTGCTGAACATGCGACGCATCCTAGGCCGACGTCAGCCGGCCAGCACGCCCGACAGGCAGGCGACAACCTCCTCGCGGTCGGCCGGGGGCTGGATACGATCCGCGTCCTCGAGGAGCAGGCGCACCTGGCGACGGATGGGCTCGTGCCGGTCCTCCCGCACCGCCGACATGACGGTGCGAGCGGCCTCCGCCAGGCTGGTGGCGATGGCCGGCGTCGTGGATCCGTAGTGCCGGATCTCGTCGAAGGCCAGCCCGACCAGCTCGGGGAAGTCGCGGACGTTGACGACCAGGCGCAGCTTGCCGGCGTCGTCGAAGTGCGCCCGGCGTGGCTCACGCCGGCTTCCGGTCGCCACCAGGATCTGGGTGAGCCGATGGATGCAGTCGTTGGCGGAGGTGGGATCGTTGATTCCCGGCGAGAGGGCCTTGATCGCCACGTCGACCAGCTGCCGGATCCCGTACGCGGCGTCCTGCTCAAGCGACCGCTGCGCACCGATGGTGATGTGGCTTGTGAGGTCGCGGCCCAGCTCACCGCTGTCGACCTCGCGCGGCCAGACCGCGAAGAGCGGCGCCTTCTCCTGCACCCACTCGCCCGTGCGGTGCTCCAGCAGCACGACGATGTCGAGCCTGCTCGCGAGCCGTACCAGCTCGCTGCGGTCGACCAGCTCCAGGTAGCCGGAGGCGCGCGCCGGGATGAGTGCCGGCGCGTCGGAGGGCGCCTGCGGCTCGTCGGCCTCGTCACCGTCGCGGTCGCGCCACTCCGTCTCGACGCCGCGCGCCGTCTCGTCCGCGATGCGCGCCACGATGTTCGAGACCTGGATCTGGTTCGAGATGTGGTGGATGAAGTAGACGAGCATCGCCACCGCGACCACGGCGAAGAGGATCCCCACCGTGACTGCGAGGGACGGCACGAACTGCTCCGCGTCGGATTGCTGCGAGCGGATCGATCGAAGCACGAGCAGCGAGTAGAGGAACGTGCCGATGAAGGAGCCGAGCACCGCCTGGCTCAAGCGGTCGCGCATGAAGTTGCGCAGGACGCGCGGCGAGAACTGGGACGAGGCCAGCTGCAGGGCCACGATGGTGATGGAGAAGGTCACGCCGGCGACGGTGATCGCCGAGCTGGCGATCGAGGAGAGGAGGCCCCTGGCCCCGTCGGCCCCTCCACCGAAGATCAGCGGGAAGCTGCGCGCCACGCCCGGGGTGGCGCTGTCGATCAGGATCATGAGGAACGCGAGCACCCCCGAGCCGATCACCCAGATGGCGGGGACGAACCAGAGGCTGTTGCGCAGCTGCACCGCGATCTGCTTGAGAGGCATGCACGGCGTAGTGTGCAGGATCGCGACCAAGCCACGGGTGCGGCGGATCAGGAGGGAGCGGCGCTCTCGGTTGGTACTGCGGAGCTCGTGGCCGGGCTGGCGGCCGGCCGTGAGGGCGCCGGCGTGGGCGACGGCGCGGCCTCGCCGGGGAGCGCCGCGAACATCGCCTGGTTCAGCTCGTCGTCGACGCCGATCATCAGGAAGACGTACTCGCCTGATGCCCAGGTGTAGATCATGGTGTTGAGCGCCGTGGCGTCGTCCTCGGGGCGCACCCAGACCAACCGTCCGTCCATGGTCTTGAGCTCCCATGGCTCGCGAACCAGCCCGTCGATGCCCACGTACCGTCCGGCCGTTGCCAGGTGCGGCTCAAGCTCGGCGGTCGTCACCGACGGTGGCGAGACGCGCGCGACGAAGAGCGAGAGGCTCCGTGGCCGAGGCAAATAGGCGACCTGCAGAGCGGTGAAGCGCAGGCCCAACTCCCCGTACGCTTCGCCGAAGTCGCCCGGCGTGTACGCGAACTCGTCGACCGGCGGCACCTGCACCGGCACACCACCGACCTCGGCTGGAATCAGCGCGGTGAGCTCGGGATCGGCTGGATTCGTGAACTGGGCCGTCGGCAGCGGCGTCGGGCTCGGCGTGGGCGCGATGGTGGGCGTCGGAACGGCGGTCGGACTTGCCTCGGCATCGCTCGCGGCCGGGGTCGGGCTGTCGGTGCTCACCCCGCAGGCTCCGAGGGCGGCGGCGAGCAGCAGCGCCATCGCAATGACGGCGGCGTACCTGGCGTTGGTTTGGGCAGCAGCTGGGCGCGCGCCACCACGGCGGGACTGGTTCATGGGAGCCGCGATCATAGCATCGCGTCGGGCGTCTGCCGCGCGACGCCTGCCCGGTCGTTGGCTCAGGCGGCGTCCCGCTTCGAGCCCGATGCGCGGCGCGAACGAGCAGTGCCGTCGTCACGCCGGCGTCGCTGCGCCTTGGTCGGCTGCACCGACACGGTCCGTGCCAGCGCGCCGAGCAGCTCCTCGGACCAGCGTCCTTCACGCTGCAGGGCCTCCAGGGCCATGCGCCGTCCGCGACGGCCGCCCAGGACGGCGGTGTCGTATGCGTTGGCGATCGACACGATCCGCTCAGCGGCGGAGGCCTCTCCTGGGCCCTCCTCCCCGTGCCAGCGCAGGATCCTGCCCACCTCGTGCAGCGAGGGGATCGCCTCCAGCTCGTCGAGCCCGGCCATCTCGAGGCCGTGGAGGCGCGCCGCCAACTCGACCGTGGTGATCGTCTCATCGTCGCAGCCGAGCTCCTGGGCAAGGCGGCGGGCCAGCAGCCCTACGCGGTCGCCGTGCCCGATGGTTCCCGCCTCGGCCGAATCGAGCGAGCGAGCCACCGCCAGGAGCGCGTCCCTGACCGTTTCGCCGTCGCCCAGCTGGACGCTGCCCGAAAGGCGCGCGGCCTCGCCCACCAGGGTCTCGACGCTCGTCTCGTCGTCCTGGCGGTGCAGCGCAGCCCGCGCCAGGCGATCGAGCGTCGTGCGCAGGTCGCGCATCTCGCCCGGTACGTCGCGCGCGCAGACCACCTGGTTTCCGCCGGACTGCTTCCCGTAGTAGAGGGCCGTGTCTGCCCCGGCAATCAGCTCGTTCTTGTCGGACGCATCATCGGGGTAGGTCGCCACGCCGATGGAGATCGTCACCGGGAACGGCTCGTCGGCGGTGAGCCGAGCGACGGCGGCGCGGATCCGGTCGGCAACCCGTGCCGCGTCGGCCGCGGTGACACCGGCCAGGATCAGGGCGAACTCGTCTCCGCCGTAGCGGTAGACGCGATCCTCCGATCGGGCCGCCCCGTAGATGGCCGTCCCGGCGGCGTGCAGGAGCGCGTCGCCGGCAGGGTGGCCAAGTCCGTCGTTGTAGGTCTTGAAGTTGTCGAGATCCAGCATGAGCAGCGAGACCACGGACGACTCGGCCACGTCGTCGGCACTCCGCCGGTCTCCCTTCGGGAACGCGGGCTCGAGCGCGACGGACAGGTTCCGCTGGAAGGCTCCGTGGTTGCCCAGCCCGGTCAGCGCATCCGTGTCCGCGCGCAGGGAGACGGCCTGGTGCTCCTCCGCGTTGCGCAGCGCAATGGACGCCTGCCCGGCGAAGAGCTTGACCAGCTCGAAGTCCGCCTGGCTGAAGTGCGCCTCCGTCGAACCGACGCGCGAGATGTTCATGCAACCGATCACGACGCCGTTGGCCACCAGTGGGACGACCGCCAGCGACTCCGGGTCCTCCGGCGTGCCCGGGATCTGCATGGCCCGCGCGTCGCTCAAGGCGTCGTTGGCCAGGATCGATTCGGCATGCTCGACGGCCCAGCCCATCAGGCCGCGGCCGTACGGGACCGCGTAGCGTGCGACGGCGTCGGCGTGACGCTCGCGGGTGAGGACCGGGACCAGCAGCTCATTCGCCTCGTCGGTGCGGTAGATCGAGAAGTTGTCGTAGCGCACGACCGACGCCAGCCCGTCGGCGATGGTGTCCAGGACCGCACCACGGTCGAGCGTCGAGAGCAGGCGCTCGTTGATCTCCAGCAGGCGCCGCTGCGACTTCAGCTGCCGGGCAAGCTCTGCCGACTGCAGCTCCAGCCGTTCGTAGGCGGCCGCGTTGGCGAAGGCCTGCGCCGCGTAGCCGGCGAAGATGGTCATCGTCTGCAGATCGTCCTGGCTGAACTGGTCCAGGCCGAGCTTGGAGAGCGCGATCACACCCACCGATCGCCCCTCGAAGAGCATTGGGACGACGAGCATCGACTCCTCGATGTCATCGGTGCCTTCGATGGTGTGGCCGCGGGGGTCGTTGAGCGCGTCGTTGGCGAGGATCGCCTCGCCAGTCTCGGCCACCCAGCCGGTGAACGAGCCATCCCCCATGTCGACGCGCAGCGCTTCCCGGAAATCGCCGTTGCCGAGGAGGCGGTCGGTGTACGCGATCGGTTCGCAGACGCGCCGCTCGCGGTCGACGGCGTAGACCCGGATGTCGTGGTAGCCGGCCAGCGTGCTCGCCTCGGCGACGATGGCGTCGGCGATGGCCTGCACATCGGTCAGGCGGTTGAGTCGGGCCGAGAGGTCTTGGATCGAGCGCATGCGCGCCGCCTGTTCGGCCACGGACCGATAGAGGCGCGCGTTGGCAATGGCGACGGCGGCCTGGTTCGCGAACGACTGCACCAGGGCGACCTCATCGTCGGGCCACTCGCGATCCTGGGTGTGGTACAGGCCGAGCAGTCCCACAGAGCGATCGTTGCTGACGAGGGGAACGAGGCACGCGGTGCGGATGCCTTCCTGCCGGTAGACGTCTTGCAGCACCCCGATGCCGTCGCGCCGGTCAGCGTCACGGGCGACGAGCGAGCGGCGCTCGCGGACGGCGCGGACGCCGATCGCGTCGCTGGCCAGCGTGAGCCGGTTGACGCGGTTCTGGAATCTGTCGTTCAGACCGCGCAGCGCAGCGGGCCGGAAGGGATGCTCGGAATCGTCGTCGAGCAGCCACAGCCCCGCGCGTTCCGCGTCGAAGAGCGAGCGGGTTCGGTCGACGATGTCCTCCAGCACCGTGTTGAGGTCGAGCTGGCCGGTGAGCTCCTGCGTGACATGGCGCAGCGCTCGTGCGCGCGTCAGCTCACGGCGAGCACGCGCCAGGACGCGCGCGTGGCAGACGTCCGCGCCGATGGCCCCGCCGACGAGCTCGAGGAAGGCGCGGCGAATTGGCGCCAGCGCCGCCTCGGCGTCCTCGAGGACCAGGACGCCCAGGGTTTCGCCGCTCGCGTGCAGGCGCACCAGGCGACGGTCGAGCGTCGGCTCTCCCTTCGGCCGTGGCCTGAGGTCATGAGGGCCGAGTGCGAGCTCGGCGGGTGGCACGACGCCGAATCCGGCGTGCGTCTCGAGTGACATGGGGACGTCGCTGCGGCCGTCTCCAAGGTAGATGGCGGCGCGCGCAACGCCCAGGCCGGCGCGGAGCGCTTCGAGCGCCGTGCGGCACACGGAGGCCACGCTGGGACTGGCTCCGCCCGCCTGTGCGAAGCGAACCAGGACCGCCATTTCGGCTTCGAGCATGCCAGGGACATGGTTCCGTCCGGGCTGCGCCGACGCCCTTCCCGCGCCTTCTGCCAGGAGCGCCTCCACATCGTTGCGCCGGTAACGCCGATCCCCCCGGGAGTTGATGCGATAGGCGGCGAGCCGGCCGGCATCGGTCCAGCTGCGGATCGTGTTCGGGTGCACGCCCAGCAGCGCCGCGGCCTGGGCGACGCTGAGCAGCGGCTCGGACTCGCTTCCCCGATCGCGCGTCGGCTGTGGCACGGATCTTCTCCCGGTAGATACGCCCGTTGAGCGGGCAATGGAGGTTCTGGTAGGAACCGTCCATCGGATGCTAGTGCCGGGAAGCGGCTGACCTCGATCCCCCGTTGGTACCGACTTGGTCTGGTACGCGACGCCGGCCGGCGGCAGGAATTCCGCGCCTGCCGGTCAGGGCACCAGCAGCCAGGCGGCCAGAGACGCAATGGCGAGCAGGATGCCGGCTGCCACCAGCGTCGCTCCGATTAGGAGCCTCGATCGCCGCGGGCCGCCGAGCACGCGCATCGCGTCGGGAAGATCGAGCGAGGAGACGAGGTAGCCGCCAGGCGGCGGAGCGAGCGCCACCTGGCCGTCGGCAGAACGCGCCACTCGTGCGAGGACCAGGAGCCGTTCCACCACGCTCACCATCCGGGTGACGGAGCGGGCGGCGCTCGGATGATGGCCCTCGGCACGCAACCTGGCCACCGCGGCCAGGTGCCCCTCGTCGGTCAGGTCCTCCACGCTGCCACGCCAGACATGCGGGAGGACGACCAGCGGTTCGGCGGCTTCTCCGGCGTCGATGGCAAGGGAGCCGTCGTGGTCCCACAGCTCGAAGCGGCGGCTCGCGCGCAGGCGTTCGATCGTACGCCAGCTGCCATCCGCAAGCTGGACGTCCACGTCTCGATGCAGCGCCACGAGCCGGTCATCGCGTGCCGTGACGATGGGGTCCCCGCACCGGATGCGCCCGGCGATCCGGATGGGCCGGTCGGGCGGAGGCACGAGATCGGCCAGGTCGCCGACGCGATGCTCGCGAGCCCCGGCCAGGCGACGGCCCGTCGCGACCGCCGCGCCCGAGCTGCGGGCGAACAGGTAGCCGCCGGCGAGCACGGCAGCACTCACGACCATTCCTGCCAGCGCAATCGGCGTGAAATCGCTCATCGGCGCCGATTATGGCGCGATAAGCCGGCGGTAAGGACCGACCTCCTAGGCTTCCTTCGAACGCCCACCGCAGCCGACGAGGAGGTCCGTCGCCAGCCCGCACATCCGATTCCTGCCGATCTGCCCGCGTCCCCAACGGAGGTTCCGGATGTCCGTATCCATGGCTGCCCGTTCGCGCCGCCCCGCCACCCTGCCACGAGGTTCCCTCCTGGCGCTCGCCCTCTTCCTGCCCATGACCGCCACGTTCGCGCTCCGCGCCGGTTCCATCGCCGATGCCGGGCGCGCCCCGCTTCGCCTAGATGCCGTGCAGGCGCGCACGGCCGGCGTCCTGCTCGAGGTGCGTGCTCATCCCGAGCTGCCCGCCGCGCCGCTCGAGGTTCGCGGCAGCGCCCTCGCCCGCTTTGAAGATCGTGCCAGCGTGCTGGCAGCGGCGCCGGACGGGACCCTCGTGGCGGTCGCCGAACGCGTCGGGCAAGATCCGACGACCCTCGTCCTGGCCGCCCGCGACGGGGGCCAGCTTCGCGTCCCGTTCGACGGCCTCCTCGCCGCATCCTTTGCGCCCGACGGCACCTGGCTCGCCGTGAGCGACGGGCTTGGCCAGCTTTGGCAGGTCGACGCCGAAGACGGAGGAGCGGACCTGGTCTCCCCCGGGCCGTTCGCCGGCCCGCTGCTGGTCGAAGGCTCGGGAGCGGTCCTCGCCCTGGCGGTGCCGTCGGTGGAGGCTCCGTACCTGTCGCACCTCACGCGAGTGGGACCGGACGGACGCCTGCAGCGGCTCACCGACGAGGAGCTCGTCTACGACATGGTGAGCCTTGCCGACCTCTCGCTGGCGGTGGTGGCTCACCGGCCCGATGGCACTCGACTGATGCACCTGGACGGGGACAGCCTTGACGTCGTCGCGAACCTCGGGCCCGATGCCGTGCACGTGGCGGTCTCCGAGGACCTGGGTGCGCTCGCGTGGGAGCGCTCAGGTGCCGTCTACGTCAGGGTCGGCAACGGTGCGCCGGTTCGCGTCGCGAGCGGCGAGAACCCGCGCCTGGCAGCCGATGCCAGCGTCCTGCTGGTCGACGAGCCGGGCCGCACGAGCGTCTTCGCGCTCGACGGGTCGCTGTTGGCCGAGCTCGGCGGCGGCGCCATCCTGGCGCCGTGCGGAGGGTGCTGGTCATGACGCTACGTCTCCTCTCCCTGCCGGCCGCCATCGGCATGCTGCTGGTGGCTGCCACCTCCGTCGCCGCCATCGACGACTACACGCTCCCCTTCTACGACCCCGGCGTGAAGCTGAGCTACGGCGTCGATCGCGATCCGAGGGTCGGCGTCCAACTGGACTACACGGGGAAGACGTGGTGGGACGCCAACACCCACTACGGTCGCGTCTACGACAACCACACCGGCCTCGACTTCCCGATGGCCCTGCGTTCGCCCGTTGCCGCTGCCAAGGCCGGCGTGGTGGTGGACGTCGAGGGCGGCTACGGCACGCAGCAGTTCGGCCAGTTCGGCAACTTCGTGCGGGTCCGGCACGCAGACGGCCGCCAGACGCTCTACTACCACCTGGCCAGTTCCAGCGACGGAGGGATCGGCGTCTCGGTGGGCCAGTCGGTCATCGCGGGTAAGAACGTTGGTCGCTCGGGCTGCAGCGGCATCTGCTACGGCGCGCACCTGCACTTCGAGGTGCTTGTCGAGCAGGGGAAGGACCTGGTCGTGAGCGACGCGATGTTCCGCCGCCTCTGGACGACGTGGCCCGGGCGGGTGCCGTTCCTGGCCAGCTACGTCCGCGAGAGCAATAGCGGCACCGAGGTGATCCAGCGCGGGCGAACCGTTACCCACTGGGTGGAGTTCCGCAACGACGGGGGGCGAACGTGGCGACCGGTGGGCAGTCCCGGCCGCACGGCGCTCGCAACGTGGAAGCCGGCCGCGCACTCGAGTGCGTTCGTCGCACCCGACTGGACGTACAGCTGGCTGGCGACCAACGTGGACCAGTCCGCCGTATCGCCAGGCTACGTCGGCCGATTCACCTTCGGCCTGCGCGCGAATCCCGTGGAGGGAAGCTACGTGGAGACCTTCGACCTGCTCAGCCATGGAACCTGGTGGTTCGACCACGCTCGCCTCGGTTCGTACTACGTCCCGATCGTCGTGACGAGCCTCTACAGATGACGCGCATCGCGCGGCTGACCTCAATGGCTGTCGTCGCCACGCTGCTGGCCGGCTGCGCCGGCAGCGTGAGCAGCCCGCATCCGCCGGCAACGGACTCCCCCTTGCTCCAGCCGTCGCTGGCCCCCGACGTCGAAGCCTCCCCGACGCCGGGGGGTTCCCTTCCCGACCTGCCCCGCGATCTGCCCGTTCATCCCGCTGCGATTCCGGTGCAGCCGCCTCCGACAGACGCGATCGGTGCATGGACGGTGAACGCGGACCCGCCCGAGGTGTACGACTTCTACCTCGGTGCCCTGCCAGCCGCCGGGTTCACCATCGACGTCGCCGCACCGGGCGGCGACGTCGCGATCATCCGTTTCTCCGCGCCGGACGGGTCTCCGTACCAACTCGACCTGAGCGGCCATGATCCGGCCCACGTCTCCCTGCGCGTGCCGCATGACTAGGCGTCGGCGGCCAGGTCCTCTGCGCGGGCAGCGGTCGCCGCGAGCAGCGCCCGCGGGTCCACCTCGAAGACGGCATCGGGCAGGCCTGCGGCAGCCCACACGGTGGCATGCGCCAGCAGGTTGCGGTCGATGAGGATCGGCAGCGGCTGCGCGTGACCGACGGGTGGCACGCCGCCAATGGCGTAGCCAGTCGCAGACCGCACCTCGTCGCCGCTCGCGCGCCGGACTTCGGTGGCCCCCACCACCGCGGCGAGGCGTCGAGGATCGAGCCGATGCGCGCCCGAGACGAGGGCCACCAGCGGCTTGCCATCGGCGACGAAAACCAGGGACTTCACGATCTGCCCCACCTCGCAGCCGACGGCGCGCGCGGCGTCTTCTGCCGTGCGTGTCTCCTCAGGAAAGCGGACGACCGCGATGCGCAGGCCGGCGTCAGCGGCTGCCTGGGTCACGCGGGCGACGTTACGGTGGATGGGGCGCGCATCGTCGGGCATGGCCCTGATGATGCCACGCGTGGTAGGCTCGAGCGAACAACCCAAGAGCGACAGGGGAGCGCGACAGCGCTGAGAGTGCGGCCAACCGCAGACCCTCGAACCTGATCTGGGTCATACCAGCGAAGGGAGTCGGTTTGAACCGTGCAACGGCGCGCCTGCTCCAGGTGCGCCGTTCGTCGTTCCTTGGGGCCGATGCACTCGGGGAGGAGGAGCCTTGAAGGCGGTCGTGGTCGCCGGCGGGGCAACGGATCCGCGCGACGTGGCGGCGCTCGACGGCGCCGATATCCTGCTGGCCGCCGACTCGGGCGGCGCCTGGTTGGCGTCGATCGGACGACGGCCGGATCGGCTGGTCGGCGACTTCGACTCGCTCGACAGCCGCCTGCTGGGGGAGCTGGAGGACGCGGGGGTGCCCGTGGAGCGCCACAGAGCCGAGAAGGACGAGACGGACGCCGAGCTGGCGCTCGAGCGCGCCGTGGAGCTGGGCGCGGACGAGATCACCGTGCTCGGGGCCCTCGCCGGGGAGCGGCTCGACCACGAGCTGGCGAACCTGCTCCTGATCGCCGATCCCCGGTGGATCGGCTCGCTCCGCGACCTCCGCGTGATTCGCGGCGGCACCATCGTTCGGCCGCTCCACGGTCCCGGATTGCTGGAGCTGGAAGCGCCGCTCGGAGCCATCGTCAGCCTGCTGCCGGTCGGCGGCGACGCGATCGGCGTGCGTACCGGGGGCCTCCGCTACCCGCTACATGGCGACGTGCTGCGCTTCGGCCGTTCACGCGGCCTGTCGAACGTCGTCGAGGAGGCACCGGCATCGGTCTCAGTTGCGGTCGGGGTGCTCCTCGTCATCGAGACTACGGAAGGAGTGGACGGATGACAGCAAGCCAGGCGATTCCGGCACAGGCCGGCTGGCGGGTGGTGGACATCGTGGTCACGGCAGTGCTGGGAGTCGTCTTCGGCGTCGTCTTCTGGGCGTGGAACACGGTCACCCTCCCGCTCTTCAGTGGCCAGATCAATCCCCTTGCCTACCTGGTCTCCGGCATGTGGCTGGTGCCCGGGGTGCTGGCCATGCTCATCGTGCGTCGGCCCGGGGCGGCCCTCTTCGCGGAGCTCCTGGCAGCCATCGTCTCGGCACTGTTGGGGTCCTACTGGGGCCTGGACGTGGTCCTGTCGGGGGCGGTGCAGGGCGCCGGAGCGGAGCTCGTCTTCGCCGTGCTGTTGTATCGCTCGTTCAGCCTGCCGCTCGCCCTCGTCG
Source organism: uncultured Chloroflexia bacterium (assembly GCA_963812115.1). GTDB lineage: Bacteria > Chloroflexota > Limnocylindria > QHBO01 > QHBO01 > JAPSGM01. The sequence goes on from CAWEUD010000024.1 coordinate 122,883, forward strand.
CCGGCGCCGGGGCGGCCGTCGGCGAGTGGATCCACGACATGGCGGTCTACTATCCGGCAACCGAGTTCGGCGTCCAGCTGGCGTACGGCGCCTTCATGCTGGTCAGCGGCATCCTGATCGCAGGCCTCGGTTCCTGGCTCCTGGTCCGGGCGCTGGCGCCCACCGGGGTGCTGGACCAGTTTGCAGCCGGCCAGGACCGGCCCGAGGTATGACGCGCTGAGCGACCCACCGGCGCCGGGCCCGATCGGCCTCGAGGCGCGCGGCTGGGGGTGGCGCCATGCGGGCCGGCGCGCCTGGGCGCTGCGAGGCGTCGACCTCCGTGTCGAGCCCGGCGAGAGGATCCTGCTGCTGGGCTCCTCGGGCGCAGGCAAGTCCACGTTCCTGCTCGCCGCGGCGGGGCTGCTCGATCCTGCGGCCGCCGCGGCGCACGACGGACAGCTGCTGGTCGGCGGCGCCGACCCACGGCAGATGCGCGACCGGGTGGGGATCGTCTTCCAGGATCCCGAATCGCAGGTCGTGATGGGGAGGGCCGGCGACGACGTGGCCTTCGGGCTGGAGAACCTGTGCCTGCCGACCAGCGCCATCTGGCCACGCGTCGACGCGGCGCTGCAGGCGGTCGGCTTCCCGTACCACCGAGACCGGCCGACCGATGCCCTCTCCGGGGGCGAGCAGCAGCGCCTGGTGATCGCCGGCACGCTTGCCATGCGGCCGGGCCTGCTCCTGCTCGACGAGCCGACGGCCAACCTGGACCCCGATGGCGCCGAGATGGTGCGCGCGGTGATCCGTCGCCTGGTCGAGGGGCGCGAGATGACCATGATCCTCGTCGAGCACCGCGTTGCCGATGCCCTGCCGCTGATCGACCGCGTGGTGGTGCTGGAACCGGGCGGCGGCGTCATGGCCGACGGTCCGCCTCGCGAGGTGTTCGCCGGCCAGGCGGCGGCCCTGGCCGATGCCGGCGTATGGACCCCGGACAGCACCCTCCCACGTGCGGCGTCACGAAGTCGGCCGCCCAGCGAGACGCTCCTGGTGGCGGACCAGGCCACGTTCACCTACCCCGGGGCGAACGGCCCCGCCCTGCGTCGCGTGGACCTCCAGGTTCGGTCCTCGGAGGCCCTGGCGGTGACCGGTCCGAATGGCAGCGGCAAGTCCACGCTCGCACTGCTGCTCGCCGGCCTGCTGCGCCCGACAGCTGGCGACGTGTATGCCACCGAGGCGCTGGCGACCGGGCGCGGACGCGAAGAGCCATGGCGCTGGCCCGCCGGCGACCTTGTGCGGCATATCGGTACGGTCTTCCAGGATCCAGAGCACCAGTTCCTCACCTCGACGGTCCGCGACGAGCTGATGCTCGGCCCGCGGCGTGCCGGCTTCGGGGAGGACGAGGCATCGCGTCGCGCAGATGAGCTTCTCGACCGGCTGCGCCTGGCAGCGCTGGCCGCCGCGAACCCGTTCACACTGTCGGGAGGTGAGAAGCGCCGGCTCTCGGTGGCCACCGCGATCGCCACCTCGCCGGACCTGTTGCTGCTCGACGAGCCGACGTTCGGCCAGGACCGCCGCACCGCGATTGAGCTGCTGCAGCTCCTGGCTGGCGTGCGTGATGCGGGCCGCGGCGTCGTCGTCGTCTCGCACGACCGCGAGTTCGTCTCGGCCCTGGCCGACCGCAGCCTGCGCATGGCCGTCCAGGGGGTGGTGCGATGACGATCCGGCTGCTGACGCCGCTCCGGCCCCACCCGCGCGCTCCGCTCGCCTCTGCGAACCCGGTCGCCAAGCTCGGGGCTGCCGCCGCGGTGATGGCCGCGCTGTTCGTCTCGATCGATTTGCTGACTCCCACGCTGGTGCTCGTGGTCCTGCTTGCCATGGTGCCCGTCACCGGGCTGGCGCCGCGCGACCTGCTCGCCCGTTCGTGGCCGTTGCTGCTGGCGGCCGCGGCGCTGGTCGTCCTCAACGCCGCTTTCAGCGCCGAGTGGTCCGGCACGCTGCTCCTGGAGCTCGGTCCGCTGCGGATCACCTCCGGTGCGCTGCAGGTGGGCCTGGCGGTGGGTCTCCGCGTCCTGGGCGTGGCACTGGCCGGGATGCTCGCCTTCGTCAGCAGCGAGCCGACCGCGCTGGCCGACGCGCTCCAGCAGCAGCTTCACCTCCCGCCCCGCGCGGCTGTCGCGGCACTGGCGGCCGTCCGGCTGGTCCCGTCGATCGCCGCCGAATGGCAGGTGCTTCGCCTCGCCCGACGCGCTCGGGGCGTTTCCGCCGGCCGCTCCCCGCTGGCCGCGATACGGATCGGCGCCGGGCAGCTGTTGGGCCTGCTGGTTTCGGCGATCCGACGTGCCACCCGGTTGGCGACCGCCATGGAGGCCCGCGGCTTCGGTGCCCGCGACTGTCGGAGCGTGGCGCGCGTCGTCCGCATGCAACGCGGCGACTGGCTGCTGCTCGGTGCCGGCTTTGCGCTGGGTGCGTCGGCGATCGGCATCAGCCTGGCGTTTGGAAGCTGGCGCTTCCTGTTCGGCACGGCCTGAGGAATCCGCCCGCGAGGCGCACCGCCCGCGTCTATGCTCATCGGTATCACCCGGGCATTACGGAGGCAGCCCGCGCACGCCCCATGATCCGCACCACGCCCTTCCACGAGCGCACCAGCGCCCTGAACGAGACCGGCCTCTGGCAGCACTGGTCCGGCCACCTCGTGGCGACCCGCTACCAGGCGTCGGACAAGTTCGAGTACTTGGCGGTGCGCAACGCGGCGGGCATCCTGGACACCTCGCCGCTCTACAAGTACCGAATCGCCGGAGCCGATGCGGAGCGGTTCCTGGCGGGCATGCTCGCCCGCGACATCCGCAGCTGCGCCCCGGGCAATGCCCAGTACACCTGCTGGCTCGATGACCGCGGCTTCGTGCTGGAGGACGGCGTGATCCAGCGCCGCGGCCGGGACGAGTACCTGCTGACGTCGGCGGAGCCGAACTACGCCTGGTTCGCCGACCGCATCGGTCGCCTGGACGTGACGCTGGAGGAGGTGAGCCTGGACATCGGTGCCCTGGCCGTCCAGGGTCCGCGCTCACGCGACCTCGTCGCGCGCCTGGTGCCGGCAGCGGGAGAGCTGCCCTTCTTCGGGCTCACGGCCGGAAAGATCGTCGGCCGCCCCGTCACCGTGGCGCGCACCGGCTACACCGGCGACCTCGGCTACGAGGTCTGGGCCGACGCGCTCGACAGCAACGCGGTGTGGGATGCCACCTGGGAAGCGGCGGAGGGATACGGCGTCCTTCCCTACGGCATGACAGCGCTCTACATGCTGCGCATCGAGGCCGGGCTGATGCTGCTGGGCGTGGACTTCGACTCGAGCCGTTTCGCCTTCAACGACGCGCATCGGTCCACCCCGCTGGAGCTCGGCTGGGCCTGGATGTTCAAGGGCCTGCGCGAGGACGACGGCCGCCCCTTCATCGGCCGCCAGGCATTGCTGGCCGAGATGGCGGACAAGACCAGCCGATGGAGGATGGTCGGCCTGGTGGTCGACTGGGAGGACTACGACCGCGTCTACACCTCGGCCGGGCTCATCCCACCCAAGGATCACCAGCCGGTGCACGAGGACTGGATGGTCTACGACGACGCTCGGCAGCGCGTCGGCTATGCCACCAGCTTCATGTATTCACCGATCCTGCAGCGACACGTCGCCCTGGCGCGCGTCCGGCCGGACCTGGGTAAGCCCGGGACGCGCGTGCACCTCGAGTTCACGGTGGACCACCACTACCAGCAGGTCGCGGCGCACGTGGCGCGGCTGCCGCTGTACAACCCCGATTGGAAGATGGCGTGACGAAGATGGACCGATACGACGCGATCGTCGTTGGCGGCGGCCACAACGGCCTGGTCAACGGCGCCTACCTGGCCCGCGCCGGGCTGAAGACCCTGATCCTGGAGCGGCGCCACCTGGTGGGCGGCGCGGCGATCAGCGAGGAGCTGCGTGACGGCTTCTGGTTCACCACGTTCAGCTACGCGCTCTCGCTGCTGCGGCCGCAGATCATCCACGAGCTGGAGCTGCCGAAGCACGGCTTCCTGCCGCTGCTGATGTCGACCCGCTTCGCACCGACGCCCGATGGCGACTACCTGCTCTTCACGCGCGACCACGACGAGAACCTGCGCGAGATCGCCCGCCACTCCGCCCACGACGCCGATGCGTACGAGCAGTACGAGCACGACATGGACATGGTCTGCCGCGCCATCAAGCCGCTGGTCGACGCGCCGCCGCCGGACCTCTTCAGCAACGACCCGGACGAGCTGGCCGCGCTGGCCGGGCTGGGCGCACACCTGCGCTCGCTCGACAAGCGGACGCTGCACAACGCTGTCCGGCTGCTCACCGGCAGCGCCGCCGACTTCCTGGACAACTACTTCGAATCGGACCTGCTCAAGGGCTACCTGGCTTCCTCGTCGATCATCGGCTCCAAGGTGGGACCGCGCTCGCAGGGCTCGGGGCTGGTGCTGCTGTTCCACTCCCTGGGCGAGCACGACGGCAACTTCGGAACGTGGGCCTTCCACAAGGGCGGCAACGGCGGCTTCACCCAGGTGCTGGCGCGCGCCGCCGAGGCCTTCGGGGCAGAGATCCGGCTGGACTCGCCGGTGGAGCGGGTGCTGACCCGTGACGGCGAGGCGACCGGCGTGGCGCTGGCCGACGGGACCGAGATCTCGGCCGGCATCGTGGTGAGCGCGCTCGACCCGCGGCACACCTTCACCGAGCTGGTCGATCCCCGCGAGCTCCCCGACGACCTGGTGGAGGACATCCGACGGCTCAAGTACCAGGGCGTCAGCTCCAAGGTGAACTTCGCGCTGGACGGGCTGCCCAGCCATCCGAAGCTGGGCGCGACGCCGGACATCTACCGGGGTTTCATGAACATCGGTCCATCCATGGACTACCTGGAGCGCGCCTTCGACGACGCCAAGTACGGCTGGTACAGCGAGCACCCGTACATCGACTGCGCCATCCAGTCGACGATCGACCCGGACATGGCGCCGCCCGGCAAGCACGTCCTGTCCTGCTTCGTGCAGTACACGCCGTACGCGTTGCGCGAGTCCGTTTGGGATGCCGAGCGCCAGCCGATGGCCGATCGCGTGCAGGCCACCCTGGAGAGCTACTTCCCCGGATTCGGAGACCTGGTGCTGCAGCGCGAGGTGCAGACGCCGCTGGACATCGAGCGCACCGTGGGCCTCTCCGAGGGCAACATCTTCGCCGGCGAGTTCCTGGCGCCGCAGATGTACTTCTTCCGGCCCGCGCCCGGCTGGGCGCAGTACCGCACCCCGCTGCACGGCTACTACCAGTGCGGTTCCGGCACCCACCCGGGTGGGTGCGTGATGGGCGCGCCCGGACGAAACGCCGCGGAGCAGATCCTGAGGGACCGCGCCAGATCCGCCGCGGGCTGATCAGCGGACCCTCACGTCCACGCCCGTCCGGAGGCATGGAGTCGGGAGCGGCGATTCCCGGTAACCTCGCGGCATGCCGCGCACCGAGGAGCTGCGGGTCCAGGCCGGCGACGCCACCCTGGCCGGGACGCTGACGCTGCCCGACGCGCCGCCGCCACCCGATCGTCGCGGCCGCTTCCCGAACGTGCTGCTGCTGCCTTCGTGGCTGCCCCGCGACCGGGACGGCGCGTACGACCGCGTGCGTCACGCCAGCTGGTTCGCTCCTTTCCACGATCCGGTGGTCGGTCTGCTGGCGCGCCTGGCGAGCGCCCTGGCCGCGCACGGCGTTGCGAGCCTGCGGTGCGACCCGCGTGGGTCGGCGCACTCGGAGGGAGCGTGGGAGGAGGTCTCGCTCTTCGCCCGCATCGACGATGCCCGCGACATGCTGGCCGCGATGCGCTCCCAACCGAGCCTGGACCTGCGCCGGACGGGGATCGTCGGGCACGGCGAGGGGGCATCGGCCGCGCTGTCGGTGGCCATCGGCGACCCCGCGCTGAGCGCCGTCATGCTCATCGGAGCGCCGGCCCGATCGCAGCGCGACGTCCTGCGCCGGGGCGTCTCCGTGCGCTCTCAGGCGGGCACGGACCTGCAGCACCCGATCGTCGCAGCGCTCGATTGGTGGTCGGAGGAGATGCTCGAGCGGTCGGAGCGCCGGGAGGCATCGATCCGGATGCGGTGGCCCGGAGGGGAGCCGTTGACGGTGAGCCTGGCCGGGCTGGAGCAGGCGATCCACACGCCGAACCTGGCACTCGCGACGATGCTGCATCGGTCCACGGTGCTCGTGCACGGAGCGCGCGACGCCTGGGTCGATCCCGACGAGATGGCGCTGCTGGCGGCCACCCTGCGCGCAGCCGGCAACGCACCGGTCGATCGGCTGCTGGAGGGGGCCGGGCACGAGCTGGCGGAGTCGGGGGATCGGGTCATCGACGCCCTTGCGGTTGACCTGGTCGCGCACCTCGAACCGCGTGACCTGCCACCCGTCCTGCTCGCGCTGGAGGAGATGGGCGCGCCCGACATGCAGTGAGGCGGCCCGGCCGCTAGCATGCTGGCCATGAAGCCGAATCCCGGCGACCTCGCCCCCGACTTCTCGCTCACCGCCGACGACGGCAGCACCGTGAGCCGCGAGGACCTGCTGGGGAAGCGCTACGTGCTCTACTTCTACCCGAAGGACGACACGCCGGGGTGCACCGCTCAGGCCTGCAACACGCGCGACGAGCTCGAGCGCGTGACCTCGCGCGGCCTGGAGGTCTTCGGGGTCTCGCCCGATTCGGTCGCGAGCCACGTCAAGTTCAAGGAGAAGTACGAATTGCCCTATCTCCTGCTCTCCGACGAGGGGCACGCGGCCGCCGATGCCTACGGTGTCTGGGTCGAGAAGCAGTTTCGTGGCCGTCGCTACCTGGGCGTCGAGCGTTCGAGCTTCATCATCGGGGCCGACGGTCGCGTCGAGCACACCGTGGAGCGAGTCAAGCCGGCGGAGCACGTCGACCGGCTGCTGGAGGCCATGGGCGAATGAGCGCAACGTCCCGCCAGCCACAAGCCACGTTGCTGCTGGCAGCCGCCGTCACCATCGTGCTGCTGGCGGTCATCGGGATCGTGCTCGGCTTCGCCTGGTTGCTGACCCGATGATCTGGATCCTGGTCGCCATCACCCTGATCGCCTGGTTCATGGGCCTGATCCTCGCCTGGGGACCGCTGGTGAACCTGCTGCTGGTGGCCGCGGCGGTGCTGCTCGTCGTGCAGCTGATCAACGAGCAGAAGGCGGCCGAGTAGGCGAACGCTTGCCGGTCAGGCACGCCCCTTGCTCACCTGCACGGGCAGGAGGTCGCACATGCTCTGGACCCTGATCGTCATCCTCGTCGTCATCTGGCTGGTCGCGACGATCCTCAGCTGGACGTTGGGTGGCCTGATCCACCTGCTGCTGGTGATCGCCGCAATCGTCCTCATCTACAACCTGCTGGCGGGTCGGAGGACCACCTGATCCCCTGCCACGGCAGAAATTCGCGCCGACTTCACGACCGCCGGACCGTCCGGCGGTCGTTTCACGACGTCCTAGCTGTCACAACCTTGGGTAGGCTTGGGTACCGTGAAGCTGCTCCTCTTCGCCGACCTGCATCTCGACGCCCCGTTCGCGTGGGCTTCGGCCGCGGCGGCCCGCGCGCGGAGGCGCAACCGCCGTGAGACCCTTACCCGGATCCTGTCGCTTGCCGAGGAGGCGGGCGTTGATGCCGTCCTCTCCGCCGGCGACCTGTTCGAGCACGACCGCGTCAGCCCTGACACGGTCGAATTCCTGCGGTCGAGCTTCGCACGCTCCACGCGTCCGATCTACCTGGCCCCCGGCAACCACGACTGGCTCTCGCCCCGCAGCCCGTACGAGCTCGTCGACTGGTCGCCGAACGTGCACGTCTTCACCGATGACCGCCTGGCCGCCGTCTCCCTGGCCGATGGGCTGACCCTGTGGGGGGCCGCGCACCGCGCACCCGCCAACACCGACGGGTTCTTCGCCGGATTCCGCCCCGACCGGGGCGGCGTCCACCTCGCGTTGGCGCACGCCTCCGAGCGGAGCCTGCTCGGCTGGCAGGAAGCCGGGAAGCAGCCCCATGCCCCGTTCGATGCGGGGGAGCTCGTCGAGGCCGGGCTCGCGCATGCCTTCCTCGGGCACTATCACCTGCCGCGCGACGCGGAGCGCCACACCTATCCGGGCAACCCGGATCCGCTCGAGTTCGGCGAGGAGGGGGAGCGCGGGGCGGTGCTGGTCACGATCGGGCCGGGTGGGTCCGTCACTCGCGACCGCCGGCACGTGTCGGTCAGCGAGGTGCATGACCTGACGGTCTCGCTGGACAATGCCGCCCACGAGGACGACGTGCGCGATGCCGTCGCTGCTGCCCTGGATGGCCTGGGCGGCTGCGCCCGCGTGACGCTCGAAGGCGAGGTGGGCCCGGCGGTTCGCGTTGACGTTCGGGAGCTGCAGCGGCTGGGTGACGCGCTCGATGGCCTCGTGGTGCGAACCGGTCAGCTGACGGTGGCCTACGATCTCGATGCGATCCGGGAGGAGCAGACGGTCCGCGGCCAGTTCGCACGCGATGCCTACGAGACGATCGCGGATGACGACGAACGACGGCGAGTCCTGTTGACCGGCCTGCGCGCCCTCGAGGGCCGCAGCGACCTGGAGGTCGCCTAGCCGTGCGCATCGACCGCGTCGTGGCGCGTGCCTTCGGCCCCTTCCGTGGCGATGAGCTGAACCTGGCGCCCGGGATGACCGTGGTGTCCGGACCGAACGAGGCAGGGAAGTCGAGCTGGCATGCGGCCCTCCGCCTGGCGCTCACCGGCCTGCGGCGCGGGAAGGGTCCCGGAACCGCGCTCGAGCGACAGCTCGCGGAACGGCATCGGCCCTGGGACGATCCCGACACGTGGGTGGTCGAGGCGCGCCTGCAGCTGGCCGATGGACGAACGATCGAGATACGGCAGGACCTGTTGGGCAAGGTCGACTGTCGTGCCATCGACACCGTCCTGGGACGCGACGTGTCCGACGAGATCCTGGACGGCACGCCTGACGCATCGCGCTGGCTCGGTCTCACCCGCGACGCCTTCGCGGCCACGGTGTCGGTCAGCCAGGCGCAGATCATGGCGGTCACCGACGCGGCCGACGAGCTGCAGGAGCAGATGCAGCGAGCGGCCGCCACGCGCGGAGCGGACGGTACCGCGGCCGAGGCGATCGACCGTCTCGAGCAGTTCCGGCGGGATGCCGTCGGGGTCGACCGGGTCGGGGCTCGCGGTCCGCTGCGCACGACCAAGGATCGCCTCGCGGCACTCGAAGCCCGCCAGGCCGAGATCCGCCGCCAGCACGAGGAGTACCTGGAGCGATCCGCGGCGGTCGAGATGGCCGATGAGCAGGTGACGGCGTCGCGTCGCAGGCTGCTGACCGTCGAGGCCGAGCTCGCGATCGCTCGCTCGACCGAGGCCCGGTCCCGCTTCGCGCAGGCGGCCGCGCTCGCCGCCCGCCATCCACAGCCGCCGCAGGCTCTGACCACGCGCGACGCACAGGCAGACGAAGTGGCGGCCGCCCTCGATGCCTGGGCGTCACGCCCGAAGCCGGTCGAGCTATCGGGGCCCAGCGTGGCCGACCTCCAGGCAGAGGCCGATGCGCTGCCCGTCGTTCCGGAGGGCGACCAGGAGGTCCATCCATCGGTCCACGAGGCGCAGCGCGCCCTCGACATGGCGGAGGCGGCACTCGCAGCACTCGCTGATCAGCCCGCTGAGCCCGGCGAGGACCTTCCGCCGGTCTCGGAGGACCGCGTTCGCGAGCTTGCTCGGCGCCTGCGGATGCCGCAGCTCCCCGGAGCCGCGGGGCTGGAAGCGGAGCTCGCGGCTGCGCGGCAGGCAGCGACCGGCACCACCTCGACGCCGCGGTGGCCGGTCGCGGGCGCAGGGTCCCTGGCGGGGATCGGTGGAGTGGCGCTGCTGGCCCTTGGCCTCCCGCTGGTGGGGGCGCTCCTGCTCGTGGTGGCGGCCGTGGTCGGCGGTCTCGCGTGGAGGACCGGTCGTGATGCGCGCCATGCGGCGGGCCGCGTCGAGCGTGCCGAGGCGGCGCTGGCGCCCTACCGCGCCGCTCGCGAGGCCGCGGAGGACGATCGCATCGCCGCCGCCGCGGAAGCCGAGAGGCTGGGATTGCCCAGCGCCTCGACAGCGCTGGACGCGCTCGCCGACCGCCTGGCCGATGCTGCCGCCTCACGCCGCATGGCGGACGAGCGCGACGCACGGGTTGCGTCGCTGGAGGCACGCCGGGACGCCGCCAGCGCGGCCCTCTCGTCGGTGCTGGCGGAGCGAGGAGAGCGAGGAGGGGCGGATCCGCACGCCGCGCTGCATGCGTACGAGGCGGCGTGCCGTGAGCGCGCATCGCAGGCTGCTGCCGCAGCTCGACGCGAGCCGCTGAGCCGGCAGATCGAGGCCCGCAGGTCGGCAGAGCAGTCGGCCGCGGTCGCGCACGCGACCGCCGTCGCGGCGGAGCAGAGGTTGACGACCGCGGCGAAGCTCGCGGCGCTGCCCGCCGATTCGTCGCCAGACGCGGTCGCCGAGGCGCTGCGGTCGTGGCAGCGCGAGCGCGCCGCGCGCCTGCAGCAGAACGAGGCGGCCATTGGCGAGTGGCAGCGGCTGCAGGCCCTCCTCGACGGGCGCAGCCTGGCGGACCTCGAATCGCTGGCGACTGAGGCGGAGCTGACCGCCGCCGAGCTCGCGCACCGGCTGGGCGAGCGGCCGCGTTCGCAGGGATCCCTCCGGCTCCCGGAGTTGGAGGCGCGGCTCGGCGCGGCTCGACAGGCCCTGATGGCGGCGAGCAGCGAAGCCGACGCCCTGCGCGGCAACCTCGCGGCGCGTCGCGAGGTGCTGCCCGATGTCGCCGAGGCGGAGGAGGCGACGGCGTCGGCACGCGCTGAGCTCGATCGGATCCGCGCGCTCGCCACCACGCTCGACACTGCGCTCGGGCTGTTGCGCTCCGCCGAGGAACGCGTGCATCGCAGCCTTGCCCCGATCCTGGCCACCTCCATCGGACGCTGGCTCCCCGCCGTCAGCGGCGGCGCCTACGAAGAGGTCAGCGTCGACCCCGCCGACCTTTCGGTGCGCGTCAAGGAGTCGTCGACCGGGAAGTGGCGTGCGGCGCGGCTCCTCTCGGAGGGGACTCGCGAGCAGATCTACCTGCTCCTCCGCGTGGCCATGGCCGAACACCTCGTCGTCAACGGCGAGGTCGCACCGCTCCTGCTCGATGAGGTCACGGTGCAGTCGGACGTGGAGCGAAAGCGTCAGCTGCTCGCCGTCCTGCATGCGCTCAGCGCAGAGCGACAGGTGGTGCTCTTCACCCACGATGACGACGTCCTCTCCTGGGCCGATGCGCACCTGGATACGGAGCGCGATGGGATCGTCCGCCTGATTCGTGCGACGTCTGTCCTGCACCCGATCCCGGTTCCGGTCGATACCCCCTCCGTCGCCAACCTGACCCCCTGATCGGGGGAGGACGTGCCGCAGGCTCGTCCGCTAGCATTGCGCCGAGTCGCACGATGCCCAACGATCGTCTCCCCACCCCCGCACGCGTCCTGGTCGTGGCCGCGCACCCGGACGACATCGAGTTCGGGGCCGCGGGCACCGTCGCGCGCTGGGTGGACGAAGGGGCGGAGGTGCGCTACCTGGTGATGACCCGGGGCGACAAGGGGAGCGACGACGCGGCGACCGATCCGGACGCCCTGGGCCAGCTGCGCGAGCGCGAGCAGCGGGCGGCGGCCGCGGAGATCGGGGTGGCGGGCGTCGACTTCTTGGACGAGCCTGACGGTCAGATGGAGCCGAGTCTGCGGCTTCGCGAGCGGGTCACCTATGCGATCCGCGCGCTTCGGCCGGAGGTGGTGATGACCCACGACCCGACCGTGCTCTTCGTCAACAACGAATGGGTCAACCACCCGGATCATCGCGCCGTGGGCGAGGTGACCGTCGACGCCGTCTTTCCGACCGCGCGCGATCCGCTCAACTTCCGCGAGCATCTCGAGCAGGGGCTCCAGCCCTGGAAGGTCGCCGAGCTCTTCCTGTGGAGCACGAACGAGGCGAACCAGATCGTCGACATCGGTGACTGGATCGAGCGCAAGCTGGATGCTCTCGCACACCATGGCAGCCAGTTCCACGACTTTCCCGAGACGGCAAAGTGGCTGCGGCGCAGGGCGGAAGAGCTCGGGGAGCGCACCGGCTACCGGGCCGCCGAGGGATTCCGCCGCGTGATGCTGGCCCGATGACGCGCCCGGGGGCGGAGCGCGCACGGATGGGTGGTGGCGTGCCGCTGGCATTGGCGGCTGCGCTGCTGCTCTCGGCGTGTGCCGTCTCGGATCCGACGCCGACACCCACGGCACGGGCGACCCCCGGACCGAGGGCCGAGACGGCAGCTGCCATCGAAACCGTGCGGGACTTCCTCGACGCCTGGGGCGAGGGTGCCTACGCGCGTCTCGTCTCTTACGTCGCACCTGCCGATCGGGATCGGGGCGGCCCGGCGGCGGTTCGCGGCCTGCTCTACTCCTTCGACGAGCTGGCACACGTGACGATGCTGAGCGCTGAGGTCGGCGAGCCCATCCCGCTGGCGCTGCCGCCCGAACCGGCGCCGCCCGAACCCGTTGCCGCGTCGCCCTCGGCCACGCCAGGCGGCGGGGCAACCTCGCCACCCGCCACCCCGAGCATTGGCGTGCCCTCGCCAACGCCGCAGCCGGGGAGCCCCACGCCGTCGCCTGCCCCCCCGGGGACGCCGCTCGACGGCCCGGTCATGGGGGTCTCCGTGCCGGTGAAGCTCCACTTCCGCACGGCGAACTTCGGCGCCATCGATCTCTCGCGGACGATCGTGCTGGCGCCACAGGGCACGGACTGGTTCGTGCGCTGGACGCCGGAGATCCTCTTCCCGGAGCTGGGCGAGGATGGCCATCTCGAGCTCCAGCGCGATGCTCCCCTCCGCGGCAGGATCATGGGCCTCGACGGGACCGTCTGGGCCGAGACGCGCGACGACGGCACGCGTGTCTATCCGCAGGAGTGGCTCGCGGGGCAGACGATTGGCTACGTCGGCCGCGCCAACAGCGACGATCTCGTCAGCCTCGCGCGCGAAGGGATGCGGGAGGGCGATCTCATCGGCCGAACCGGCCTGGAGTCCGGCGCCGATGCGCTGCTGCGCGGGCACCCAGGCTTCACGCTCACGGCCGTCCCGGCCGACGGGGATCCGGTGACGCTCTACGAGCGAGCGGTGGAGCCGGGCGCCGACGTCGTCACCACGCTGCGGCGCTCCCTGCAGTCCACCGCCCAGTCGCAGATCGCCGGCTACAACGAGGCCGGCACGGCGGTGATCGACCCGAACACCGGCGACGTGTGGGCGCTCGCATCGGCCCCCGTCTTCAACCCGAATGCCATGACCCTCGGGACGACCCTGGCGGGCGACCCGCTGGCCGCCCCCGCCTTCGCCCAGCGCTTCAACCACGCCACCCTGGCCACCTATCCGGCCGGGTCGTCGTTCAAGGTCTTCACCCTGGCGGCCGCGCTCCAGACCGGCGTCGCGGGCCCGGCAACGCGGATGCCATGCAACGGCACGTGGACCTATTCGGGCTTCACCTTCCACAACTACGAGGACCACCACCTCGGCACCAGCGTCGACCTGAAGCAGGCCATGGCCTTCAGCTGCAACACGACGTACATGCCGCTCTCGATCATGGTCTACGAGAAGGATCCCACCGCCCTGACCGACCTCGTCCGAGCCTTCGGCTTCGGCCAGCTGAGCGGGATCCGCTACCTCCCCGAGGCGCGCGGCATCCTGCCCGACGATCACTACTTCGAGATCACGAAGCGCTGGGACGGCGTGTACCGCCCGTACAACGGCTTCGACCAGGTCCAGCTGGCGATCGGGCAGGGCTCCTACCTCGGCTCGCCCATGCAGCTGGCCAACGCCTACGCCGCCATCGGCAACGGCGGCACGCTCTGGACACCGCGCATCGTGGCCGAGGTACGGCAGCCGGACGGGACCGTGATCGAGGAGGTGCCGAACGAGGTCCAGCGGCAGATCCCGCTGACCGCCGACCAGCTGGCCTACGTCGTCGATTCGATGCAGGCGGTGGTCGACTACTCGTACGGGACGGCGTACCCTTCGTTCCGCGGCTTCGGGATCCCCGTGGCCGGCAAGAGCGGGACCGCTGAGACCGGCGGCCCGAACCCCGACGCGTGGTTCCCGGCCATCGCGCCGGCCGACGATCCGGAGATCAGCGTCGCAACGGTCCTCGTCCGCGTCCCGCTGGCGACCGGTGGCTCGGATGCCGCTCCGCTCGTCAGGCGGGTCATGGCGCAGTACTTCTCCGAGCGATGATCGCGATTCGGCTTTGACACCCATCGAGCGAGACGGGTAGCATCGGGCAGCCGCTTCTTGAGCCCTTTGACGAGTTCGTTTGGGAACCCGCCCGTGCCACCACGTCCGTGATCAGCGACAACGCGATTCCACTGAGGTTCCAGACCGCCGAGGTCGGCGTCGACTGGCTCCAGTGCAATATCGAGTGCCAGGAAGGCTGCCCGGTCAACACGAACTGTCGGGGCTACCTGATGCTGGCGGCCGAGGGTCGCTTCGAGGAGGGCTACATCCTCGCCCGCGACCCGAACCCCGTCGCCGCCATCTGCGGCTACGTCTGCTCGGCTCCGTGCGAGAAGGCCTGCCGCCGTGCCGATATCGACAAGCCCCTATCCATCCGCGCCATGAAGCGCTTCCTGGTCGACTGGCACTACACCAACAACATGCCGGACAACGTGGTCATCGGTCCGGCCACCGGGAAGAGCGTTGGCGTCATCGGTGCGGGGCCCGCCGGACTCTCCGTCGCGAAGGAGCTTGCCACCTACGGGCACGAGGTCCACGTCTACGAGGCGCTCCCGTCGGGCGGAGGCACCACGCTGATCGGCGTACCGGCCTTCCGCCTGCCACGCGACGTGATCGAGCTGGACGTGAACTGGGTTGCCAAGCACGGGGTGCAGTTCCACTACAACGTCGAGATCGGCCGCGACATCACGCTCGACCAGCTGCGGGAGCGGCACGACGCGGTCGTCGTCGCGACCGGCTGCATGTTCCCGGTGGCCATGAACGTCCCCGGCGAGGAGCTGGACGGCGTGATCTACGGCGTGGACTTCCTGAAGCGCGCCAACCTGGGTCAGGAGCAGTGGGTGGGCGAGCACGTGGTGGTCGTCGGCGGCGGCTACACCGCCATGGACTCCAGCCGGACCGCGCTGCGGCTGGGTGCCAAGACCAGCACCATCGTCTACCGCCGCGGCCCCGACGAGATGGTGGTGGACGAGGAGGAGCAGCACGAGACCCGCTTCGAGGGGGTCAACTTCGAGTTCTTCGCTTCCCCCATCGAGATCGTCGGCGACGAGAACGGCAAGGTCACCGGCATCACGTTCCAGCGCACCCGCCTGGGGCCGCCCGACGCATCGGGGCGCCGCAGCGCCGAGGCGATCCCGGGCAGCGAGTTCACCGTCCCGTGCGACATGGTCGTCCCGTGCACCAGCCAGGCCGCCGACAACAACGTGCTCGGCCAGTACGGCGCCCACCTCAACCGGCACCTGGGCGTGACCGATACGCGCAACGTGGTCGAGGGCGGCTCGACCTCGTCGTGGCGCACGCCGCCGCTGAACGGGTCCACGCCGCGCAGGCCGGACGGCACCACCTACAACGACCTGAGCTTCGACCTGGCGCGCGGCTACGTGCGGACGAACGCGGACACGTTCGAGACGAACGTCGACGGCGTCTTCGCCTGCGGCGACTTCGTGACCGGCCCCGCCACCATCATCGAGGCGGCCGGCCGTGGTCGCCGAGCGGCGCGCTCCATCGACCGCTGGCTGGCCGGCGTCCGCGACGAGGAGCTCGAGGAGCTGCCGGTCATCAACCGGGCGGTGATCACCCAGGCGCTCGAGCACGACATGCCGCGCAACTACGAGGCGATCCGGCGCCAGGAGATCCCCATGGCGCCGCCGGAGCTCCGCCGCGACTTCACCGGTCTGGTGGAGGTCGGCTACGACACGCGCAGCGCGGTGACGGAGGGAAGCCGCTGCCTCCAGTGCAACCACAACATCAACATCGATGGTCCGCGCTGTATCCTGTGCGGACTCTGCGCCGACGTCTGCCCCGAGGGCGTGATCTACATGATCGACAAGGCGCAGGTCGGCGGCGACGATCCCGAGATCGGCTTCTTCCAGTCGTGGCCGCGCGGGATCGCGATGATCATCGACGAGGAGCGTTGCATCCGCTGCAACCTCTGCGTCGAGCGGTGTCCAACCAACTGCATCACCATGGACCGCCTGGAGCTGGAGCGGTTCACGCCTGACGGGAAAGTGCTCTTGGAAAGCTACAAGGACAACGTGCTTGGCCAGATCGGCCAGCAGGCAGGACCGGTGGTCGAGCGATGAGCTTCCTCGTCCGCGCCGTCAAGGAGTCTGCGCTGTGGCGCAGCCTCTTCCGCCAGCCGTACCCGACCACCAGCCGCACCCGCGCCCTGGCGGTCATGAACAACGTCTTCCTGCACCTCCACCCGGTGCGGGTCAAGAAGCACGCGGTCCGCTACACCTACACCTTCTGCCTGGGCGGCATCAGCTTCTTCCTGTTCCTTGCCCTGACGGTGACCGGCGTGTATCTGATGTTCTTCTACGTGCCGTCGGTCAGCCGCGCCTTCCAGGACATCCAGACCATCGAGAACTCGGTCGCCTTCGGGTCGCTGATCCGCAACATGCACCGATGGGCGGCGCACCTGATGGTGCTCACCGTCTTCCTGCACATGATCCGGGTCTTCTACCACGGCGCCTACAAGCCGCCGCGCGAGTTCAACTGGGCCATCGGCGTCCTGCTGCTCTTCACCACCATCTGGCTCAGCTTCACCGGCTACCTGCTGCCCTGGGACCAGATCGCCTTCTGGGCGATCACGGTCGGTACGCAGATGGCCACCTACGCGCCGCTCCTCTCCACCGAGTCGAGCTTCGTCCTGCTGGGCGGCATCGAGGTGGGCGCCGAGACGCTGATCAGGTTCTACGTCATGCACGTGATCGCCTTCCCGCTGGTCGGCGCGCTGCTGATGGTCGTCCACTTCTGGAGGATCCGGAAGGATGGCGGCATCTCGGGGCCGGTGTAGGGTAGGAGTGGACCGATGACGATCGAGAAGCGGCCGAACGCGACCGCGGACAAGAACGCGCCGACCCAGGCACCCACGGTGCCGGTCGTCGAGCGCACGCCGGGACCGAAGCTGCCGGGACCGCCCGGGGTGCCAGGCACGGAGCGCTTCCGCCTGCTCGCCTACGTCAAGCAGGAATCGATGGTCCGCGTCGACAAGCGTCCCGACGAGACCGTCCTGACCTGGCCGCACCTGCTGCGCGCCGAGTTCCTGATGGCGATGCTGATCAGCGGCCTGCTGGTGATCACCGCCTTCCTCATCCAGGCTCCGCTGGAGGAGATGGCCAACGCCGGCAACACGCCGCACGTGGCCAAGGCGCCGTGGTACTTCCTGGGTCTGCAGGAGATGCTCTCCTACTTCAACGCGACGGTGGTGGGCATCCTCTTCCCGCCGCTCTACTTCATCGGCCTGATGGCCATCGCGTACGTCGACCGCTCGCCCTACAAGGCGGCGCGCGACCGCAAGCTCGTCTGGATCTTCTTCCTGTGCATCATGATCGGGGGATTGTTGGTGACCTTCATCGGCTCGTTCTTCCGCGGCCCCGGCTGGAACTGGGTCTGGCCGTGGGATGGACTGTTCTTCACGCTATGAGCACGCAACCGACCTACGGCGAGGTCCACGGCCCGCGCGTCGGCGAGATGAGCCGGCGCACCTTCATGCGCCGGATGCTGGGTGTCGGAATTGGCATCCTCTCCATCGAGTTCCTGGCCGGGACGCTCAACTTCCTCTGGCCGAACATCCGGTCCGGCCTCGGCGGCGTCCTGACGGTCGGCAGCGCGTCCGACATCACGCTCAACCAGCCGGACTGGCCCAACGGGCTTCCGTACATCTTCCAGTCGAAGATCTTCGTGGTGAACGTCCCCGCTGCCAAGGAGCGGGTGCTGGGCGAGGGGAGCGTGAGCGATCCAGTCCCGGATCCCGGCACCGACGTTGGCCCGGACGTGCCGCCCGTCGAGGCCTCGGTGCTGGCCCTCTACCGGAAGTGCCCGCACCTGGGCTGCCAGATCCCGCAGCTCTGCCAGCAGAGCCAGTGGTTCGAGTGCCTCTGTCACGGCAGCAAGTACACCGTCCTTGGTGAGAAGCGCGATGGTCCCGCCCCACGCGGCATGGATCGCTTCGCGGTGGTGATCGAGGACGGCGTCTACAAGGTCGACACCGGTGAGCTGCAGGACGGGCCGCCTGTCGGAACCGATACCTTCGACGATCGCATCAGCGCCAACGTGGCGCACTGCGCCGCCTGACCCGATGACCGCCAAGACGCTCGGCGTGCTGCTCGTCACCGTCCTCGCCTTCTTCACGGCCGCCTACTGGTTGACCGACACGGAACGCCGCGATGCGCGCTACGAGGCGCTGCAGGTCGAGCTGGTCGAGTACGGCCAGTCCGTCTTCGGCCCGCCGACGCCCGAGAACCCCGCGGTGGCGAACTGCGCTCAGTGCCACGGCCCGGATGGGACGGGGGGCCAGGTGGGCAACACCGGGCGCCAGGCGCCGAACCTGCACAGCCGGTCGCTGTACGAGAAGCTTCGCTCCAACCCGAACTACGTGAACCTGGTGATCCGCTACGGCGGCGTGGTCGTCTCGGGCAACGTCAACTCACCGATGCCGGCGTGGTCGTCGGAGGTCGGCGGCCCGCTCACCATCCAGCAGATCGACGCCCTGACCGCCCTCGTGACGTCGTGGGCGGAGGAGGCGGGCAAGCAGCCGGCGGAGACGGTTCCCGACACCGTCGAGGCAGGAGCCGAGGTGTACGCCACGGCGGGCTGCGCCGGTTGCCACGGCGCGGACCTCGCGGGAGTCGGCGAGTTCCCGAACATCCAGAACATCGGCAACGAGCCGGTCACGGACCTGCCCTACCCGATCAGCCAGATGGATCAGCTGGTCGCCGACTATCAGTCCGACCCGCGGACGATGCTCGAGCAGTGGATTCGCGACTCGTCGACGAACTACAACGACGGCGCGCCGACCAACATGCCGGCGCACCCCGCCAGCCAGCTGCCGGACGATGCGCTGCAGGCGCTGATCACCTTCCTCTTTGACCAGAAGCAGTAGCCGCATGAGTGCCACCTACCAGTCCCCACCACGCCGCGGAGGCGTTGTGCGTCTCGCCCGCTCCGTGGACGAATTCAGCTCGTGGCTGCTCTACGGGTACGAGACGTGGCTGGTGGCGGTGCTGAAGGCGCTGCCGCTCTTCCTGTTCATGTACTTCCTCATCTTCTACATCCCGAACTACGTCTACTACGGCCTGACGCTCTATGTCTTCGACTTCAGCAAGGACGTCGGCTTCCTGGTGGCGAACCTTGTTGGCGGTGGCAACTTCACCGCCGTCATCGTCATGGCGCTCTGGGCGCAGGCGGCGCGCGGCAGGAACGGCGTCTTCTGGGCCCTGATCCGCTACCTCGTCGTCGCCCAGTACGCGCTGACCGTCTTCGTCCTCATCCCGTTCATGGTCTTCAACCTGGCCAGTGGCTCGTTCATTCCGCCGGCGTTCCCGTTCCGGGCCCTGGTGCTCGGAGCCGTCGCTGCTTGCCTCGGCGCCGTGTCGCTCGTCTACCTGTGGTTCGAGTACCGACGCGTGACGCGCCGCGAGGCGCTCGAGGCGACCGCGGCCAGCGGGCTCCTCTCGACGAGCCGCTAGGGCTCGCCCCCACCGACATCTCCGCCAGGCTGCTCGCCCATCTCGGCTGGTCGGCCGTGGTGCTGGTCGCCGCCGGAGCGCTGGTGGCCGTCGAGCTCAGCGCTCCCTGCCCGCCCGGCGGCCCGCTGGCGTTCGGCTCGTGTGAGGCCGTTCGGCCGTTCGCCGTGGCAGTCGTCCTCCTGGCGGCTGCGCTCTACGTGACGGCGCTGACCGGCGTCCTGGCATGGACCGATGGCCTCCGCCGCCGAGGCCTGGCGGATGCCCGGGCCGCCCGCGACTGGTACGTCCTCGCCGCGGTGATCGGCCTCCCCGTCGCACCGTTACTGTCGTTCACCCTGGTCTCCGCCCTCCGCTAGCATGGGTGCATGACCATTTCGAGCGCCGATGCCCTCGTCGCACGCCTGGATGGCATCGCCCGGATCGTTGGCGATGGCCTCGAGGTGGACGACGCCGGGCGATTTCGGCATGAGCTGATCGACGATCTCGCCGTCGCGGCGGTCTTCGGTCCTGACGATGCCACTCGAGACGCCGCGCGCTGGCTGATCTGGAGCGCGTCGCAGGCCCTCGGCTGCGGCTCGGCGAGCATTCACGAGCTGTACATGGCGCGCGGGCGCGGCGAGTTCGATGCCACCGCTTTCACCGTGCCCGCGGTGAACGTGCGGGCATCGGCCTACCTGACCGCTCGCCAGGCCTTCGCCGCCGCGATCGAGCGGGACGCGGGGACCCTCATCTTCGAGATCGCCAAGTCGGAGATGGCGTACACCGAGCAGCGGCCGGCCGAGTACACCGCCGTCATCCTGGCGGCGGCCATCCGCGAGGGCTGGCCGGGACCCGTCTTCCTGCAGGGCGACCACTTCCAGTTCAACGCGACCCGCTGGAGGGCCGATGCAGAAGCCGAGATGGCGGGCCTCCAGGACCTCACGCGCGACGCGATCGCGGCCGGCTTCCTGAACATCGACATCGACAGCAGCACGCTGGTCGACCTGTCGCAGGCGACGGTGCCCGAGCAGCAGGCGGTCAACGCGGCAAACAGCGCGGCGCTGACCCAGCTGATTCGCGACCTCGAGCCGGAGGGCGTGACTGTCAGCGTGGGCGGCGAGATCGGCGAGGTGGGGAAGTCGAACTCCACCGAGGAGGAGCTGCGGGCCTACCTGTCGGGCTACTACCAACGCCTCGGCGAGGGAATGACCGGGATCAGCAAGGTCAGCATCCAGACCGGTACCAGCCACGGCGGCGTTCCCATGCCGGACGGCAGCATCGCCACGGTGAAGATCGACTTCGACACGATGCGTCGGCTCTCGGCCGTCGCGCGCGAGGAGTTCGGACTGGCCGGCTGCGTCCAGCACGGAGCCTCGACGCTGCCGGACGAGGCGTTCCACCACTTCCCGGCAAACGGTGCCGCGGAGATCCACCTGGCCACCGGGTTCCAGAACATCCTCTACGACGGTGGCGGACTGCCGGCCGACCTGGAGGCCGAGATGATGGAGTGGACTCGGACCAACTGCGCCGATGAGCGCAAGGACGACCAGACCGAGGAGCAGTTCCTGTACAAGTCGCGCAAGAAGGCGATCGGACCCTTCAAGCGCCAGCTGTGGGATCTGCCCGACGACGCGCGCAGTGAGATCGCCGGGAACCTGCGCGATAAGTTCGGCCTGCTCTTCGACGAGCTGCAGATCGCAGGGACGCGGGAGCTGGTCGATCGCTTCGTCACCCGCGTACCGCTTCCGCGCCCGCGCCCCGCATCGCTGGGCGGGACGGGCCGCATGGCGGTGACGGCAGGCGCAGCCGTCTTCGAGGACGACGGCTCGGGGGAGTAGGCCTCAGCCCAGCCCGAGAAGGCGCAGCAGGACGGGCTGGTCGGCGAGTGCCACCAGCCGCCGGACGCCGGCAGGTGGCAGCTTGGCGAGCGCCGTCAGGGCGTTGGCCAGCTCGGCCGCACTCAGCTCTCCGATCAGCGACCAGACGCGCTCGACGGCGGCGGCATCGAGGCTGTCGAGGGCAAGGAAGAGGTGCTCGATAGCGGCCGGGTCGCCGCGCACGAAGACCTCGACGCCGCGGTCGAAGCGCTCCACGAAGTCGAGCAGGGATCGCAGTCGCTGCTCCAGCTCCGCCGCAGGCGCCCCTACCTCAGCCGCGCGACGCACGCACTGCCGCAGCACCGGCAGGACCGGATCCGTCTCGCGTTCGCGTCGGGCGGCGGCGACGCGCCGGAACCACTCCCAGTGGTCGCCCACCACCTCCCAGGCGACCGCGGCGGGGCCGCGCTGTCCGCTGCGTCGCGGCGCATCGGCCCTGATGAGGAGGCCCCATTCCTCGCACTGCGTCAGCGCCAGGCTGGCGGCTCGGTGGCTCATGCCGAGCGCCCGCCGCACCTCCGGCTCTGTCAGCGGCCCTCCGTGCACGAGCAGGTAGCCCTGCACGGCGGCCGTGGACGGCGCCACGCCCCACGCGGCGCCGATCTCGCCCCACGCTCGTGCGAAGTCGCGGCGAATCCGCTCGGAGCGGGGGGTGTCGATCACATCGTTGGCGGCCACGGGGTGGAGCCTAGCAGCCCGGTGGTTCTCGCTCGATGGTTCGCGCGGATGCTGTCCGCGGCCGGCGTGCGCCGTACACGGAAAAGGCCCCGGTCGCACGACCGAGGCCATTCCAGCTGCGCGAAGGGGAGGGAGGTCAGTGGCAGCCGCCAGCCTTGGCCGGCGAGCCATCGGTGTTGAAGGACGAGCCGCAGGCACAGCTGCTGACCGCGTTCGGGTTGTTGATCGCGAACCCGGACCCCATCAGGGAGTCCACGTAGTCGATCTCGGCCCCACCCACGTACTGGGCGCTGAAGGCGTCGATCACGATCGGCACGCCGGCGTGGTCCTCGACACGGTCGTCATCGGCGATCTTCTCGTCGAAGGCCAGCCCGTAGCTGAACCCGGAGCAGCCGCCGCTCTTGACGAAGAGGCGCAGCGCAGCAGCGTCCTTGCCCTCGCGCGAGCGCAGCTCGACGACCTTTGCCGCAGCGGCATCGGTCAGGGTGACAAGGAGTTCATCGGGCGCAACCGGCGCACCGGCGGGGGTGGCCTGCGGCGTGGTCTCTGGCATGGTCATGGGATGCGGGTTCTCCCTCGCGGCGTTGGTGGTGTTCGCTTCGGAAAGTATAGCAACCCTATCAGGATTCCCTGCAATGGCCCAATCGAGTGGCTCGCGCTCACGGGGCGATCGGCAAGGCGACGTGCAGGCCATCGGGATGACGCTCGGCCCTTCGCGCCGGGCCGTGGGCATCGGTAGACTTGTCACCCGACCCATTGCTACGAAGAGGCTCCCGCACGTGAAGCTTGCAGACCGCATGGAGCGGATCGGGACCGAGACCGCCTTCGAGGCGGCGGCGCGTGCTCGCGCGCTGGAGGCCACCGGCCGCGACGTGATCCACCTCGAGATCGGGGAGCCCGATTTCGACACCCCGCGCCACATCAGCGAGGCCGCTTCGCGCGGCCTGCTGGAAGAGCGCATGACCCACTACACCGGCGCCACCGGCATCCTGCCGCTGCGCGAGGCGATCGTCGCCGACGTGAAGCGCTGGAAGGGGATCGACGCCACGCCCGAGCAGGTCGTCGTCACTCCTGGCGCCAAGCCGATCATGTTCTACGCGATGCTCGCCCTCATCAACGAGGGCGACGAGGTGATCTACCCCAACCCGGGCTTCCCGATCTACGAGTCGATGGCCCGCTACGTGGGCGGCACCCCGGTCGCGGCACCTCTGCGCGAAGACGCGGAGTTCCGGATGGATGTTCGCGAGGTCGCGTCCCTGGTGACCGACCGCACGCGTCTCATCGTCATCAACTCGCCGGAGAACCCGACCGGGTCGATCCTCACCCCCGACGACATCCGCGAGATCGCCCGCATCGCGGTCGAGCACGACCTGGTCGTCCTGGCCGATGAGATCTACGGCCGGCTGCAGTACGAGGGGGAGCCACTGTCCATCGGGACCCTGCCCGGCATGGCCGAGCGGACGATCACGCTGGACGGCTTCAGCAAGACGTTCGCGATGACCGGGTGGCGCCTTGGCTACGGCATCATCCCCGAGTGGCTCCTGCCGACCTACAGCCGCCTGGTCATCAACAGCGTGAGCTGCACGAACGCCTTCGCGCAGGCCGGGGCGGTCGCCGCACTGACCGGGCCGCAGGAGGAGCCGGAGCGCTTCCGGGACGAGTTCGTTGCCCGGCGCAAGATCATCGTCGACGGGCTCAACGCCATCGCCGGCGTCAGCTGCGTGATGCCGCATGGCGCCTTCTACGCGTTCCCGAACGTGTCGAGCTTCGGGCGGAGCAGCGCCGAGATCGCCGACCACCTCCTCTACGATGCGGGCATCTGCACGCTGGCCGGCACGGCGTTCGGCAGCCACGGCGAGGGCTACCTGCGGCTCTCGTATGCGAACTCGCGGGAGAACATCAACGCCGCGCTGGAGCGGATCGCCGAGTCGCTCGCACGCCTGGAGCGAACCGGAGAGGTCGTGACGGCGGGTTCGGCGTCATGACCGCCATCCGGCCCGCGGCCGAATCGGCCGACGCACTCTACGACCGCGCAACCGGATCGTTCGAGCAGTGGGAGCTGGTCAAGGACGTCCTGGACGAGGCGATCGACCTTGCGCTCAACTACCGGCAGTCGGGGCACCCCGGCGGCTCGCGCTCGAAGGTGCATCTCTTCCTCTCGCTGCTGCTGTCGGGCGCCATGCGCTGGGACATCCGCCGCCCGTGGCTCCCCTTCGCGGACCGCTTCGTCCTCTCGGCCGGCCATACCGTGCCACTCGTCTACTGCACCCTGGCCGTCCTCAACGAGACGCTGCGGGCGCGTCACGAGCGGACCGGCGACGAGCGATTCGCCTTTCCCGATGACGGCGAGTGGGCGCTCACCTGGGAGCAGCTGCTCACCCTCCGACGCCGCGGCGGCCTAGCCGGGCACGCCGAGATGGAGGGCAAGACGCTCTTCCTGAAGTTCAACACCGGTCCCTCCGGCCACGGGATGCCACCGGCGGCCGGCGAAGCCGCGGCCCTCAAGCTCGCTGGCGCCGGCGAAGTGAAGGTCTTCGCCGTCGAAGGCGAGGGTGGCCTCACCCCGGGCGCCAGCCACGAGACGCGGAACACCGCCTGGGGCCTGGGCCTCGACAACCTCGTCTTCCTGATCGACTGGAACGACTACGGCATCGATGACCCGGCCATCTCGGAGGTGGTGCACGGTACGCCGGCCGACTGGTTCACGCCGTACGGCTGGCGCATCACCGGCACGGAGCAAGGCTCCGACTGGGGGCCGGTGACGCGTGCCGTGCTCGAGGCGGCACGCGGCGAGAATCCGGATCACGTGCCGTCCATGGCCTGGTTCAAGACCCGCAAGGGCCGGGGCTACGGCAAGTACGACAACAAGAGCCATGGTTCGCCGCATGCAATGAACTCCGAGCCGTTCTGGACGGTTCGCAAGGGGTTCATGGAGCGCCACGGCGTCGAGTACGCGGGCGTCGACCAGACCGCGCCATCGGATCCCGGGGAGCTCGACGCGCAGGCACGCCACAACTTCGAGGTGGCCACGGGCGTCCTGCGTTCGAACGTGGAGGTCGTGGACGCCATCAGCGACCGCCTGCTGGAGCTGGCGGCATCCGTCCCGGAGCGGCTGGAGGGCTTCCACCTCGGCGGCCACGGCGCCGACATCTTCAGCGACTCGCGCTTCACCGATGTCTCCGCCTACCCCGCCTCGATGTGGAAGCAGCCCGGCGAGAAGGCTCCGAACCGGGCGGCGCTGTCGACCTGGGGAGCGTGGGTCAACGCCACGGCGAAGGCGGAGTACGACCGACCGTTGGTGATCGCGTGCAGCGCGGACCTCGCGGAGTCGACGAACATCTCCGGCTTCGCCAAGGACTTCGAGGAGCTGCCCGGCTGGGGCTGGTACAACCGCGACACGAATCCACGGGGCACGCTGCTCCCACAGGAGATCACCGAGTTCACCAACGCCGGCGTGTCGGTGGGGATCGCGACGGTCAACCTGGCCGATGATCCCTTCCAGGCGTTCAACGGCTTCTGGGCGGCATGCTCGACCTACGGCTCCTTCTCGTACCTGAAGTACGGGCCGATGCGGCTGTTCAGCCAGCTGGCCCAGGACACCGAGCTGAAGGTCGGCAAGGTGATCTGGATCGCGGGGCACTCGGGCCCCGAAACCGCGGAGGACTCGCGCACCCACTTCGGCGTCTTCGCCACCGGGGTCACGCAGCTCTTCCCCGAAGGGCACGTCATCGACCTGCACCCGTGGGAGCACAACGAGGTCCCGGTCGTGCTGGCGGCGGCGCTCGCCACGGACGTGCCGATCGTGGCGCTGCACCTCACCCGGCCCTCGGTCGAGATTCCGGATCGCGAGAAGCTGGGCATGGACTCGCACTTCGCCGCCGCGAAGGGGGCCTACCTGATGCGGCGCGCGGATCCCGCGACACCGTGCGCGGGGACGGTCTACGTGCAGGGCACCATGTCGACCGCCAACCTGGTCAAGGTCCTGCCACGGCTCGACGAGGAGGGACTGAACGTCCGCGTGGTGGCGGCCGTCAGTCCGCAGCTGTTCCGGATGCAGGACGCCGCCTACCGCGACGAGATCTGCTCGGCGGCGGACCGCTTCGACGCGATGGCCATCACCAACCGGGCCTTCAAGCTGATGCGCGACTGGGTGGACGGGCCGATCGCCGAGGAGTACTCGCTCTCGTCCGACTGGGACAATCGCTGGCGGACGGGCGGCACGGTCGACGAGGTGATCGACGAGGCCCACCTCGGACCCGACCACATCCTCGAGGGGATACGTCGCTACGTCGCGGACCGCGACGCTCGTCTGCGACGCCTGCGCGAGCTCGTCGCGTCGGTGGAGCGGGGGCACGGCGGATAGCGGCGCATGCCCGACCTGAACCCCCACCCGTACGAGCACCAGCGCCCGCGACGGCCGCGAATCCTGCCGAGGCGGCTGAAGCCGCCGCCGGACCGACAGGATCCGCCGGACCTGCGCTGGCTGCTCTTCGTGGGGATCGCCCTCGCGGCAGTCATGGCGGCGCTGGCCGCCCCGTACATCGTGGGGTACCTGCTGCAGGCGGCGACGGGCGGCTAGGGCCGCTCGCCGCCGAGCTCGCGCACGACGCGGGCAGGCGTGCCCACCGCCAGCACGCCGGCGGGGATGTCGCGCGTCACGACGCTTCCCGCGCCGACCGCGCTGTCCGGACCGATGCTGACCCCCGGGCAGACGATGGCGCCGCCGCCCAGCCAGACGTTGTCGCCGATGGCGATCGGTCGGGCCGACTCCCACTTGGCGCGGCGTTCCGAGGGATCCAGCGGGTGCGTCGGCGTGAGCAGCTGGACGTAGGGCCCGACCTGGACGTCGTCGCCGATGCTGACGGTCGCGACGTCGAGGCAGACGAGGCCGTAGTTGATGAAGGTCCGAGCACCGACAGAGGTCCGGGAGCCGTAGTCGCAGCGGAACGGCGGCCGGATCTCGCTCCCTTCGCCGAAGGCGCCGAGCAGCTCGCGCAGGACGGCGTGGCGCGCGTCGCGGTCGACGGGATCCATGGTGTTGTAGCGATGCAGGAGCCGCTGCGCACGCTCCAGGTCGATGGCCAGCTCGGGATCGTCGGCGATGTAGGGATCCCCGGCCAGCATCCGCTCGCGCATCGAACGCTCGTCGCCTCGCATCGTCCCTACGCCTGCCGCGCGGTCCAGACCAGGACCTGCTCGCCGTCGACCCTGAGCGCCGGACGGATCAGCCGCGGCAGCTCGATGGGGTACGCACGTTCGTCGCCCCGATAGCCGCCGGTGAGGCGCCAGCGGGATCGGCCGTTGGCCAGCTCCCCGGCCAGGTCGAAGCTCGCACCGTGGCAGGGGCAGCGCAGGTCCTCGAACGCCGGGCGGAACTGGAGCGTGCAGCCCATGTGGGTGCAGACCGACGACAGCGCCCGGAGCTGCCCGCCATCGTTGACGACGTAGCCGTCGAAGGCCGCCGTCGAGAAGCGGACGGCCGAGCCGGGCGGGACATCGGCAACCCTCGCCACCGCCACCCATTCCCCGTCTGACCCGATGAGGTCGGTGCCGTCATCCCAGATGCCCTGCCCGCCGTCCGGTGCGACCGGTCGCAGCACCGTGGCCCCCAGTGCGCCCGCCGCGAGCCCGGCCGCGCCGATCAGCCCGCCGGTCAGCAGCTGGCGGCGCGTGACCCGGACGCGCGACACCTCGGCATCCCCGGGTCTCACCGGGGGAGGCACGCGGACGGCGTCGATCCCCTGGTCGGCGGCACGCATCCGTCGTCGGAGCTGATCGACGAACGCAGGGTCGGGCGCGCTCCCCGTGGGATCGGCCGTGGCCGAGAGCTCGGCGGCGAGGCGTGCCATCTCCGCCTCGTCGCGATCGCCGACATCCGCCGCAGAGGGCCGCTCCCCGGCAAGCAGGGCATCGAGGTAGCGGTCGATCCGCTCGGCCGAGGCGGACTCGTCCGGCGTCGGACGAAGGTCGCGCTCGCGTTCCTCAGGCATCGTCGTCTCCCAGCAGCGCTGCCCGGCGCAGCGCACGGTACTGCAGGATCTTCGCATTCCCGTGGCTCACGCCCATCCGCTCGGCGGTCTCGGCCACGGAGAGCCGGTGCAGGAAGCGCAGCTCGAGGA
The DNA here is from genome assembly GCA_963812115.1 of uncultured Chloroflexia bacterium. Lineage (GTDB taxonomy): Bacteria > Chloroflexota > Limnocylindria > QHBO01 > QHBO01 > JAPSGM01. The sequence goes on from CAWEUD010000024.1 coordinate 151,296, forward strand.
CGCGCGCGTAGCGCTCCGGGAGGCGCGCCAGCAGGCGGCGCACCCTTGCCGCCGAGGACCCGTCGTCGGGCACCGGCTCGCTGCCAGTGCTGGGATCCATCGGCTCCCAGCCGGGGGCAACCTGGTCGTCCCCGATGACCGGCAGGCGGTAGAAGGCCCGCCAGTAGTCGGCGATGGTGGTCTGGGCGACGCGGTAGAGCCAGCTCACGATCTGCCGATCGTCGCGGGTGGTGTCGAGCTGTTCGACGGCGCGGGTGAACACCTGCGCCGTGAGGTCTTCGGCATCGGGTCGGTTTCCTACGCGTGCATGGACGAACCGGTAGATCGCGACGACGTTCGCGTCGTAGATCTGCTCGAAGCGGCCGCGCTGGTCGGCGCGGCGGGCATCGGGGTCGGCCATCGTCTCTCCTACGCGGCCGGTTACAGCGGCCCTACTCGTCCCCGCGCGGTCGGAGGGGAGCGAGGTAGGCGGCAACCTCCTCGAGGAAGCGCGCATCGGTCTCGTCGTAGGCAGATGGGTCCGAGCCATCGATGTCGATCTCGCCCACGACCCGGCCCTCGGCGAGGATGGGCACCACGATCTCGCTGCGGGTGGTCGCGAAGCAGGCAACGTAGCGGGGATCGGCGTCGACATCGCCCACGATCTCGGTCCGGCCAGATGACGCGGCGGCGCCGCAGATGCCGTCGCCGAGCCCGATGCGCGTGTGCTCGGTGGCTTCCGGCCCGATCCATGGTCCGAGCACCAGCTCGCCGGCGGGTTCGTCGAGCCAGTAGACGCCCACCCAGTCGTAGTGGCTGAACCGGTGATGGAGCTCCTCCACCACGCGCTGTGCAGCCGCCTCGGGCCCCGGTGCCTCTGCGATCAGGGCGCGGATCTGGTTCAGGGCGTCGCCGTGCTCGACCTGGTGCTCCTCGACGCTGACCGGGTGGCTCATGGTGCTACTGCTGCGAGGCCCAGCGGTCGGCCCAGCGGTCGATGCCGGTGATCGCTCGGCGCAGGTCGGCACCCTTCTGCGTCAGCGAGTACTCGACCCACGGCGGCGTCTCCGAGACGAGGCGCCGATCGACGAGGCCCTCGTCCTCCAGCATCTTGAGCCGCTGGGAGAGGGTGGCAGAATTCGCGCCTCCCAGGGCATCCTGCAGCTCGCAGAAGCGCTGGGTCTGCTGCCCAAGCTCGCGCACGATGCGCATCACCCACTTCTGGCCGAGGATGGTGAGCGCAGCGGTGGCGGCGCACTCGGCGCGTTGGGCGGCGGCGCGACGCTCGGCCCGGGACCTGTGCGTCCCGTTGGCGTGTCCGTTGGTCGCGCCGGCGTGCGGCGACGGTTGCCCGGCGTCCATCAGGCGCCGAACGGTAGCACCGGCTCCGGGGGAGGGTCAAACGCGCGGATCAGGCCTCGCGGAGCTCCTCGACCTCGCCCAGGTTGACGATCACGACGTCATGGCGCACCTCACCGCCCTCGCTCGAGATGACCGCATCGGTCAAGGGCAGGAAGGGCTGGGTCGCGCGCAGGAAGAGGTCATGCTCGTAACCCGGCCGGAGATGGGCCGTCCCGCTGACGAGGTACCGTCCGATGCGAATGACGACATGCTGCGTCTGTCGGTGCAGGCGCTTCTCGGGCGGGCTCAGGTGCGGCGGCGAGACCACCAGGAGGACGCTCTTCGGCGCGAGGCCAACCCAGCAATCGGGGTCCGCAGGGTCGGCACCATCGGGCAGGAAGGCGAGCTCCTCACCGCGCTGCAGGATGTCGGTGGTCCGCTCGGCGCTTGGGCGGACGTGACCGGCGACCTCGATATCCCGGGTGTAGACGCGCATCGGCTCGAGCGCGGGCTCAGCGGCGGCCTCGGCGGTCTCCGCTTGGCGTCGGAAGATTCGATCCATGGCAGGTCCTCACGGCAGCCGCGCCATTCTGCCCCGCCCGTCGCGGCAACCACAAGGCCTCAGAGGTACCAGTCAGGGGTAGACCGGCAACCTGCGACGGCGTTCGACGGTTTCCGGCGCCGGTGGTACTCAGCGGGCATTTGACGCTCCTGTGGGGAGTCCGCATAGTTGCGGCACCCGCTGCAGCCCCGCTCGATCGAGCATGCCCCAGACCACCATCTACTCCGCACCCCCGAACAGCCCACTGGTCCCGATTCCGGCCGTGGCGACCCACGATGTTGCCCGGCTCTTCGGCGGCAGCGCCGCGCTCGTTGGGGTGTCGCTGCGGGTCGAGTCTGGGAGGCTGGTGACGCTGGTCGGCCCGAACGGCGCGGGAAAGACGACCCTGCTGCGGATCCTTGCGACATCGCTGCGCCCGACGTTCGGAGCGGCCCTCGTCGACGGCATCGACGTGGTGGGGCGCCCCGACCTGGTGCGCGGACGCGTCGCCTTCCTCTCTCACGCGACCGGGCTGTACGACGACCTCACCGCCGAGGAGAACCTGCGGTTCGCCGCGACGATGCTTGGCCGCGCCGATGCTGACGCCGTGGTGGCGGCCGCGCTGGCGGAAGTCGGCCTGAGCCAGGAGGCGGATCGACGCGTCCGCGGCTTCTCCGCTGGCATGCGGCGCCGGCTGGCGTTGGGGCGGATGCTGCTGGCCGAGCCGTCGCTGGTCCTGCTCGACGAGCCGCACGCCGCCCTGGATGCCGCGGGGATGGACCTCGTCGATCGCCTGCTCGCTCGGTGGCGAGAGCGAGGAGCAACGGTCCTGGTCGCGTCGCACCATGCCGACCGGATCATGGACATGGCCGACGGCTGGGCACGACTCGACGGTGGCCTGCTGGCCGACACGGGCGGCGCCGGTATTGCGGCCATCCCACCGGCGATCGAACCACGGCCGGCTCCGGCGACGGCGATTCCGGACCGATGAGCACCGCGCGCGCCGAGCTCACCATCGCATGGGCGATCGCCCGCAAGGACGCGCTCTCCGAGCTGCGTGGCAGGCAGGCGGCGGGCTCCACCCTCTTCTTCGCCGCGCTGGTCCTGCTGCTCTTCGGATTCGCGCTTGGCCCGGACTCGCGCAAGCTGGCCGAGGCCGCCCCCGGATTGCTCTGGCTGGCCATCGTCTTCGGCGGCCTGCTGACGGTCGCCAGATTGCACCAGGTCGAGACCGACGACGACGCGCTCGACCAGCTGGTGCGCTACCCCGTCGATCGGCGAGCGATCTACCTCGGCAAGGCGCTGGCCGGCCTGCTGGCGATGGCCGTGCTGGGTGGCCTGCTGCTGCCGGTGGTCGGGATCATGTACTCGGTCGACCTCTTGTCGGCGCTGCCCGCCCTCCTCCTGACGCTGGCGCTGGGCGCCATCGGCTTCGCTGCGGTGGGAACCTTCTATGCTGGGGTGACCGTCCGGATGCGCGCCCGCGAGGTGATGCTTCCGCTGCTCATGCTGCCGGTGATCGCGCCCCTGCTGCTCGCCGCGGTGAAGGCGACCGGCGCTGCGCTGGCCGGGGACCCGTTGGGCGAGTACTGGTCCTGGTTGCAGCTGCTGGCCGGATTCGACATCGTCATGCTGGTGGCCGGTGCCGCCGGCTACGGCTTCCTGATGGAGGAGTGATGAAGACCCGCATCCTTGGCGTCGTGGCGATCCTGGCGGTCGTGGCCGCAGGAGCCAACGCGCTCTTCATCGTGCCGGCCGACCTCAACCAGGGCGACGCACAGCGGATCATGTACGTGCACGTTCCGTCGGCCTGGCTCGGCTACCTGTCCTTCGGCGTGACCGCGCTGTCCGGCATCGGATACCTCTGGAAGCGCGACCTGCGGCTGGATGCGATCGCGCTCTCGGCCGCCGAGATGGGCGTCATGTTCACCGCGTTCGCGATCTGGGGCGGCATGATGTGGGCGCGCCCGATCTGGGGCGTCTTCTGGCAGTGGGAGGATCCGCGCCTCACCACCACGGCCCTGCTGCTGGCGCTCTACACCGGCTACCTGCTCTTCCGCCGGCTCACCGATGATCCGCAGCGCCGTGCGGTGCGGGCGGCGGTGGTCGGCCTGATCGCCGCGGTCGACATCCCCATCGTCCACTTCAGCGTCGAATGGTGGCGCGGGCTGCACCAGGGGCCGACCATCGGCTCACCGGGGCGCCTGCTGAATCCCGCGGCGCCGACCCAGTTCGTCATCGCGCTGGTCGCGATGGTCGTGGCCTTCACCCTTGCCTGGGTGTGGCTCATGATCCGCCGCTACCAGCTGGCCAGGATCGAGTGGCAGATGGAGGAGCACGGGCGGATGGGCCGCCTCTCCGCGGCCAAACGCGCGCCGGCGGCACCGGTCCAGGCGTCCTCGGAGACGGCTCCATGACCGACGTCTGGTTCGTGGTTGCTGGCTGGGGGGTGATCATCGGCGGCGCGGGACTGTACGCCTACACGCTGCTCCGGCGCCTCGAGGCGGCAAGGGAGCGCTCCCTGCGCGTCCGGCGCGCAGGGGACGAGGCACCGCTCCACGAGGGACGCGAGTGACCGCTGCCCGGCCGATCGCCGCGCCGGTCCCGCCCCGCCGCCGCTGGGGGCTGCTGCTGGGCAGCGCGGTGGTGGCCGCCGTGATCGCCTGGCTCGCGTTCGGCGGCATCGGCGATGCGCTCGTCTACTACCAGACGCCCACCGAGCTGCTCGCCAGGGAGCACCCGATCGGGCAGACGGTGCGGCTTGGCGGCCAGGTCAAGGAGGGGAGCATCGAGCGGACGACCAGCCACATCACCTTCGTCCTGACCGACGGCACCACCGATGTGACCGTGGTCAGCGACTCCCTGCCCACGTCGAGCTTCCGCGAGGGAAGCGGGGCCGTCGTGGAGGGATCGCTCAACGCGGAGGGCGCCTTCGAAGCGCAGCAGATCCTCGTGAAGCACGACGAAAACTACGTGGCGCCGAGCGGTGGCGAGGTGCCCTCGCACATCCCGGACGGCGGATGATCCCGACGCTCGGCCACAGCGCGGTCGTCGTGGGTCTGGCTGCGGCGCTCTTCGCGGCCGCTGCCTTCGCGCTTGGAGCGCGGCGCGACGACCCCGCCCTGGTCACGCTCGGCCGCCGCGCGATGTACGCGGCGTTCGGGCTGGCGGCCGTCGCAAGCGCCGCAATGGTCTTCGCGCTGCTCACCCACGACTTCAGCGTCGCGTACGTCGCGAACAACAACGCCACCACGACGCCGCCCTTCTACTCGTTCATCTCGCTGTGGGCCGCCCTGGAAGGATCCATCCTGTTCTGGACCCTGCTGGCCACGGGCTGGTCGGCGCTGGTGCTGTGGCGCTTCCGGGCGCGGCTCCCGAAGCTGGTCCCGTGGGTCGGCGTCACGCTGGCCGTCGTGGCAGCCTTCTTCTTCGCCGTCATGATCTGGCCCGGTGACCCGTTCGTGCGTACGACGCCGGTGGCGGCCCAGGGCAGCGGGCCGAATGCGCTGCTGCAGAACCACCCATTCATGGGCCTCCATCCGCCGCTCCTGTACCTGGGCTACACCGGGATGGCCATTCCCTTCGCCTTCGGCATGGCGGCCCTGATCACCCGGCGAACCGACGAGGCCTGGCTGGGGGTCGTCCGCCGCTGGACCCTGGTGCCCTGGATCCTCCTGACCGCCGGGATCGTGGCGGGCGCCTGGTGGAGCTACGAGGTGCTGGGCTGGGGCGGCTACTGGGCCTGGGATCCAGTCGAGAACGCCGCACTGCTGCCATGGCTGACGGCCACCGCCTTCATTCACTCCTCGATGGTTGCCGAGCGGCGCGGCACGCTGCGCGTCTGGACCCATGCGCTGGTGATCGCCACCTTCACCCTCACCCTGGTCGGAACCTTCCTGACGCGCTCCGGCGTGGTGCAGTCGGTCCACTCCTTCACCGCGTCGGGCATCGGCCCGTGGTTCGCGGCGGCGATCCTGCTCACCCTGGTGCTGGCGCTTGGCCTGCTGGTCTGGCGGCTGCCGATGCTTGGCGACACGCGTTCGCCGGGACAGCCGATCAGCAGGGAAGGCGCGTTCCTGTTCAACAACCTCCTCTTCCTGGGCGTGACCTTCGCGGTCCTGTTCGGCACGCTCTACCCGGTCGTCCGCCAGCTCCTCAACGGGGAGCGGGTGAGCCTGGGGGCGCCGTGGTTCAACCAGGTCAACGCCCCCATCTTCGTCGCGCTGCTCTTCCTGATGGGCGTGGGCCCTGCCCTGCCGTGGGGGGGCGCCGGCTGGCGCACGCTGCGCGAGCGATTCGCCGCGCCGGTGATCGCCGGCTCGCTGCTGGTGGTGGCCGGCTGGCTCCTGGGCATGGATGAGCTCATCGTCCTGGTGGCGCTCTGGATGGCGGGATTCGTGGTGGTCATCATGGGCGAGGAGGTCGTCCGCGGGGCACTGGTCCGCTCACGAGCCCGCGACGAGCCCCTGGCGGCAGCCACGTGGCGCCTCGCGACCAGAAATCGTCGCCGCTACGGCGGCTACCTGGTCCACGCCGGGATCGCGGTCATGGCGGTCGCCATCTCCGTCTCGGCCACCCTGGGGCGGGACGTCACCGCCACCATCTCGCCAGGCGAGAGCATGCAGCTGGGTGACTACACCCTGACCAACCGGCAACTGGTCACCGAGCCGCTCGCATCGGATCCGCGCGTCATCGAGACGAGGGCCGAGCTGACGCTGGCCGGTCCGCAGTCGGGCGCGGTGGCACCCGCGCTGCGCGACTATCCGAACTCGCCGTCGCTCATCGCGACGCCCGCGGTGCGCACGGCGGCCGGCGAGGACCTCTACATCACGCTCCTCGGTGCCGATCCGGCCAGCGGGGAAGTCACCCTGCACGTGTTCATCAACCCGCTGGTTGCCTGGATCTGGATCGGTGGCGCGATCGTTGCGCTGGGCGGCGTCTTCGCGGCCTGGCCGGATCGCCGGCGTCGGGCCGTCGCCGCCGCCGATGCTCCGGAACCGGCCCCACTGCCCCTGGGCGCCGCCGGGAGTGCTGAGCGATGAGCCGCAGGACCGTCCGCTGGGCCCTGCTGCCGGTGGTGGTGCTGCCGCTGGCGTGGTTGCTGGTGGCGAGCCTCTCCCGGCCAGTCCCGGCCGCGGGCGATGCCGCGCCGGCCTTCAGCCTGGTCTCGATCGACGGTGAGGCGATCACCTCGGAGAGCCTCTCGGGGCGCCCGTACCTGCTCAACTTCTGGGCCAGCTGGTGCCTTCCTTCCTGCGCCGATGAGCAGCCGGTCCTGATGGAGGCCCAGCAGCAGTACGGCGATCGCGTGACGATCGTGGGAGTCCTCTACCGCGATACGGCGGCAGCCGCGCGCGACTTCCTGGCGACCTACGGCAACGGCGGCTGGCTGCAGCTCGCCGATCCCGGCGAGCGCCTCGCGACCGCCTGGGGAGTCAGCGGCCCGCCGGAGTCCTACCTGGTTGGCGCCGATGGCGTGGTCGTCGCGCGGCGGATCGGCCCGCTGACCAGCGACGAGATCGACCGGTTCCTCGGGCAGGTGGTGGGGCAGGGATCGTGAGACGCGCCGCCCTGCTCGGCTCCGCCCTGGCGCTGCTCGCCGTCGCGGCGGTGCTCGTGGCGCTCGCCGCCGCCCCGCGGGCCGAGCCGACGGCAGCAGAGCGGGTGCGCTCCCTGGCCGCCGAGATGCGGTGTCCCGACTGTCAGTCACTCTCCGTGGCCGAGTCACGGACGCAGGCCGCCGCCGCGATCCACCAGGAGATCGAACGCGAGGTGGCGGCCGGCAGGAGCGACGATGAGATTCGCGACGCCTTCGTCGCCAGCTACGGCGAGTGGATCCTGCTCGCGCCTCCCGAGCCGGTGGTCTGGCTGCTGCCCGCCGCAGCGCTGCTGGGCGGGTTTGGGGTCCTCTTGGCCTGGTACGCGACCGGGAGGCGGCGGGGGAGGCGCGCGCACGGTGCCGGCGATCAGGAGCCCGTCACCGAGGCGGATCGGCGGCGAGTGCGCGAGGAGCTCGAGGCGCTCGATGGCTGAGCTCCTCCTCCTCCTCCTCGTCATGGCCGCCGCTGGCCTGCTGGTCGCGTGGCCCCTGCTCGACCGCGAGCCGGCCAGCGCACCGGCGGCCGATCCCGATCGTGAGACGGCCGAGGTCCGCCATCGGCTGGCCCTCGAGACGCTGCGCGACATCGAAGCCGATCGGCGCGCCGGATCACTCGACGAGGCGACCTACCAGGCGAGGCGGGCGGAGGCAGAGGCCTGGGCGGCGGGGACGCTGCTGGAGGGCGAGACGGCTCCCGAGTCGTGGCCGACGGCACCGCGCGGAGGCACCCGGGCGTCGGCGGCGACACTGGGCATCGCCCTGGTGGCGTTGGTGCTGGTGGGATTCACCGTCCCCGCCCCGCTGGGTATCGGCGAGCGCACGGTGACGAACCAGGCGCTCGCCGACGCGCAGGCCGCGGAGGACGCGCGCCAGGCACGCATCGCGCAGCTCCTCGACCAGCTGCAGGGAGACCAGAGGAACGCCGACATCTACTCCCAGCTGGCCGATGCCTACCTGGCCGGCCAGACCTCGGCCGACCTCCAGAAGGCTGCGGTGGCCCTGCTGGCCATGCTGGCCATCGACCCGGAGAACACCTCGGCCTATCGCCGCCTGATCACCGCCTACATGAATGCCGGCGACTGGCCCGATGCGCGCTCCGCGCTGGACGCCTACGCCGCAGTGGCGGAGCCTGACGAGCCGGACATCCCCTTCTTCCGCGGGCTGGTTGCCCTGCGGGCCGACGATGATCCCGCGGAAGCGGTGCGCCAGTTCGATCGCTTCCTGGAGCTTGCCCCCGACGACGGCCGGGTGCAGATGGTCACTACCCTGCGCGAGCAGGCGTCCGAGCAGGCGGACGGAGGCTAGCCGGTCGCTCGCTCTCAGGTGTCAGGCGCGCGAGGGTCGACTGCAGTGCATCCAGCTCCTCAGGCGGGATGCGATCGAGGAAGTGCTCCGCGATCCCGCGCAGGTGGGTGGGCGAGACCGCGCGCAGCCGTTCGTAGCCGGCTTCGCTGAGCTGCGCCCACTGGCCGCGACGGTCCGTCGCGCAACTGACGCGCTCCACCAGCCCACCCGCTTCGAGGCGGTCGATCAGGCGCGTGACCCCGGAACGCGATAGGACCAGGGAGTCGGCCAGGTCGCTCATCCGCTGGCGTCGCTCGGCGGAGTAGGCGAGCAGGAGGAGCACCTCGTACTCGCCCATGCTCATGCCCTGCTCCGCCTGCAGCTCCCGTTCGAGCTCCCGCCGCACGTAGGCGTGGGCGAAGATGAAGGTGCGCCAGGTCTCGAGGCGTGGGTCGCGCGGGCGAAGGGTGGTCGTCGGCGAGCTCATCGGTTGGCATGGTCGCAGAAGATCATTGACAACGCAACAATACGAGGCGCGCGGCAGGCCGACCGTCGGCCGTTCAGGCGCTCGGGACCTCGACCCAGAACGTGGAGCCGACGCCCTCCGTGCTCTCGACACCCACGCTGCCGCCATGCGCCTCGGCGATGTGCCGCACGATAGCCAGGCCGAGCCCCGCGCTGCGGCCGCCGGTCTCCTCGGCCATGTCTCGCGTCCGGGATCGGTCAACCTTGTAGAAGCGCTCGAAGATGCGCGCCTGGTGCGCGTGCGGGATGCCGATGCCGTCATCGGACACCCAGAGGCGAACTGTCTGCGGGTGAGCCTCCCATCCGAGCCGCACCTCGCCGCCCTGGCGGCTGTACTTCACGGCGTTGTGCGCGAGGTTGAGCAGCGCCTGCCCGAGGCGGTCTGGATCGGCCATGGCGCGCGCCACGCCCCCGGACTCCCGGGCCACGACGCGCAGGCGCAGGCCGCGCCGCTCGGCGACCGGCCGGATCCGCTCGGCAAGGTCGTGGACGAGCTGTTCGGGATCGAGCGGCTCGGTCTCCAGCCGCGTCTCGCCCGATTCGATCGTCGACAGGTCCAGCAGCTCGTCCACCAGCTGAGCGAGGTGATCCACCTCACGCTCGATCTGGAGCGCGAAGTCGCGCGCCGTCCCCGGATCGTCCACCGCCCCGCCGGAGAGCGTTTCGGCCAGGAGCTTGATCGACGCCAGCGGCGTGCGCAGCTCGTGGCTGACGTTGGCGACAAAATCACGCCGCACCCGCTCCGCGTGCCGCTGTCGCGTGATCTCGTGCAGGGCGATCACCAGCCCACCCGCGGGTAGCGGGACCGCCTCGATGCTGAAGCTGCGGCTGCCGAGGTGGCCCAGCTCGGACTCGTCCAGCGCCGGCTCAGCGCTCGACAGCGCCCGTCGTGCCACCGCGTCGAGGGCGACCGACCCGAAGGCGGCGATCAGGCTCATCCCGCTGAGCTCAGCGACGTTCCGGTCGGCCAGCGCCGCCGCGGGGCGGCCGGCCCGCACGATGCGCAGCCGGCTGTCGACCAGCAGGAGCATGCTCGAGCCGGCCCGATCCATGAGCGCCTCGAAGGCCGCCCCGCTGGTCGGGTCGCCGCTCATGCGGGCTCCGGCTGCTCCGGGCGCGGGGCAAAGGCATAGCCGATGCCGCGTACCGTTCGGAAGTAGTTGTGGCCGTCGTGCGCGCGAAGCTTCGTACGGAGCCAGGACACGTGGACGTCCACGGTCCGCGTGTCGCCCTCGTAGTCGACCCCCCACAGGCGAGCCAGCAGCTGGTCGCGCGTGAAGACGTGGCCGGGGTTGGCGGCGAGATGGGCGAGGAGGTCGAACTCCCGGGTCGTCAGGGTCAGCGGCGCCCCCCCGAAGGTCGCTTCCCGATGGGAGGCGTCGATCTGCAGCTCGCCCGATTGGATCGGCGTGCTCGCCCGGCTCCTCGCCTGCGGCGCCGTGCCGGCGGCGGCGCAGCACCGCCTCGATTCGCGCCAGCAGCTCCGGTCGGGAGAACGGCTTGGCAACGTAGTCATCCGCCCCCACCTTGAGCCCGACCACCCGGTCGATCTCATCGCCCTTGGCGGAGAGCACGATCACCGGCGTGTTGACGCCCTCGGAACGAATGACGCGCAGCACCTCGAGCCCGCTCATGCCCGGCAGCATGACGTCGAGCAGCAGCAAGTCCAGGGTGCTGTCGCGCGCCGCCTCCAGTGCCTGCTCGCCGTCGACCGCGACCCGCACCTCGTACCCCTCTCGCGCCAGGTTGAACGTGAGCGCCTGCCGCAGGGTACGGTCGTCCTCGACCAGCAGAATGCGGCGTTTCATCGCCGTCAGGGGTTGAGGTCTTCGATGCGACCGGTGACCAGGAACACCACGTCCTCTCCGATGTTGGTGACCCGATCGCCCAGGCGTTCGAGGTGGTGCGCGGCGAAGAGCATGTGCGTCGCCTGGCGCGCCCGGTCCGGGGAGACCTGCATCACGTTGATGGCGTCTTCGTAGACGCTGTTGTAGAGATGGTCGATCTCGTCGTCACCGCGGCAGACCGTGCGCGCCTGCTCCTCGCTGACGTCGACCAGTGCGCGCATGGCGGCGCGCAGCTGCTGACGGCAGAGCTCCTCCATGCGGGGAATCTGGCCGAAGATCGGCAGCTCCGGCTCCGTCGCCAGCTGCTGGGCGAGCTTGGCGATGTTGGTGGCGTAGTCGCCCATGCGCTCGAGCTCGGCCGCGGCATGGTAGAGAGAGAGCAGCTCGCGGATGTCGCGCGCCATGGGCGCCTGCCGGGCGATCACGCTGGTGATGTGCATGTTCACCTGCGCCTGCAGCTCATTGACATCCGAGTCGCCCCAGCGCACCTGGTCGGCCAGCTCGACGTCGCGGTTGAGCAGCGCCTGCCCGGCACGCTGGAGCTGCCCCTCGACCAGGGCGCCCAGGCGCAGGACGTCATCCTTGGTCGACTGCAGCTCCTCCTCGAACGAGCGCCGGATGGAGGTGACCTGCTCGCCGCCGCGGTTGGTGTCCATCGCGATCTCCTGCTCCCTCAGCCGAACCGACCGGTGATGTAGTCCTCGGTGAGGCGACTCTCCGGGCGGGTGAAGAGTCGCTCGGTCGGTGCCATCTCCACGAGGTAGCCGGCGCGGTCCTCGCCCATGGTCAGGAACGCAGTCACGTCGCTCGCCCGGGCCGCCTGCTGCATGTTGTGCGTCACGATGATGATCGTGTAGTTCTCCTTGAGCTCGAACATCAGCTCCTCGATGCGCAGCGTGGCGATCGGATCGAGGGCGCTGCAGGGCTCATCCATGAGGATGACGTCGGGCTGCACGGCGATTGCGCGCGCGATGCAGAGGCGCTGCTGCTGACCGCCGGAGAGCGACAATCCGTTCGAGCGGAGCTTGTCCTTCACCTCGTCCCAGAGCGCCGCGCGCCGCAGCGAGGCCTCGACCAGCTCGTCCATGTTCCCTTTGAAGCCGTTGAGTCGCGGTCCGAAGGCAACGTTGTCGTAGATGCTCTTGGGGAAGGGGTTCGGCTTCTGGAAGACCATGCCGATGCGGCGCCGTACCTCCACCGCGTCGACCTCGGGATCGTAGATGTCCTCGCCGTTGTAGCGGATCCGCCCCAGGACGCTTGCACCCGGGACCAGGTCGTTCATCCGGTTGAGGCTTCGCAGGACGGTCGACTTTCCGCAGCCGGATGGTCCGATGAGCGCCGTGATCCGGTTGCGCGGGACGTTCAGGCTGATGTCGCGCACGGCGGTGAACTCGTTGTAGCGGACGCCGACCTCCTCGAGCTCGAAGACGAAGTCATCGGTCTCGGGAACTGACGCAGCAGGCGCCGATGCTGCCAGGTCAGCCGGCTTGGTCATGATCTCCCGCTGCACGTTGTCGGATGACTCCTCGGATCGTGGCTTGGCGTCGATGGTAATGCGGTTCATTGGGCGTTGTCGCCCCTCGTCCTCTTGCATGTCCGGCCTCAGCGGCCGAATCGGCTTCTGCCGCCGATGGTACGGGCGATGATGGTCAGGAGCAGCACAAGGGCCATGAGCTCCAGTGCGCCTGCCCATGCCCGCTGCTGGCCGGCCTCGAACGCGCCGCGCGCCTCGCGAAAGATGAGGAGCGGCAGCGCCGTCTGCCCATTGCCCTGGAAGTCGAGCACCACCGACTGCGCGGCGAGCGCGGTCAGGACCAGCGGGGCCGTCTCTCCGAGCGCGCGCGCAACCGCCAGCATGGCCCCGGTGATGAGGCCGGGCGCGGCGGTCGGCAGGGTGACCCCGATGACCGTCTGCCAGTGGCGCGCGCCCAGCGCATAGCTGGCGCGCTTCAGCTCGCCGGGGACCAGCTTCAGGATCTCCTCCGACGAGCGCACCACGATCGGCAGCATGATGATCGCCAGCGAGAGGGCACCCACGAAGGTGCCGAAGCCGAGCGGGCGAACCAGGATGGTGTACACGAAGAGGCCCACGAAGACGCTGGGCACCCCGGTCATGACGTCGGAGAAGAACCTGACCGGACCGGCCAGCCGGTGACGGGGAAACTCCGTGAGGAAGAGCGCCGCCGCGATGCCGATCGGGATCGCCATCAGCGCGGCCAGGCTGCCCATGTAGAGCGAGCCGACCAGGCCGTGGAGGTAGCCGCCGCCCGCCTCCCGACGCGAGAAGTTGAACGTGCTGGTCAGGAACTCCCAGTTCATGGCTGGCAGGCCGTTGACGATGACGACGGCGATGATCAGGACGAGCGGGATGAGGGCGAGGAGCATGGCCGCTGTCAGCACCGCGGCCATGGCGCGGTTGAAGGCCTTGCGCCGCCTGATGTTCCCGCCTCCGCGCTTGAGCGGCATCCGCTGGATCGACCCGGTGGCGGTGGTCACGCCGTCGCCTCCCCGGTCACGTCGCCGATGCGCCGCACGATCAGACGCGCCCCGATGTTGATGACGATGGTCATGGCGAACAGCGTCACGCCCAGGGCGATGAGGGCGTCGATGCCCTCGGGGCTGGCCTCCTGGAAGGTGTTCACGATCTTGGCGGCGATCGACTCACCCTGCTGGAAGATGCTGAAGTTGATCGTCGTGCCGCCGCCGATCAGCAGGGCAACGGCGATGGTCTCGCCCAGCGCCCGTCCGAGTCCGAGCATGCTGGCGCCGATGATCCCCGGCCGGCTGCGTGGCACGACCACCGAGCGCATCACCTCCCAGCGCGTGGCACCCATGGCGTACGCGGCGAACCGCTCCGAGTCGGGCACGGCGGAGAAGACCTCGCGGACGATGGCAGTGATGATCGGAATGATCATGATGGCGAGGACGATGCCGGCGAAGAAGAAGTTGAAGCTGATCACCGGTCCGGTGAAGAGCGGAACCCACCCCACCGATTCGCTGATCGCCTCCGCCGGCGGCCGGAGGATCATGGGGGCAAAGAAGTGGAGTCCCCACAGGCCGTAGATCACGCTCGGCACGGCGGCCAGCATCTCCACCAGGTAGGTCAGCGGGCGCGCGATCCGGCCGGGGGCGAGGTTGGTCAGGAAGAGGGCGATGCCCACCGAGATGGGCAGCGCGACCACGATCGCGATCAGGCTGGTGACGACCGTCCCGTAGAGGAAGACACCGGCCTGGTAGGTGCCGGTGATCTCGGTGCGGCTGAAGCCCGGATCCCACGTCGTGCCGGTCAGGAACTGCCACGGGCCCTGCGAGATGAAGACCGGCAGCGCGTCGAGCGTGGTCGAGCCGATCATCAGCGCGAGCACGATCAGCACCAGGGCGCTGGCGCCGATGAGTGCCCAGCGGAAGAGAGGATCGCTGAGCGCGCGACCCTGCCGCCTCCGGAGTCGCTCGGTGGCTGCCGGCAGTGCACTCATCGTCGAGACTGCATCCTAGAGGGCGCGGCGAAGCGGGGCCGGCTGGCCCCGCTCGCATGGATCGGGCGCGGAGAGATCACCCGCCTTCGTTGATGCGCGCCACGTTGGCCAGCGACTGCTCCTGCAGGGAGGCACCAATCGGGGCGTAGTTGAGCTCCTGGGCGATGCTGTCGCCGTTCTCCAGCGCCCAGGTGAGGAACGCCTTGAGGGCATCGCCCTTGTTCGCGTCGAGGCCGCAGGTCGGCGCCAGGATCCAGGTCGCACCGGCAATCGGGTAGCCCTCGCCGCCCACGCCAAGTATGTTGAAGCGGAGGTCGTCGGGGATCTCGATCCCGTCCGCGGCCGCCGCCGTCGACTCCAGCGACGGCTGGATGGCGTTGCCGTCGGCGTTGACCATGGCGGCGGTCGAGAGGCCGTTCTCCAGCGCGTAGCTGAGCTCCACGTAGCCGATGCCACCATCGTTCTGGGCGATGGCCGCGGTCACGCCGTCGTTGCCCTGGCCGCCGACCCCAACCGGCCAGCTGACCTCCTTGCCCTTGCCGACCCGGGAGCTCCAGTCGCTGCTCTCATCGTCGAGGTAGGTGGTGAAGATGCTCGTGGTGCCGGAGCCGTCGCTGCGGTGCGCGACGATGATCGGCTCGTCGGGGAGCGATACGCCGGCGTTGAGGTCGGTGATCGCGGGGTCGTTCCACCTGGTGATCTCGCCCAGGAAGATCTGCGCCAGCGCCTCGGAATCGAGCGTCAGGTTCTCGACGCCGGACAGGTTGTAGGCGACCGCAACGGCGCCGAAGACGGTCGGGATGTGGACGACGTCGCAGCCCCAGGCGTCCTCGGCGGCCGCGAGCTCCTCGTCCTTCATGAAGGCGTCTGAGCCGCCGAAGTCGGTCGACTGGGCCGTGAACTGCTCCACGCCGCCGCCCGAGCCGATCGGCTCGTAGGTGATGCTCACGTCCGGGTTGTCGCTGATGAAGGCGCCGATCCACTCCTGGTAGACCGGATCCGGGAAGGTCGCACCGGCGCCCAGCAGGCCGGCGCTCAGGCCGGATCCGCCGCCGGATGTGCTGCTCCCGGCGGGTGAGCCATCGGCGCCCGAGCTGCAGGCTGCCATCGTGACGGCGCCGACAAGTGCCAGCGGCAGGAGTCGCAGCCAGTGCTGCTTGATCAAGGTGACTCTCCTTCGAATCGAACTTCACACGTTGCAGCCACAGGCTGGGCGCCACTGCTCAAGGGGCCCTTAGCAGCGCGTTAAGCGGAGATCAAGGGCTGACCCGCGCCGGCTGCCGGGCCTAATGTGTCGGCGACGACCGATCATCGGGCGTCCTCGAGGCCGGCCAGACTGAAGGAGGATCGGATGACCGTCGTGGTGATCGCACTGGTGGGACTCGCAGCCGGCGTGCTGTCGGGACTGTTCGGCATCGGGGGCGGCGTGATCATCGTGCCGGTGCTGATCGTGTTCCTCGGCTTCACCGCTCAGCAGGCGGCGGGGACCTCGCTCGGTGCGCTGCTGCTGCCGGTCGGCCTCTTCGGCGCCATCCAGTACTGGCAGGCTGGCCAGGTGAACCTGCTCCACGCCGCCCTGCTCGCGCTGGGCCTCCTGTTCGGAGCCTTCCTGGGGGCTCGCCTGGGTCTGGCGCTGCCGTCGGAGGTCCTGCAGCGCGCGTTCGGCGTTCTGCTGGTGCTCTTCGGGCTTCGGATGCTGATCTGGGTCTAGATCGTGAGCGTGGCCCGGGTAGTCCTCAGTTGAGGATCGGGTTGAGCACGAAGTAGGCGATCGCCGCGACCGTTCCCGACGCGGGGATGGTCAGGACCCAGGCGATGCCAATGTTGCGGGCGACGCCCCAGCGCACGGACTTGAACCGATCCGAAGCGCCCGTGCCCATGATCGCGCTCGAGATGACGTGGGTGGTGCTGACCGGCATCCCGAAGTGCGACGCGCCGAAGATGATCGTGGCGGCGGTGGTCTCCGCCGCGAAGCCGTGGACCGGGTCGAGCTTTACCACGCGCGTCCCCATCGTCTTGATGATCCGCCAGCCGCCCGCCGCGGTCCCCAGCGAGATGGCGGTCGCGGCGAGGATGATGACCCACAGCGGGACCTCGAACGTGGTCAGCACGCCGGCCTCGACCAGCGCCAGCGTCATGATGCCCATCGTCTTCTGGGCGTCGTTGCTCCCGTGGCTGAAGGCCATGTAGCCGGCGGAGAGGACCTGCAGCCGCCGGAACAGGTCGTTCATGAAGTGCGGGTTGAAGCGCTTGAAGACGTTGAAGATCAGGATCATGAACCCCAGCGCCAGCAGCAGCCCGGCGATGGGCGAGGTGACGAGGGGGATGAGGACCTTGACGACGATCCCGTCGATCTGCCACGACGTGAAGCCGGCCGCCGCGGCGGCCGAGCCGAGGAGTCCGCCGATCAGGGCGTGGCTGCTCGACGACGGGATGCCCAGGCGCCAGGTGACCAGGTTCCAGGTGATCCCGCCCACCAGCGCGGCGGCGACCAGCACCTGTCCCGAGACGCCGGCCTCCGCCTGCGACTGGATCAGCCCCGCGCCCACCGTCTTGGCCACGGCCGTCCCGGTCAGCGCACCGGCGAAGTTGGCCACGGCGCTCATGCCGATGGCCCAGCCCGGCTTCAGCGCCCGCGTGCTGACGCTGGTGGCGATCGCATTGGCGGTGTCGTGGAAGCCGTTGATGTAGTCGAAGATGACCGCGAGGATGAGGACCGCGACCAGGATCGCGGTGAAGCCGTCAGGCATGCTTGACGACGATCCGCTCGATCACGTTCGCGACGTCCTCGCAGGCATCCACGGCCTCCTCCAGTAGCTGGTAGATGTCCTTCCACTTGATGATCGTCACCGGGTCGTTCCCATGGCGGAAGAGCTCCGCCACCGCCTGCCGTGCGATCCGGTCACCCTCGTTCTCAAGGCGGTGGATCTCGATCCAGTACCGGTCGAGGCCCTTGAAGCCGCGCAGGCGCGACAGGGCGTCCACGATCTGCTCGCACTGCAGGGTGATGATCTCGGCCTGCTTGATGGCCGTTTCGCCCGGCGAGTCGATGCCGTACAGGATGCAGGTGTCGGCGACCTCCTCGATCAGGTCGATGACGTCATCGAGCCGGCTGATGAGGGCATGGATCTCCTCGCGGTCGAAGGGCGTGACGAAGGTCGCTTCGAGCTTGTGACCGATCTCGTGGCTGATCCGGTCACCTTCGTGCTCGGCGTTGCGGAGCTGCATGCCCAGGCGCTCGCGCTCGTCGAAGTTACGGAAGAACTCCTCCAGCAGCCGCGCGCCGGCAAGGACGTTCGACGCGTCCTCCACGAACATCTCGTAGAACTTCTCTTCGCGGGGGATCAGGGGCAGGCGCATGTGAGAACGGTCTCCACAGGGCGAGCGATCCGGGCTGACGGTACCGGATGAACGCTCGGCACCGAGCGTACGCCGCGCGGCCAAGACCTGCAGGGCAATTCGGTAAGTGGTGCGGGTTGGCAACGGGGACGCGCGGATCGGTTTGCCGATACCCGGACGACGGGTGCAGGATAGAGGACCTCACGTCCACTGGGGTATGGCGGACCTGCTGCCGCCACGCCGAGCACCCCAAGAAACCGATTCACGAGGAGGCTAACTCTGTGACTCCATCGGTACCTCGGAGCGGAGCCCGGCGGACAGCCGCCCTGCTCGCCGCCCTGGCCCTGGTGATTGCGCTACCGGCCAGCGGCGTGCTCGCGAAGAAGAACCTATCCGGCTACAGGACATCCGAGCCGGCGATGCTCACCGCCAATGCGGCCGGCGTGACGATCACGCCCCTGATCAATTCGGGCGAGTCGGCCTTCGGCGACGAGTTCGCCGGCCTGCCGGACGGAATCGGCGTCGTGCCTGCCCCCGGTAACCAGGGCTACGTGGACATGTACGTGAACCACGAGGAGTCGCACGTCCCGTTCCTCGGCACGGCGGACTTCAATGACTCGTCGGTCTCGCGTGTGCGGGTGGACGTCGCGTCCAGGACCATCATCGACATGGACATCCCGCTGCCCGCGAGCCTGGGCTTCATCCGCTTCTGCTCGAACTTCATGGCCGGCCCAGCCGAGGGCTTCCCGCACTACACCCTGCTGACCAACGAGGAGTCCAACGACATCCTCGACGTTCCGGCGGGCGCTCCCTACGGCGCCGATCCGGCCCTTGCCCCACAGCGACAGGCCGGCTACTCGGTCGCGCTGGACACCGTGACCGGCAAGGTCACCACGCTCGCAGGCGCGGGCCGCCACAACCATGAGAACCAGGTCGTGGTGCCGGGCGGCTGGAACGGGATCTACTCCCTCTCCGGCGACGACACGTTCAGCGCGCCGAGCTCGCAGCTCTACATGTTCGCCAGCGACAAGTGGCAGAACTACGTGAAGGGCGACGGCTCACTGTGGGCGTTCCGCGTCACCGCGACCGAATCGGGGCCCGTGAACGCCACCGATGCGTTCAACGGCGCCAATGACTACCTCGACATGCAGCCGGGTGACACCTGGTCCGGCGAGTTCATCCCGGTTCCGGACGACGTGGCCCGAGGACTGACCGGAGAGGCGCCGCAGACCGCGCTCGAGAACTGGTCGAACGCCAACAACGTGTTCCAGTTCGTCCGGATCGAGGACATCGACTACGACCCCGACAGCCCACGGACGGTCTACTTCGCCGACACGGGTACTACTCGTCTCATCCCCGACGGTAATGGACGGCTGGCGCGCGGGCCGAGCGGCACCGGCGTCAACACCAACGGCCGCATCTTCAAGATGACCATGAACGCGGACGACCCCACCGTGGTCGACTCGTTCAGCATCCTGGCCGATGCGGACCAGCTCACTCCCGTGATGCGCAGTCCCGACAACATCGACGTCGGGCACGACAGCATCATGGTCCAGGAGGACACCAGCAGCTTCTCGAAGATCTGGCAGTACTCCATGGGTAGCGGCGAGTGGACCGTCGTGGCCACCGGCGCCGTGGAGGATGCCGAAACGAGCGGCATCCTGGACGTGTCGCAGTGGTTCGGTCCCGGCACCTGGGCGCTGGTCGTCCAGGATCACGACTCGAACGACTGGGTCGATTCGGAGACCGTCGGCGACGTCACCTACAAGGAGGAGGGGGGACAGCTGCTGCTGATGCACGTCCCCAACAGCTGACCCGCGATACGCACCGAACGTTCGGAAGGGCCGCCCGCAAGGGCGGTCCTTCTGCATCCGATTGACCGATGCGCCAGACTGCAGTTCACATCGGCCCGCATTACCGGAGGAGTCTGTGTTCACCTTCGAGCAGATGGCATTCCTGCATCGCCACGAGGACGAGTGGCGGGAGCTGCAGGAAGTACCGCATCACACCTCGTCGGATGACGAGGACCTCGAGCGGCGGCTCCTCCGCGGCGAGAAGGTCTACCGCTGCGTCGAATGTGACCTCGAGGTCGTCGCCGCCCCCCGGAACAGCCGCTGAGGCGATCTCCGCAGACTTGGTGCGACCATCTCGCGATCCGTCCCGCGCTGCTCCGGGCCTCGTACTCGGGGCGCTCCTGTCGGCGACCCTGCTCAGCGGATGCGCGCCGGCTGCCCATGCCGGAAGCCTCCGGCCGACGCTCAGCATCGAGCAGCCGGGTGGCCTCAGTGTCGCCATGCAGAACGGGATCCCGGTTCCGACCTTTGAGCGCCAGGCGCGGCGCCAGCTCGAGCTGGGCGGGGCGTGGCGGGTCCAGCGCGTGGACCTGTCGGACGAGCTCTCGCTCACCGATCGATCGCAGTCGCTGGATGGCATCGTGGCGGAGGCCGGCGGCCGCGAGCAGCCCGACTACGACGACGCCAGCTGGGGTGAGCTCGAGGTTCCCGGAACCCTGAATCGCCCTCCCGACGGCGACGAGACCGACGGCTGGTACCGGCGGAGCTTCTATGTCTCGCAGCGCTGGCAGGGGCTGGCGACCACGCTGAAGTTCGGCTCGGCCAACTACCTGGCCGACGTGTGGCTCAACGGCAAGCACCTCGGCTACCACGAGGGGGGCTACACGCCGTTCGCGTTCGACGCGACGGACGCCATGCAGCCGGGCCGCCGCAACGTCATCGCGGTTCGGATCGACAACCCGCCGTGGGGCACGCGCAACGACATCGTTCCGTGGGGCCTGGCCGACTGGTGGAACTACGGGGGCATCACCGGCCGGGTCTGGATCGAGGCCACGTCGGCCACCCACCTCGTTCGGGCAGACGTGGTGCCGCACCTCGACGGGATCGACGTCGGGGTGGTCCTGCACCGCACGGCCGCGGAGGCAACCACGGAGGCATCCGTCGATCCCGCACCGTCTGTCGCTCCGCCCGGCACAGCGGCCGCGGCCACACCGTTCCCCACGCCGGGCCCGGGGGGCTCGGCACCGCCGCCGCAGATCGGCGCGGCGGAGTCGGTGGCCGGGGTCCGGATCGAGGTCTATCCCGCGGAGGTCCGTCCCGAGAACCTGCTGAGCGAGGTGGCCTCGGCCCTGGTGCCCGCCGGCTCGCAGCCACAGGCCAGCGATGCGCTGCCCCTCCCGGCGCTGGACCTTGGCGGTACGGCACGACTCGACACCGGCTTCCTGCTCGGCGGCGTTGACCGTTGGACGCCATCCCGCCCGGCCCTCTACGTCCTGCACGCCGTCCTGACCGACGGCGTCGGCGCGCCGGTGGACGAGCTGTGGACGACGTTCGGCCTACGCCGCACCGGCGTCAACCCCGACACCGGCCAGCTGCTGCTCAACGGCGACCCGGTGGCCTTCACCGGCGTCGGCCTGCACGACGAGCGGATCGAGCCGGACGGCGATGGGGAGCGGTCCGGGGCCCAGCCAATCACCGACCCCGAGGACCTGCTCGCGCAGCTCGATCATGCGCGGAACGTCCAGGCGGACCTGCTTCGCACCGCACATACGCCGGCCAACCCGTTGCTGCTGATGCTGGCCGATCGGCTGGGCTTCGCAGTCTGGGAGGAGATTCCGCTCTACCACTACACGCCGCTCACCTACGGGATCGCGATGGAGCGGGGGATTCCCCAGCAGATGCTTCGGGAGATGGCCCTGCGCGACATGAACCGTGCCTCGGTGCTGTTCCACGGCCTCTCGAACGAATCGACCGGGACCGATGCGCGCGTGGCGGCGCTCGCGACGCTGCACGACATCGACCGCGAGATCGACGGCACGCGCCTCACCGGCCAGGCGGCCTACGGTTCGATGCCGGATGATGCGACCCATGCGCCCCTCGACGTCGCCGGCTTCACGTTCTACTACGGCGTCTTCTACGGCATCGATGCGGCCACCGATACAGCCCGGGCGCTCGCAATCGCCCATGCGAGCAATCCCGACAAGCCGGTGATGGTCCTCGAATTCGGACGCTGGGCCGACGGTCCCGGCGGCCCGGAAGCCCAGGCCCAGGTCCTCGCGGAGACCTACCCGGAGATCCACAGGCAGAGCTCTCGCTGGGGCGGCTATGTTGGGGCGAGCGTGTGGTGGACGCTCGAGGACTTCACGACCATGGTGCCGGGCATCGGCATCGAGCATTTCGGCCTGTACGAGCCGTCGGGAACGAGGCGGGCCGCGGCGGCAACCGCGACTCGCCTCTTCGCCGCCGACGCCGGGGAGGGAGCGCGGCAGCAGATCGAGTCCGGGGTGCGGCGTTCCGAGGTGGTGCGGCGCGTGACCGAGTCCGACTGGCGCCTGGTTGGCTACCTCGCCTACGGCATCGGACTCAGCCTGCTGATGATGATCGGGCTGCTTGCGGTCCTGCTGCGTCGCGGCGGGCGTGCGAGGGCCAGGACATGAGGCTGGTCCACGGGCGCCTGGCGGCCGTCTCGGTTCGCGCCTCGTTCGGCGCCGGTGTGTGGGTCGGCGGCGCGCTGGGCCTGGTGCTGGGCTCGGTGCTGGGAGGCCTGCTCGTGTGGTTCACTGGCTCCGTCCTCGACTGGCAGCGCGAGCTCGGCTTCACCCTCGGCATCGCCCGCACCCTGCTCCCTTTCGGCGACCAGATTGGCGCGCTCCGCTGGATCAGCACCACCTGGTGGATCGTCATACCGCTGGCGGGGCTCGTCTGCGCAGTCGTGACGGGCGCGGTTGGCGGGCTCATCGGGGCGCTGGTGGCGGCGGCGTACAACCGCTCGCCCCGTCACGCGGCGGTGGTGGTGGAGCTACCCGATGGGCCCGCCCCCGATCAGTAGTCGTACAGGCTGCTTGCCGAGGAGGCGCCGGCCGGGACTGAGCCGTCCGGTTTGGCGGCGAACCATACGTCGCCGATGCCCTGTCCGTTCGTGTCGCCGGGTGCGGCGTCAGCCGCGAAGTAGTAGAGCGGCCAATCGTTCAGGGTGACCTGCGTCGAGCCATCGTCGCGCTCGATCGTGCCAACCTCACCGCTGACCCCGTCCCCCGCCACCGGCGTCGCCCCAGCGTCGACCGTGAGCGGCGGCCAGGTCTGCAGGCAGCTGTCGAAGCAGGAGGTCTCGCCCGGCGAGTCGTTGAGGAAGATGTAGACGGTATTGCCGTCCGCATCGGTCACGTAGTCGCCGATCGCATCGGACGAGGCGGTGACGACCGTGGCATCGGCCGCGGGTACCTCGCTCTCCGCCTCGGACGGGGTGGCGGTCGCGGACGGTGCCTCGCTGGCCGGTACGGAGGCGGCGACACTCGGAGTGCCGCTCGACGGCGAGGCGCCACCGCCCTGGCAGGCAGCCAGCACCAGTGCGAACGCGAGCGGGAATCCGAGCCGGGGAAGCTGGGCGCGGTCGGGACGGAACATCGGGCATCCTCAATGGATTGGTTACCGTCCCGTACGCGCCCGGTTACTGATGGGCGGTTCAGATCCTGGGGCCGGACTCCTTGACGGCGTCGGAGACGCCATCGGCGTACGCCTCGAAGTTGTCACGGAACATGCCGGCCAGCTCGCGAGCCTTTTCGTCGTAGGCCTCCGGATCGGGCCATGTGTCGCGCGGTCGAAGGACCTCGGACGGCACGCCCGGAACCTCCCTGGGCACCTCCGTCCCGAACACCGGATCGACCTCGTACTCGGCATCATCCAGCTCGCCCTTGAGGGCGGCTCGAACCATGTTGCGGGTGTAGTCGATCCGCATCCGCTCCCCGGTGCCGTACGGGCCGCCGGTCCAGCCGGTGTTCACCAGCCAGACCGGGACGTCGTACTCGTCCAGTCGCTCGGCCAGCATGCGCGCGTACTCCCCGGGGTGGCGCGGCAGGAAGGGGGCACCGAAGCAGGCGGAGAAGGTGGCCTTGGGCTGCGTGACGCCGATCTCGGTGCCGGCCAGCTTGGCGGTGTAGCCGCTGATGAAGTGGTACTGCGCCTGGTCGCGCGATAGGCGGCTGATGGGCGGGATGATGCCGAACGCATCGGCGGTCAGGAAGACCACGTTGCGGGGGTGGGTGGTCATGCCGCTCGCATCGGCGTTGCCGATGAAGTCGAGCGGGTAGGCGCCGCGCGTGTTCTCCGTGAAGCGTTCGCTGTCCAAATCGAGTTCGCGCGTGACCGGATCCAGGTCGACGTTCTCCAGGATGGTGCCGAAGCGGCGCGTGGTGGCGAAGATGTCCGGCTCGTACATCGGCGAGAGGCGAATCGTCTTCGCGTAGCAGCCGCCCTCGAAGTTGAAGAGCCCGTCGTGTCCCCAGCCGTGCTCGTCGTCGCCGATGAGGCTGCGCTCAGGGTCCGCCGAGAGGGTCGTCTTTCCGGTTCCCGACAGGCCGAAGAAGACGACCGGATCGCTATCCGGTCCCACGTTGACCGACGAGTGCATGGGCAGCACGCCCTCATCGGGCATCAGGTAGTTCATGACCGTGAAGGCCGACTTCTTGATCTCGCCGGCATACATCGTGCCGACGATGATGATCTCCATGCGGCCGAGGTGGACGAGGATGGCCGTGCCGCTGCGGGTGCCCTCGCTGGCGGGATCGGCCTTGAACGAGGGGACGTCGATGATCGTGAAGTTCGGCTCGAAGCCGGCCAGGTCCTCTCGCGACGGGCGGCGGAAGAGGTTCCGGGCGAAGATGCTGGCCCACGCCGTCTCGGTGTAGACGCGCAGGCTGCGCCGATGGTCTGGATGCGCACCGATGAAGCAGTCCTGCGCGTAGAGCTGCCGGTCAGCGACTACTCCATGAGACGGGCGCGCAGCCGATCGTAGTGCTCTTCGCTGATGGGGTGGTTGATCTCGCCCCACCAGATCTTCGCCTCACTCGACGGCTCGGTGACGACGAACTTGTCCTTCGGCGAACGGCCGGTGTGCTCGCCGGTGCGGACGACCAGGGAGCCGTGGGCGCTGATGATCCCCTCGTCGCTGCGCGCGGCCTGCTCGTACAGCTCCGCGGTCGAGAGGTTGACGAGCGTTCCACTGCCGATGGTTGGGTTGGGCCGGCGTTTCGTCACTGCGGTCATGCTGGTCTCCTCCTTCTTCCGTCGCCGCGCTCGGGACGTCTGTTGGTAGTCGACCGGCCGCGCGTCACCACGTTGGGCGTGGGAGTCGGCTTCCGCAGTCTGTGCATTTCGCTGTTGCAGCTCCAGCTCGGAGCAGAAATGCTGGCAAGCATTGTACCCCCACCATGTCCACCAGCACGAATGGGACCGGGAGCGCCGCGTCCGCCCGATCTCCCCAGGCTCGGATCCAGCGAGTCCGGACCGGGTGGGCACGCCGCGCCGATTGGGGGCAAGATGACTGGGTGAACCGGCGGCAATTCCTCATCGGCGCCACCGTGAGCGTGCTCGGCGCGGTGGCTGCCGCGTGCTCCAACGCGCTCGAGAGTGCGCGCCCGACCCCGTCACCGACAGCGGCGCCCACGGCCACGCCTCCCCCGCCCAGTCCGACCGTGGCGGCCACCCCCACCGGGAACCCCGAGGCGGAGCTTCGGGCGGAGATCGGCCAGATGCTGCTGGTCGGCTTCCGGGGCCTGACCGTGGATGACTCCTCGCAGGTCATGCGCGACATCCGCGAGCGCGGACTCGGCGGCGTGGTCCTCTTCGACAAGGACCTGCCGAGTGGCTCCGATGAGCGCAACGTCGACTCGCCGGCGCAGGTCGCGGCGCTGACCGCTGAGCTCCAGGCGGCCGCGGCGGGCGCCTACGGACGGCCGCTGCTCGTCGCTGTGGACGAGGAGGGCGGCCTCGTGCAGCGCCTGGGGCCGGCCCACGGCTTCCCGGACGTTCCCTCGGCGGCGACGCTGGGCGAGCGCGACGACGCCGCATTCACCGAGAGCACCTCGGCAGACATGGCACGCGTCCTTCGGCAGGTGGGGATCAACTTCAACCTGGCACCGGTCGTCGACGTGAACGTCAACCCGTCGAACCCGGTGATCGGCGCGCTGGGGCGCAGTTTCTCCGCCGATCCCGAGGTGGTGGCGGCCCAGGCGGCCGCCTTCGTGGAAGGGCACCGCAGCGTTGGCGTGCGGACGGCGCTGAAGCACTTCCCGGGCCACGGCAGCTCGACCACGGACAGCCACCAGGGGTTCGTGGACGTGACCGACACCTGGCGGGAACGGGAGCTCATTCCGTACCGGGAGCTCTTCGCCGCCAACAGCGCGGATACGGTCCTGACCGCCCACGTCTTCAACGCGACGCTGGATCCCGACTATCCGGCCACGCTCTCCAAGCCGACCATCGATGGGCTCCTGCGCGGCGAGCTGGGGTGGGCGGGTCCGGTCATCAGCGACGATCTCCAGATGGCCGCCATCCGCGACATCTACGGGACCGATGAGGCCCTGGCGCGCTGCATCGGCGCCGGCGTGGACATCCTGCTGATCGCGCAGCAGCAGCTGTACGAGGAGGACCTCGTCGCCAGCACCATCGATCGCGTCGTGGCGCTGGTGAACACGGGTGACGTCGACCGGGAGCGGATCTCGGAGGCGGCGGCGAGGATCGCCACGTTCAAGGCGAACCTGTCCGAGTCCTAGCCCACGCTCCCTTGATCGGGGTCGGATATCCTGCCGGTGTGGCGAACATCCTCTTCCTCTGCGTCCACAACGCGGGTCGCTCCCAGATGGCCGCCGGCTTCGCTCGGCACCTGGGCGGCGACCGGGTGGCCGTCTTCTCCGGCGGTTCCGAACCGGCCGATGCCGTCAATCCCGCGGCAGTGGCGGCGATGGCGGAGCGCGGCATCGACATCGGCTCCGAGCAGCCCCGGCACTGGACCGATGACGGCGTGCGCGCCGCGGACGTGGTGGTGACCA
Source organism: uncultured Chloroflexia bacterium (assembly GCA_963812115.1). GTDB lineage: Bacteria > Chloroflexota > Limnocylindria > QHBO01 > QHBO01 > JAPSGM01. The sequence goes on from CAWEUD010000024.1 coordinate 178,066, forward strand.
TGGGCTGCGGCGATACCTGCCCGTACTACCCGGGCAAGCGGTACGTGGATTGGGAGGTGGAGGACCCGGCTGGCCAGCGGTTGGAGGCGGTGCGGCCCATCCGCGACGACCTTGAGGTGCGCGTTCGCGAGCTGCTCGCGGAGCTCGGCGTGGCGGCGGCGCCGTCCGGCTAGCAGGACGGCGGAGACGGGGAAAAGCCCACCAGTGCCGCGGCCCTCCCCGCACGCTCCCTAGCGGGCATCCTGATGAGCCGAATGCCAATCCCGGTAGGGTGGAGACGAGAGCCACCCGAGCGCTTTCAGCGCTCCCAGCCTGTTGGTGACAGACAGCTTGCGATAGACCGCGGCCAGGTGATTACGCACCGTCCGTGAGCTGATGTCGAGCACGCTCGCCGTCGAGCCGACCGACTCACACTCGACGAACGTCGCCATCACTTCCATCTCTCGGCGAGTGATCGCCGTCCAGCTAGGAGGGGGAACTGGACCGACGGCCACCCGCCGAAACGCCACAGGGTCGACGCCGACGGGCGGGGGCCCTGGGTGTCGAACTTCGTGAGCTGTAAGACTCATTGCCAATCTACCCGACACATTGTCCTGCGAGCACTCGTGATAGGCCCCTTGCGGGCAGGTGTCTGCCAGCAAGGTGTCATAGCGTCGGCGCTCTTCGGCGTTTTCGCGGAGTCGTTGACACGGCGCCTTTGACACGGCCTTGTACGCTTGCGCGATGGAGGGGTGGACCAGCGGGGACAATCACCTCTTGGCGGCATTGCCTCCAGAGGAACTGCGACAGATCGAGCCCTGGTTCGACGCCGTGCCCCTCCCCCGCGACGAGGTGATATTCCGACCGGGACAGCCGATGGAGGATACGTTCTTCCCGCTCAGCGGCATGATCTCTCTGGTCGCCCTCATGTCCGGTGGACTCGGCGCCGAGGTGGCGACGGTCGGCAACGAGGGGATGGTGGGTCTGCCGAGCATCCTGGGCGCAGCCAGCTCGCCGTTCCACGTCATGGCCCAGTTGGACGGCGACGCCATCCGGATTCCCGCGCATCAGCTCGAACGAAGCCTCCCCGGCCTTCCGCATCTGTCGAGCCTGCTCGGGACCTACTCGCAGGCCTTCTTCGTGCAGACCGCTCAGAACGCGGCGTGTAACGGCCTGCACTCCGTCTCCGAGCGCGGAGCCAGATGGCTACTGACCACCCATGACCGAGCTGATGGCGACGAGTTCTTCCTCACCCAGGAGTACCTCGCCTTCATGTTGGGGGTTAGTCGGCAGAGCGTCGGTCACGCAGTCTCCGGCTTGCAGGACCAGGGCTTGATCTCCTACTCGCGCGGCGCCATGCACGTCCTTGACCGTCCAGGCCTGGAGGCGGCTTCGTGTGAGTGCTACGAGACCGTGCGCGCCGAGTTCTCGCGACTGCTGGGTATCGCTCGGGCGTAGCTTCTGGGCGGTGCCGCCGGCTGCCTGACTTCCGCCATCGGCACAATCCTGACGTGGAGGGCCGTGTGGGATTCGAACCCACGACACGAGGATTAAAAGTCCCCTGCTCTAACCACTGAGCTAACGGCCCACCGATTCGTGCTCAGTTAGAGCACGTGATTCGAAGGAGACTTGACTACACCGTTCTTACAGCACATGATTCGGCCGGTCTAGTCAACGCCAACGCCGCCGAATCTCCTGCTGTCAGATGCCTACCAAACCAGCGACCCACGCTCACGCGAACCTCGACCTGGCCAATGCGGTCGGCTCCTTCACGCGCCATCTTAGGGCAGAGAATCTGGCACCCTCCACCGTGGCCACCTACGTGAAGGCGCTGAACCAGCTGCATACCTTCCTGGCAGGGAAGGGGATGCCGACCGACGTCGCCGCTGTCCGGCGCGAGCACCTCGAGGCCTTCCTCGTCGGCCTCCAGGACTCCGGCCACCGGCCGGCGACGGTGGCCAACCGGTATCGGTCCCTCCAGCAAGTCTTCCGCTGGCTGGTGAACGAGGACGAGATCCGCGAGTCGCCAATGGCCCGCATGCGTCCACCGGCCGTCCCCGACGATCCGCCGCCGGTGCTGCGCACCGAGCAGCTCGAGCGCCTGCTGGCCGCCTGCGCCGGCACGTCGTTCGAGGAGCGCCGCGACACGGCCGTCATCCGCCTGCTGGCGTCGACCGGCATGCGTCGCGGCGAGTGCATCGGGCTGCGGGTCGAGGACGTCGACTTCGACCACGAGGTGGCGCTGGTGCTGGGCAAGGGCCGCCGCCCGCGGGCCTGCCCCTTCGACCGGCAGACCAGCCGCGCCTTGGACCGATACCTCCGCGTCCGCAAGCTGCACTTCGACGCCGATACGCCCTGGCTGTGGCTCGGCAAGCGCGGGCGCCTGACCGATACCGGCCTCGCCCAGGTCCTCCGCCGCCGCGGCGCGGCTGCCGGCATACCGAAACTGCACCCTCACCTCTTCCGCCACACCTTCGCTCACCAGTGGCTCGCTGATGGCGGCACGGAGGGCGACCTCATGCGCCTGGCTGGCTGGAAGTCGCGCGAGATGCTGTCCCGCTATGGAGCCTCAGCTGCCCATGAGCGGGCGCAGGAGGCCTATCGGCGGCTTCGCGGATGAGGCGTCTGACCGTCCGATCCCTATGGTCGCGCAACCACCCGGCCGTCCTCGAGCCGAACCTGGCGCCCCATGCTCTCAGCCAGCTCAGCGTTGTGGGTTGCGATGACAAGCGAGTAGCCGTGCTGCTCTTGGAGTCCAAGGAGCAGTTGAACCACATCACGGCTAGTTCTCGAGTCGAGGTTCCCCGTCGGTTCGTCGGCCAGCACGAGATTGGGACTGGCGATCAGCGCTCGCGCGACGGCAACCCGTTGCTGTTCTCCGCCGGACAGCTCCGCGGGCCGATGTGTCAGCCGATTCCCGAGCCCGACCGATTCAAGCAGCTCAATCGCGCGGGGCTCGATCGCTGAGCGTGGAATGTATGGCATGAGCGGCAGGAGAACGTTATCGAGCGCGGTCAGCGCCGGCACGAGGTGAAACAGCTGGAAGACCAGGCCGATGCGGGTTCGCCGCAGGTCCGCCCGATCATCCTCGGACAGCAACGCGGCGTCTCCGGCCTCCACCAGGACGTGCCCTTCGTCTGGCACCTCGATGAGTCCGAGCAGCCCAAGCAGCGTGCTCTTGCCCGATCCGGATGGTCCCACCACCGCGATCTGCTCACCGCGACCCACGTTCAGCGATACGCCATCGATGGCGGTGACAGTTGTCTCGCCCTGCCCGTAGCGGCGGGTAACGCGGTCGAGGGTGATCAGTGCGTCGCTCATTTCCCCAACTCTCCAATCGTGGCCAGCACCCCCCGGGCGATGGCCGCGAGTTCACGCGGATCCGTCTGTTCCGGCGTATCGACGGATGTCCCCGCGACCGATGTGACGCCCTCTTGTGGATTGAGCGGCTCTCCCAGGTATGCCGCGTCGAGCCCCACCGCCAGGGCGTAGGCGTTGGCCGACAGCTCAGTCGATGGTTCCAGCGAGAGCGAATGGGACAGGAGATCGAGCAGTCCGGATGACGTCGGCCGGGCCTGCAGCACCTCACACCTCGCCAGCCAGCCGCCATTGTCGTCAAGCTCGACCGAGGACAACACACCGGCGCACGCGGCCCCCGCATCCAGATCGATGAACTCGGTCGTGCCCAGCACCGGGCTGACCTGTCCGCCCATCGGACCCAGGATGATGACCGGGGCGGGACGTTGCGCGATCTCGCGCAGCAGGATCGAGATCGCACCCCCGGCTTGGGTGGTGGCGACCGCCACGTTGACCGGGATCTCACCCGCTGCGGCGTTGCGGGCGACCTCTAGCACAACGGCAACGCTTGCCGCGCTGGCGGTCGCGCCAGGCCCGGCAGTGTCGAGCCCGGCGACCAGCCATGGTGCGTCGTGCGCGCCCGATGTCGTGGCGATCAACTGCTCGGCGGGTGGCAGCCGCAGGGCGGCCGCCGAGGCGAGCTGTCGCCAGGACTGATCGTCGGCGACCACTCCGAGCACCGCCTCGGTCGTCTCCGGGCAGCGCTCGAGAAGCTGGGAGGCGAGCGGAGCGCTCGCCTCGTCCGGCAGTCGCAGGACGACCACCTCGCCGCTGCATGCGGGGAGCACCCCGGCCGGCGCTTCCAGTGCGACGAAGGCGGACACCAGATCGCTTCCCGTCCAGCGTGACGAGCGGTAGGCAAGCGACACCGGCCACGCCGCGCCATCGATCCGTATCGACTCCCCCGTCTCATCTCGGACGTCGAGGACGCGGGCCAGGTACCCAACTTCGCGCACCTCGTACCCGAGGTCGCTGAGTCGTTCGCCGACCGAGGCGAAGCTGTCGGCGAGCGCCTGGGAACCAATCATCCGGTCGTTGTGCTGGCTGATGGCCGCCACGTCCTTCGCCAGGCGCTGGACATCTGCCGGCTGCGGCGTTGGCGGCGGGGTGGTGGTGATCTCACTGGCCGCGATGCCGATCGGCGCAAACTGGCTCCACCCCACCGAGCCGGCCAGCACGGCGACGGCGAGCAGGCCGACGGTGAGCATCGCCTGCCGAACGGCAAGGCCGGGCAACGCCGTCGACGCCCCCTCGGCACGCAGAGTGGTGGCGGGGGCAACCCGCGCGACGAGCCCCACCGCTGGGCGCGTCGCCAGCCAGCCGACAGTGACGGCCACGAGGGCCGCCACTCCGGCCACGGCCAGCGATACGATCCCGAGCCCGAGCGCCAGTCCAAGACCGCCGATGAGCACCGCGGCCAGCACTGCAGCGCAGAGCGCCGGTAGCACGGCCTCGGCGAACACAAGCTTGCGCACCGGACCGGCACGCCAGCCCAGGGCGCGCAGCAGTCCCAGAGTGGCGAGTCGGCGCTCGACGGTGAGGAGGGCGTTGTCGAGCACCACCGCCCCCGCGGCGAACAGCGCCGCCGCAGCGCCGAGGAGGTGGTAGGGGGCGATTCGCAGCGCGACCACCTGTCCAAGCAGCGTTCCCCGCAGCGCACCGTTGAAGACCAGCTCGACCGTGGCAACGAAGCCGGCCAGGGTCACTGCCGCCACCAGCGCGATGGCGGTCCCCACGAACCGGAGGCGCGACTCGAGTGCCTGCGAAATGGCTAGGCCACGCATGCTGCCGACCGCGCGTCGGCCACCATCCACCGACCGTCCGCGCAGCGCGGCCGCGATCGGCCGCCGGGCGCCAAGGCCCCCAACGGTCAGGACTGACAGCAGGTGCGCGCCGAGGACAGCGCCCAGCAGGAGGCCGTAGGTCAGCCACCTATCAGTCGACCCTTGGTCAGGAGCCAGCGCCACGTAGGCAGCCACCGCGATGATCCCGGCACCCAGACCGACCACGAGCGCCTGGCCAGCCAGCAGGGCAAGGACCGTCCGGCGACGCCAGCCAATGAGCCGCAAGGTCGACAGCTCCGCCGCCTGGTCTTCGACGAGCACCAGCGCGAAGGTGACGAGGTAGGCCAACGCCACCGCGACCGCACCCGCCAGCAGTACGCCCGACAAACCTGCGGCCCCCGACTCGATGCGCGGCGCCTCACCGAGCGTCGTCCAGCGCTCGCTGATGACGCCGAGGTCGGGCACCTCGACCTCCACGTCGGAAGCAGCGGCACCGGCCACCACGTCTACCCGCAGCCCGGTGCGCTGGATGATCGACTGAGCCACATCTTCGACCCGGCTAATGGCCTGCGCGTCGTAACCGGTGACGTCCGCGACGCGCACCCGGATGGCGTCGATGAACCGCTCCCCGCGCAGGGCCTCCACAGCTTCGAGGTTCGTGAGTCCGATCGGCGGCAGCGGATTGATTCCGCCTGGATTGAGGGAAGCCGGCAACGGCTCGTCGGTGGCCTGACCGCCGGCCGTTTCCACCAGGTGACGGGGCGCCTCGCCGTAGATCCCAAGGGGCGCGTAGCTGGTGGCGGTCTCAAACTCGGCGGCGATGGCGCGCAGATCGACGGTGCCGAGCGGCTGTAGGCTGAACGGCGGCGGCGTGGCGACGTCGAGCGGCCGGTAGATGAGTTCGTCGCGGCCATTGGCGAGGTTTGCCTCTCCCAGCGTGTAATCAGCCGCCGCGAGGCGCTCCAACTCCGGCAGCACGAGCGCATCCCATGTTCCAACCGGCTCCAGCCGCATGCGATCGTCGCTTGACTCCTGGTAAGGCGCCGGCTTCGGCACCAGCACCACGCTGCGCTCGATCCCCCACGCACCACCGTAGCTCGAGGCATCGGCGGTCAGGTTCCCCGAGGCGGTCAGCGCCAGACGCGGCTCACGCAGTGGAGTGAGCAGCTCATCCAGCGGCGCGGCGTCGGCGGCGACTGGGGTCGTCGCGGCCTCCTCGGCGAACTGTCGGATCACGCGCTGCTGCGCGGCCAGGTACGCCTCAACCGCCTCGCTATCGGCAGGCGGTGGGATGGCGTCCAGCGCGGCTTTCAAGGCGGCCGGCGTAACTCCGCTCAGGCGAAGGACGCTGACCTGAAGCGTGCCCGGCACCTCCGAGTGGGCTGCCGTGACGATCGGGACACCCACCGCCTCCCGTTGCAGCTGCTGGTCGAGGACGTGCGAGACGCCACGCGTCAGCCCGCGTCCGGCGATGAAGCGCTCGAGGCCGATCAGCTGGTCCTCGGCGATGGGGTCGATCCCCACCACCAACCCCCAGGTCGACGGGAGCTGGGCGAGGTCCAGGTTCAGGTCGCCGTTGCCAGAGTCGGCAGTGGTGCCCAGTCCAACCGACAGTGGCCACGGACCGGCCTCTGGTGGACGCGCGAACGCGCCGACATGCGAGACGAGCCGCTCGCCGCCTACCGAGACCTCTACGTCGACGAGGTACACGGTCTCGGTAGCAACATCCTGCAGTTCCACGCTAACCGGTGGACCGCCGTCAGTCATCCAGCCGAGGCTGGCCACCGGTGCGGCGACTTCAACGCCCGGGATGGCCTGAATCGCCTCCCACTCGGCGCGACTGATCCCGCTGCCTCTGACGGACACGTAGTTCGCCGGGACCCGACCCTCCGCGCTCGCCTCGGTATCGGCGGGTCGAACCAAGATGTCGTAAGGGCCGCGCCAGCCAGCGTTGAGCTGCTGCTGGACCACGGCCAGGCTGGAGGTGGAAGCGATCAGCAGCGCGCTCGCCGCCAGGGCCACCGACACCGAGCCTGCGACGAGGACGACCAGCCGTCCGGGATTGGCACGCAGCAACTTGAGGCCGATCCACAGGGTGGACACAGTCGTTTCCCTCCCTCTTGCCTTCGTCAGCGACGGCCAGCGAGACCCTGGGTCAGGCGTGAGCAACGAATCCCAGGCCGAGCAAGACGATGGCGTACGGAAGCATGGTCAGTGCCGCCGCGCCGAGGCCCGGCTCCGAGCCGGCGTCAGCTCGCGGACCTCCCGCAAAGGGTGACCATACGAGCGTGCCGCCCCGCGAATCCGCTCCCCGCAGTGCGGGCGTCGCCTCGCGGATTACTCGAGCACCCGCGGGTGTGGCCTGAACGGTCACTGGTTGGAATGGATCCGCCAGCCGAGCTCGGGTGTCGAGCATGCTGCCAATGGCGGCGACACTGGCGACAAAGACGGCTGCGGCGCCCAGTAATGCGAGCACCGCACCCGCAACCGGCAGGCGCCGAACGTGTGGCGCCGGGGCGGCGGGCAACGGCGCCTGGCTCCCGGTCATTGCCGGCTCCGATTCGCGGAAGGAGGCCAGGAGCGCGACCCGCCCGCTCACGCCCAGCTTGAGGTAGATGTGCGACAGGTGCGACCGCACCGTCGCTTCAGTCAGAGAGAGCCGCTCCGCGATCTCGCGGGCGGGCAGTCCGCTGAGCGCCTCGTCGAGCACCGCCTGCTCTGCCGGAGTCAGGCTCGAGAGCTGCGCGTACAGCGGCTCGTTCGTCCCTTCACTGTCCATCGGGTTGTTCCTTGATGTTCGCTCGTCTTCCAGTCTCGCTCCAGGGGCGTGACGACGCATCCGGCATACCGATGAATCACGTCCTCAGTTCCGATGAATCCTCTGCTGGACGATGGGCGCGAGCTTGCTTCTGGCGGAAGTGCCGAAGGTCACGCCGCCGGTCAACGGGACGATCCAATCGCTGCGCGTAGCGTCGTGCAGGGATCGCCGCATCGTCTCTCATGAGGCAGGAACGAGACGTACACCGAGCTGTACACAACTTCCCTTGTTTCGACACGTCCTGCCCCATAGGGTTGTCGAATGCCGATGCGCGTGACTCCGACCCGCCTACGCGATGAGCTGACCGAGCTCTGGTTGCGTGCGTCCGCTGGCGAGCATCTTGTCGCGGCGGGCGCCCACCAGACGCCGGTTCTCATTCGCCCCGTGCGCCCGCGCGACCACGGTACGCGGACCGGTCTCACCGTCTTTCGGCGACAGCTTCATCGCATCCTGCGCCAGGCCGCTCAGGAGCCGGTGATCGTCACCGTAGTCGGTGATCCGATACTGTGGCTCGGTCCGACGACCGCTCCCCGGCAGGCTCCGGGCCAGAGCGGCCCGTTGGGCACCGTCGTCGGAGGCTGTGATGGGACAGCGTGGGGGCCGCTCCAGCCCATCCGAGCGTGCGCTGCGAGGCCGCATCGGTCGCATCTGCTGCACGCCACGCACGAGCTCCCGGCGCCTGACCGAGAAGGCTCGCGCCACGTTCATGGCGAGCTTCGAGCGGCAGGTCGATCCGGATCGCGGCTTGCCGGCTGACGAGCGTCGGCGGCGGGCGACCCATGCGCGGGCTGCGCACTTCGCACGCCTTGCCAGGATGAGCAGTCTGGCACGCGCCCAACGCAAGCGTCGTGCCCGTCGCGGCGGGGGATGATGGTGGCGTCCAGGCAGGCCCGCACCCGGCGGTCGGCGCCCATCGGGCCGCCAGGCATGAACGCCTGGCCGGCGCTACCAGTCCGTGATCAGCGGCTCATCGCGTGGCTGTGGGCCGGCGACGTCGTGGACTCGGAGCTGGCGGCCGTGCTCGCGTATGGCAGCCTCCGCATTGCTCAGCGACGGCTGTCGCGCCTCATCAATGCGGGATCCTGCGCGGCTTCTGGGCGGGAAACAGCCAGCGGCCCCGCGGGCGATACGCGTACGTTCTGACGAAGAGCACCGCAAGGATCTCGGGTTTCTTCTCTGGGAGCACTCACCAGCCGGAGCTGGCGGACGATCAGCTGCAGGCCCCCTCGCCGGTCATCCACCAGCTCGCGACCCCACGATCTCCTTGCCGCCTTTCTGCGCGCCTCGCCGCTGACCGACGAGATTGGCCTCGCTGCGTGGGTCCCGGAACATGCCGCCAGCTGTTCCTTACCGCGGCGTGCAGCGTCCCGATGCAATAGCCCTCGTTCGGCGCAGTCACGCGGGCGCGTTGCTGATCATCGAGCGCGACATGGGCAGCGAGCGCCACGAGATTCTCATCCGGAAGTTGGAGCGGTACCGGTTCACACGGATTCACCCGGTGGGGACGAACCTGGGTTTCATTGTCGAAGGTTCCAGCCACGCCGGTGCATTGCGAGTATCGTTGCGTCGTGCCCAGGACCGATGGCACAACCGGGGCAACCAGGAGGACCTCGCGTGCTGGATTACCACCGGCGCTGACCTGCGCGA